>SABN01000036.1 GCA_009928955.1 Opitutia bacterium | reverse complement strand
GCCCAAGACGGCTCCGGCTCCCGCCGCGAAGTAGTCCATGCTCACCCGCTCCGAAAAGCGCTGGCTGACCGCCGAGGCCGAACCCCAGGTGGTGGACGGCATCGCGGAGGCCTATGGCTTTTCGAAGGCGATGGCCCGCGCGCTGGTGGCGCGCGGGCTGACGGACCGGGAGGAAATCGACAAGTTCCTGAATCCGCGCTTGGCGGACCTGACCGATCCGTTCGTCCTGCCGGGCATGGAGAAGGCCGTGGAGCTGATCCTCTCGCACATCGAGCAGGGCAGCTCCATCCTGGTCTATGGCGACTATGACGTGGACGGCGTGACGGCGACGGCGCTGATGATCCAGGTGCTGAGCGGGCTGGGGGCGATGGCGGTCCCTTTCCTGCCGCACCGCATCGAAGACGGCTACGGGCTGGGCGTCGAGACCCTGCACCGGTGCGTCGAGACCTACCACCCCAACCTCATCATCACCGTCGATTGCGGCACGAGCTCCGTCGAGGCCGTCAAGGAGGCCGCGCGCCTCGGCATCGACGTGATCGTGACCGACCACCACGAGCCGGCCGCCGAAGGCGTCGCCGAGGCCTGTGCGATCGTGAATCCCAAGCTGGGCGGATGTCCGGAAGACATCCGGATGCTGGCGGGCGTGGGCGTGGCCTTCAAGGTCTGCCACGGGCTGGTCAAGGCGGCGCGCCACCGCAAGATGGAGGTCGCGGAGAAGCTGGACCTGAAGGGGTACATGGAGCTGGTGGCCGTCGGCACGGTGGCCGACATCGTGCCCCTGCTGAAGGAGAACCGCATCCTCGTCTACCACGGCCTGCAGTTGCTGAACAAGACGCAGTCCGTGGGCTTGCGCACGCTGATCGAGGCCGCCGGCATCACCGGTCCGGTGGACACCTACCACATCGGATTCATGATCGGCCCGCGCATCAACGCGGCCGGGCGGCTGGGCAACGCGGAGGCGGCGCTGGAGCTGGTGCTGACCGAGCAGGAGCCGCGCGCGAAGATCCTGGCCCAGCAGCTGGACGACTCGAGCCGCAAGCGGCAGGAGATCGAGGACCGCATCGTGGGCGAAGCCTGCGAGGATCTCGACCACCGCTTCGACGCGGACAAGGATTTCGGGCTGGTGGTGGCGCATCCCAACTGGCACGCGGGCGTGATCGGGATCGTGGCCTCGCGCATCGCCAGCCGCTACAACCGGCCCGTCGTCGTCATCGGCATGGATCCCGACGGGGTGGGGCGCGGCTCGTGCCGGAGCGTGCCGGGCTTCGACCTGCTGAGCCATCTGCAGAAGTGCTCGCCGATGCTGCGCCGCTACGGCGGCCACGCGATGGCCGCGGGCCTCGAAGTGGACCAGGCCCGCATCGCCGAATTCTCCGCGCGCTTCAACGAGGTTTGCGCGGCCACGCTGAGCCAGGGCGACCAGCGCCGCCAGCTGCTGGTGGACGCCTGGATCGATCCCGGCGACATCAGCGACCATCTCTACCACGACCAGAACCGCTTGCGCCCCTTCGGGCATTCGAATCCGCTGCCGGTGTGGGCCGTGCGCGGCGTCGTGCCGGCCTTCCCTCCGCGGGTCATTGGGGGCAAGCACCTGAAGATCTTGTTCCCGATGGGCGGCAAGCAGCGCGAAGCCATCGGCTTCGGGATGGGGGACCGCGAGGTGCCCGCCGGCCCGCTGGACATCGCCTTCAACCTGATCCTGAACCGCTACAACGGGCAGGAATACCTGCAGATGCACCTGCAGGACTTCCGCCCCGCGCAAGCCGGATTCTGAGCCGCTTTCCTTTCCAATGGCGACCGACCGGTCCGGGCGTTCGTTCCGGAATCATCCGCTTATGCGCATATGCGCATCAGCACACAGATCAACGTCCGGCCCGCGGGGAAGGGGCGGGCGGGGGCGACGGGGGCTCAGCGGACGGCGGCGCGGCCGAGCGCGAAGGCGCGGCGGTTGACGTCGAGCAGCGGTCCGGGGATTCGCTCGCGCATCGCGGCCTGCCAGTGTTCTTCATCGAACGGAACGAGCGTGGAGAGCGCGCCGACGATCACCAGATTGGCCGCGCGGAGGTTGCCGGCTTGCTCCGCCAGCGGATTGGCGTCGATCAGCATCAAGTCTGGATAGGCGGCGAGGCGCCGGTCCACGTCCGTGGCGGCGGGCTGGAGCCCGCTGGAGACGGTGACGGGGATGCGCTCCATGTCGTTGACGAGGATCTTCGCGCCGGGCTTGGCGAGGTGGGCGTAGCGCAGGGCCTCGGTGCGCTCGAACGAGACGAGGATGTCCGACTCGCCGTCGGGGATGATGGGCGAGAAAACCTTCGTGCCAAAGCGAACCTGGCTGATGACGGAGCCGCCGCGTTGGGACATGCCGTGGATCTCCGATTTCTTGACGTCGAGGCCGGCGTGCATCGCCGCGAGCGCGAGGATGTCGGAGGTGAGCAGGATGCCCTGTCCGCCGACGCCGACGAGGGAGACGTTGAAGAGGGTTTCAAGCGTATGGGAGGTGCTCATCGCGGGTTCCTTATCTGCGCGGGGGAGATGGCGTCGAACTTGCAGACCTGCGCGCAGAGGGTGCAGCCCGTGCAGAACTGGGGATCGATCCGGGATTTGAAGCGCTTGCCCTCGGGATCCGTGGGCTCGCCGCGGACGATGGCGGGGCAGCCGATGCGGAAGCACGCGCCGCAGGCGGTGCATTTCACGGAATCGACGGCGTTGATCTGCTTGCCGGCGAGTTTTTCGTGCAGGACGCAGGTGCCGCGCACGACCACGACGGCGGGCTCGCCGCAGTCGAGGCATTCGGCGAAGACTTTTTCGAGCTTGGCCAGGTCGTAGGGTTCGACCTCGTGGACGCGGCGGATGCCGAAGGCGCAGGCGATGTCGGCCACGCGGACTTCGGCGGAGATCTCGCCGAGCAAGGTGTGGCCGCTGCCGGGGTTCTCCTGGTGTCCGGTCATGGCGGTGATGCGGTTGTCGAAGACCATGACGGTGATGGGGATCTGGTTGTAGGCGACGTCGAGCAGGCCGGTCATGCCGGAATGGAAGAAGGTGGAATCGCCCATGACGGCGGCGATGCGCTTGTTCGGAAGGCCGGCCTTGCGCATGCCGATGGCCGCGCCGATGGCCGCGCCCATGCAGACGCAGGTGTCCATGGCGGCCAGCGGCGGCGCGGCGCCGAGGGTGTAGCAGCCGATGTCGCCGCAGACGGCGGCCTTGAGCTTGGAGAGGATGTGGAACGGCCCGCGGTGCGAGCAGCCGGAACAAAGGACCGGCGGGCGCACGGGGATGCCGGCCTCCAGCTTTGGCGGAACAGGCGCAGGCGTGCCGAGCAGCTCGGCGCGCAGGGCCGCGAGGCGCGCCGGATTGAGCTCCATCATGCGCAGCTCGGTCTGCGGCTCGACGACGGGGATGCCGGCGGCGCGGATCTGGTCGGCCAGGACGGGGTCGGACTCCTCGATGACGACCAAGCGTTTCACGCCTTGGGCGAACGCGCGGATCTTCTCGAGGGGCGGCGGACAGGACAGGCCAACCTTGAAGACGGGGGCTTCGGGGAAGACTTCCTTCACGTATTGATAGGCGACGCCGGAGGCGACGAAGCCGAGATCGCCCGCGCCGGGCTCGGCGCGGTTGAAGGGGGAGGCCTCGGTCAGGGCGCGCAGGGCGGCGGAACGCTTTTCGACGGCGAAGCGCATCAGGCGGCCATGGGCCGGCACGGCGACGTTGCGCCGGGCGTCCTTGACGTAGGGGATGGCGGGCGCTTCGCCGCGCTCGCCGGAGCCGATGTCCACCAGGGTGGAGGTGTGGGCCGTGCGCGTGGTGGTGCGGACGATGACGGGCACCTGGTATTCCTCGCTCAGCGCGAAGCCGGCCACGACCATGTCGTAGGTTTCCTGCGAGTCGGCGGGCTCGAACAGGAGGCCCTTGGCGAACTTCGCCAGCGAGCGGTTGTCCTGCTCGTTCTGCGAGGAGTGCATGCTGGGGTCGTCGGCATTGACGATGACCATGCCGCCGATGGCGCCGATGTACGTGAAGGTCATCAGCGGGTCCATGGCGACGTTGAGCCCCACGTGCTTCATCGCGACCAGCGCGCGGACGCCGGCGAGGGAGGCGCCGATGCCGATCTCCATGGCGACCTTCTCGTTGACGGACCACTCGCAATTGATCGCGCCCTTGAATTCGGCCACGTGCTCCAGGATCTCGGTGGAGGGCGTGCCGGGATAGGCGGCGGCCACGCGGCAGCCGGCGCGGTAGGCGGCCCAGGCGATGGCTTGGTTGGCGGAAAGCAGTTTCTTCATGGTCGGGTCCGGTTCGGTTCGGGGTTTTTATGAAATCAGGCGGCGACTGTACCACCTCGGGCGGAGCCGGGGAAGCCGGTTTTCCACGCCATGGGAAAAATGTTTCCACGGAGCCTCTATCAAAACTCCCGCCCAAACGGTCGGGACAGAGCCCGACCCTCCAGAAATCCATCGATCCGTTGTCTGTTTTATTCCTGGAGGGGCGACCTCCGTGTCGTTCGATGGAGTTTTGCAAGAGGCACCACGGTATGGAAAACAAAGTTGGCAGGCCTAGTCGGCGATTTGCGGCAATGGAGGAGGGGCTGCCGGGCCATGACGACGCGCGCCTTGCGGGGGGCGGCCGCTGGAGGTTCGCCGTCGGGAAAGCCCAGGCTGCAGGCGCCGAGGCCGAGGGAACGGTCTTCGATCCCCCAGCGTTTCAGAAGGGTTTTTCCTTCCTCGCTTTCGAATATCTCGCCAACGAAAAGGGGTGGCAGGATGCCGCCCTTCCCTTCAGATCCCAAGGGAGCGGCGGCTTCCCGCCGCCGTTGGAGGTCCATGAAACGGGGATGCGCCCGCGCGCCCGCGCGAACGGCGCAAACGGCGCAAACCAATCCGAAACGGCAGGGATTGCGCGGAAAGGAGGGGGGGTGGTATATGCTCCGTCAGGGTCGGCTCTGGCCGGCAATCACGAAATGCGCAACGGAGAAGAAAAAGCATGAAAAAAATAGTGTTGGGAATATGGATCGCATGGATGGCCGCGCCGGGCTGGGCGGGGGACGGAAAGCCGTTCTACGCGGGGGTGTCGGGCGGGTTGGCGATGCCGATGGACATGCTGGAGGAGTGGAGCTGGGAAGAACGCGGACAGTCCGCCGACTTGAAGGAAGAACTGAAGAACGGCTTGTTGGCCGGGGTCAAGGCGGGCTACGTGCCGCCGGCGCTCGGCGGGTTTTTCGCGGCCGAGGTGGAATACAGCTATCAGCGGGCCGAGTTCGACAAAATCATGTCGCCGGGTTTCGCGGCGGGGCCGCATGCCATTTCCGGCTTCTATTCCCCGGCGACCGATTCGCATGTCGAGTTCCAGTCCCTCTTCCTGAATCTCCTCGTTCGCTATCCGGACGGCAAGGTGCATCCCTATGCCGGGATCGGGCCGGGCGTCACGCGCTGCTCGGTGTCGTTCAACGAGGCCAACCTGACGACCGAAGGCTTCGGCTTCGCGGAAACCGGCGACGACACGGCGTTCTGCTGGCAGGCGGTGGCGGGCGTGGATTTCGACGTGGCCGAGCGCGTCGTCGTGGGCGCCGGCTACCGGTATTTCGCGGCGGAGCCGTCGTTCACGTGGGCGAACGGCACGCAAAGCGATTACGATCCGATCACCCACAACGTGGTGCTGGACGTGAAATGCCGGTTCTGAGGCGGCGGAAGGGTTCTCTTAGCGGGGGCGGAGCCGTGCCCCCGACGCCGGGACTCGCGGCTCGGGCCTGGAACAAAAGTTTTCCACACCGTGGAAAACTTTTTTCCACACCGTGGAAAAACCGGGCCGATTTTTCCACACTGTGGAAACATTTTTTCCATTGTGTGGAAAAATCTCGGAAAAGTTTTCCATTGTGTGGAAAACGGGGGTTCCGGGCATGTGCCGCGAGCAAACGCAGGGGGGGCTACGGGGCCATGACGACGCGCACCTTGCGCGGGGCGGGCGCGGGGAATCCGCCGTCGGGGTAGCCCAGGCTGCAGGCGCCGACGCCGACATAGCGGTCTTCGATCCCCCAGCGCTTCAGGAGGGCTTGGCCTTCCTCGCTCGCGAACATCTCGCGCGCGCGATGGATCCAGCAGGAGCCGAGACCGAGGGCGCGGGCGGCGTTGAACAGGTTGCCGAGGGCGAGGCTGCCATCCTCCACGGGCGTGGATTGGGTCCGGTCGGCGAAGACGAGGAGGATCGCGGGCGCGCCGTAGTAGGGGTCGAAGTCCTTGCCGAGCACGGCGGCGTTCATCTTCGCGAGTTGCTTGCGCAGGGCGGGGTCCTGCACCACGACGAACACGTTGCCCTGCCGGCCGCCGCCGCTGGGGGCGTATTGGCCCGCCTCCAAGATGGCGTTCAGATCTTCGGCCTTGATCGGATCGGGCTTGAATTTGCGGATGCTGCGGCGGGTCAGCAAGGTGTTCAGGGTTTCATTCATGGGGTGGTTTCCTTCCAATGGGTGCAGATTAGCGGAAATTCCGGCCGGTCCCAAGCCCGAAACGAGCGGGGATTGCGCGGGGGGCGGGGGGCGTGGTAAAAGGGGGGCCTTTGAATGCCCCGCGGACGGGGCGGAAGGTGCACGACCCATGGCGATGAAATTTTCGGAAAATGCCGACCGGATGGATGTCCGGTATGTGGCGGGGCTGGCGCGGATCGCGCTGTCGGACGCGGAGGCGGCGCAGTTGCAGGGGCAGCTCGACGACATCCTGGCGTTCGTGGGCGAGTTGAAGGCGCTGGACGTGTCGGCGGTGGCGGCGACGGACGTGGCGACGGAGGCCCGCAACGCCTGGCGCGAGGACGAGCCGGCGGCGGGGCTGGAGCACGACGTGGCGCTGGCGAACGCGCCGCTGGCGCGGCACGGGCAATTTGCGGTGCCGAAGGTGGTCGAATGAGCGCGGAGCTGATCGAACTGGGATTCGGCGAGGCGGCGGCCGCGCTGGCGAAGAAATCGGTTTCGTCGGCGCAACTGACGCAGGCGCTGCTGGAGCGGTCGGAGAAGCTGGAGCCGGCGCTGAACTCGCTGACGTGGTTCAGCCAGGAAGCGGCCTTGGCCGAAGCGCGCGCGGCGGACGCGGCGCGGGCCCAGGGCGATCTGCGGCCGCTGCTGGGCGTGCCGATCGCGATCAAGGATTTGCTGAACGTGAAGGGCCAGCCGTGCACGGCGGGGTCGAACATCTTGAAGGGCTACGTGGCGCCGTACGACGCGACGGTGATCGCGCGGCTGCGCGCGGCGGGCTGCGTGTTCGTGTCGCGCACGAACACGGACGAGTTCGCGATGGGCGGCAGCACCGAGACGAGCGCGTACGGCACGACGCGGAATCCGTGGGACGTGGAGCGGGTGCCGGGCGGATCGAGCGGCGGCTCGGCGGCGGCGGTGGCGGCGCGGCTGGCGCCGGCGGCGCTGGCGTCGGACACCGGCGGGAGCATCCGCCAGCCGGCGGCGTTCTGCGGCGTGACGGGCTTCAAGCCGACGTATGGGCGGGTGTCGCGCTATGGCTGCACGGCGTTCGCGTCGTCGCTGGACCAGGTGGGGCCGATTGCGCGCAACGTCGAGGACGCGACGATGGTCTACCAAGTCATCGCGGGGCTGGATCCGCACGATTCGACGACGTCGCGGCGGCCGGTGGGCGACTGTTTGGCGGACGTGCGGGCGGCGCGGGATTTGAAGGGCCTGAAGCTGGGCCTGCCGAAGGAATATTTCGTGGAGGGGCTGGATCCGGAGATCGAGAAGCTGACGCGGGCGGCGGTGGAGCGCTGCCGCGCGCTGGGGGCGGAGATCGTGGACGTGGACCTGCCGCACTCGAAGTACGGCATCGCGTGCTACTACATCCTGGCGCCGGCGGAGGCGTCGGCCAATCTGGCGCGCTACGACGGCGTGCGGTACGGCTTCCGCGGGGAGTCGGAGGATCTGCAGGAGATGTACGAGAAGACGCGCGCGGGGGGCTTCGGCGCGGAGGTGAAACGGCGCGTGATTTTGGGCACATACGTGCTCAGCAGCGGCTTCCACGACGCGTACTATCTGCGGGCGCAGAAGGTGCGGACGCTGATCCGCGGCGATTTCGAGCAGGCGTTCGCGAAATGCGACGCGATCCTCGGGCCGGTGACGCCGACCGCGGCGTTCCGCGTGGGCGAGAAGAGCGCGGACCCGGTGCAGATGTATCTGGGCGACATTTTCACGGTGAACGTGAACTTGGCGGGGATCTGCGGCTTGAGCGTGCCGTGCGGGTTCACCGGAAACGGCCTGCCGGCAGGCCTGCACGTGGTGGGCCCGGCGTTCGAAGAGGCGCGCATTTTGAAGATCGGCGCGGCCTACCAGCACGCGACGGAGTGGCACCAGAAACGGCCGAAGATTTAACAGCCTTTAACGCAAAAGTCGCAAGAGACGCGAAAGAAACGCAAACGCAGAACCGAAGAATATGAAAATGGATGGAAAATCGAACTGTTTCCGGCGCTTGCGAACCCTTGTGTCGTTTGCGTCTCTTGCGTTGATTCCGGAGGATCGGGGATGAGTGATTACGTTCCCTCCATCGGGCTGGAAGTGCACGTGCAGCTGAAGACGCGCACGAAGATGTTCTGCGCGTGCCCGGCGCACACGGAAGGCGAGCCGAACACGACGGTGTGTCCGGTGTGCCTGGGGCTGCCGGGGGCGCTGCCGGTGATGAACCGCGAGGCGATCCGCAAGACGGTGAAGGTCGGCCTGATGATCGGGTCGGAGATTGCGCTGCGAAGCACGTTCGACCGGAAGAACTATTTCTATCCGGACATGCCGAAGAACTACCAGATCACGCAGCAGGCCGCGCCGCTGTGCATCGGCGGGGCGGTGGAGATCGAGGTCGGCGGGCAGAAGAAGACCATCCGCGTGAACCACATCCACCAGGAGGAGGATGCGGCCAAGATCACGCACTTGGAGAACTCGTCGGAGATCGATTACAACCGCGCGAGCACGCCGCTGATGGAGCTGGTGACGGAGCCGGACATGTCCAGCCCGGACGAGGCGATCGCGTTTTTGACGGCGCTGAAGGAGATGCTGATCTACGCGGACATCAGCGACTGCAACCTCGAGCTGGGGCACCTGCGCTGCGACGTGAACTCGTCGGTGCGTCCGGCCGGGACGGAGACGCTCGGCGTGAAGTGCGAAATCAAGAACATGAACACGTTCAAGGGCATCCACCGCGCGCTGGGCTACGAGCTGGAGCGGCAGGTGGCGACGCTGCGCAAGGGCGGGAAGCTGGTGCAGGAGACGCGGCGCTGGGACGATGGGGCGGGGATCACGTTGCCGATGCGGTCGAAGGAATACGCGCACGACTACCGCTATTTCCCGGAGCCGGACCTGCCGCCGGTGGTGCTGGACGCGGCGACGGTGGAGGCGTGGCGCGCGGAGCTGCCGGAGCTGCCGGCGGCGAAGCGGGCGCGGTTCACCGCGACCTACGGTCTGCCGGAATACGACGCGGGCGTGATCACGGCGGACCAGGCCATCGCGGGATATTTCGAGGCGGCGGCGAAGAAGTCGGGCAACTTCAAGGCCGTGTCGAATTGGGTGATGGGCGAGCTGCTGCGGGCGCTGGGCGAGAAGGGCCAGCGCATCGCGGACGCGAAGATTTCGCCCGAGGCGTTGGCGGCGCTGATCGCGCTG
The DNA here is from genome assembly GCA_009928955.1 of Opitutia bacterium. GTDB lineage: Bacteria > Verrucomicrobiota > Kiritimatiellia > CAIQIC01 > Lenti-01 > Lenti-01. The sequence goes on along the minus strand of SABN01000036.1, from coordinate 14,494 downwards.
GTGGATGCCAAGACGATCAACATGCCGGCGGCGAAGGAAGTGTTCCAAGTGTTGTTCGAGCAGGGCGGCGATCCGGGGGAGATCGTGAAGCAAAAGGGGCTGGCGCAGGTCAGCGACACGGGAGCCATCGACGGATTCGCGGAGCAGGCGATCGCGGCGAATGCGAAGGTGGCGGCGGAATTCCGGGCGGGGAAGGAAGCGGCGCTGATGTTCCTGGTGGGGCAGGTGATGAAGCTGTCGCGCGGCAAGGCCAACCCGCAACTGGCGGCGGAAGCGCTGCGGCGGAAGCTGGGGAGCTGAAGCGGGGGCGCGCGGGCGTTCCGCGCCCGGATCGCCGAAGACCGCTCCCGTTTCGGGACGCGGGACTCCACTTCCGCCTTTACGGGGGGGGGGGTGGTGTGGGATCATAGCCAAAAGTCGGTGCGTCGCGAGGCGGGCCGGCGAACACGAGGAGCGCGCGCATGAAACCCATCCTGTCGGAGCCGGAAATCAATGCCATCATCTATGGGATGCATGGCGCGCCGTTTTCGCTGCTGGGCATGCATGAAACGGGGGCGAAGCGCCCCGGCGTCGTGGTGCGCGTGTTCCGGCCTTATGCGACGAAGGTGGAGCTGCTCCGCGCGGACGGCACGGCCGTCGAAATGCCGCGCATCCACGAAGATGGCCTCTACGAGCTGTTTGTCCCCAACGAGAAGCCGTTTGTCTATCGCTTGCGGATGACGTGGTTCGAGGGGGAGCCGTCCGAGCTGGAGGACCCGTACCGCTTTCCGCTGCAGCTGACCGACTTGGACATGTATCTGCTGGGCGAGGGGACAAACTACCGGGCCTATCACAAGATGGGCGCGCATCCGCTGACGATCGACGGGGTCGCGGGCGTGCATTTCGCGGTGTGGGCGCCGAACGCGATCCGGGTGAGCGTGGTGGGCTGGTTCAACAACTGGGACGGGCGGATCCATCCGATGCAGCAGCGGGGCAGCTCCGGGCTGTGGGAATTGTTCATGCCGCACCTCAAGGTGGGCGACCTCTACAAGTTCGAGATCAAGGGCCACCAGGCCTTCCTCGCCCAGAAGTCCGATCCGTTCGCGTTCGCCTCCGAACTGCGGCCGCGCACGGCCTCCATGGTCTGGGACAACCAAGCGTATGCGTGGAACGACGCGGAATGGATCGAGACGCGCAAGAAGACGCATTGGCTGGAGGCGCCGGTGAGCGTCTACGAGGTGCATCTGAGCTCGTGGCGGCGCAAGCCCGACGCGGACAACCGGATGCTGACGTATCGGGAGCTGACGGAGACGCTGCTGCCCTACGTCAAGAAGATGGGCTACACGCACATCGAGATGCTGCCGATCAGCGAGCATCCGTTCGACGGTTCGTGGGGCTACCAGACGATCGGCTACTACTCGCCGACCTCGCGGTTCGGCACGCCGGACGACTTCAAGTATTTCGTGGACAAGTGCCACCAGGAAGGGATCGGCGTGATCGTGGACTGGGTGCCGGCGCATTTCCCGAAGGACGGGCACGGGCTGGCCTATTTCGACGGCACGCACCTGTACGAGCACAGCGACCCGCGCCTGGGCGAGCACAAGGACTGGGGCACCTACATCTTCAACTATGGCCGCAACGAAGTGCGCGCGTTCCTGCTTTCCAACGCGATCTTCCTGGCGGACGTCTACCACATCGACGGCCTGCGCGTGGACGCGGTGGCGTCCATGCTCTATCTGGACTATTCGCGCGAGGAGGGGGAATGGATCCCCAACAAGTACGGCGGGCGGGAGAACCTCGAGGCCGTGGACTTCCTCAAGAAGTTCAACGAGCTGGTCCACGTGGAATATCCGGGGTTCGTGACCTTCGCGGAGGAATCGACGGCGTGGCCGATGGTGTCGCGGCCGGTCTATCTCGGCGGGCTGGGCTTTGACATGAAGTGGAACATGGGCTGGATGCACGACACGCTCGACTACATGCACAAGGATCCGCTGTTTCGGAAGTACCACCACCACCAGATGACCTTCTCGATGATCTACGCGTTCAACGAGAACTTCATCCTGCCGTTCTCCCACGACGAGGTCGTGCACGGCAAGGGGTCGATGCTCGCCAAGATGCCCGGCGACATGTGGCAGCAGTTCGCCAACCAGCGCCTGCTCTACGCCTACATGTTCGCGCATCCGGGCAAGAAGCTGACCTTCATGGGCATGGAGATCGGCCAGTGGCGCGAGTGGCAGCACAACGAGAGCCTGGACTGGCACCTGCTGGACTACGATTCCCATTCCGGCTTGCAGCGCCTGGCGTGCGACCTCAACCACATGCTCAAGGGCTTCGGCTGCCTCCACCAGATCGATTTCGCCTGGGAAGGCTTCGAGTGGATCGACCTGAACGACTCGGAGAACAGCACGCTGTTCACCCTGCGCAAGGGCAAGGATCCCAACGACCTCATGGTCTGCTGCTTCAACTTCACGCCGGTTCCGCGCGCGGAATACCGCATGGGCGTGCCGCGGATGGGCACCTACGAGGAGGTGCTCAACACCGACGCCACGATCTATGGCGGCAGCGGCGTGGGCAATCCCCGGTTCGTGAAGGCGGAGAAGCGCGAGTGGCAGGGGCGCGACCAGTCCATCCCCATCGTCATCCCGCCGCTGGGCGCCATTTTCTTCCGCTATCGCCCCGACATGGAAGGGCATGTCTAGGTTCCCGTCCGCCGCCGCGGTTCCGCCGGCCCCCCGGCGTCCGGCCGCGGCCCGGGCCCGCCTCGCCAAAGGATTGAAATGAGAAAATTCGCCAAGAGTTTCAAATGGCTTCTGGTGACGGCCGTGCTGGCCGTCAACCTCGCCGTCGGCGCCCGCCTGTATTCGCAGGAGACCGCCGCGGCCGAGGCGAAGGCCGAGGCGGATTCCCCGCTGGAGATGTACACGCTCTTCTCGAAGGTGGTCGAGCAGGTCCGCGCCAACTACGTGGACGGCGAGAAAAGCACCTATCAGGAGCTGATCTACGGCGCCCTCAAGGGCATGCTGCAATCGCTCGATCCCCACAGCCAGTTCATGGACAAGGAAGCCTTCACCGCCATGAAGGAGGACACCGCCGGCAAGTTCGGCGGCTTGGGCATCACCATCGGCGTCAAGGACGCCGTCCTGACCGTCATCGCCCCGATGGAGAGCACGCCCGCGTTCCGCGCCGGCCTGCTTTCCGGCGACAAGATCATCGAGATCAACGGCGACAGCACCGATGGCCTGGCGCTGGAGGATGCGGTCAAGAAGCTGCGCGGCGATCCGGGCACGACGGTCAAGATCAAGATTTTCCGCCCCAAGACCCAGCTCGTGAAGGAATTCGAGCTGGAGCGCGCCATCATCAACGTGCCCAGCATCAAGGACACGCGGGTGCTCGATGGCGGCATCGGCTACGTCCGCATGCTGCAGTTCGGCGAAGAAACCGCCGCCGACCTGCAGGCGGAGCTCGACAAGCTCGAGGCCCAGAACGTGAAGGCGTTCATCCTCGACCTGCGCAGCAATCCGGGCGGCCTGCTGACATCGGCTGTCGATGTCTCGCAGAAGTTCCTCAAGCGCAGCGAGCTGATCGTTTTCACGCGCGGCCGCGACAACCGCATGGAGCGGTCCTATCGCGCCCGGACCCGCCAGACGTTTCCCGGCGTTCCGATGGTGGTGTTGATCAACGGCTACAGCGCCAGCGCCTCCGAGATCGTCGCCGGCGCCTTGCAGGACAACCGCCGCGCGGTGCTCGTCGGCGAAAAGAGCTTCGGCAAGGGCTCGGTCCAGAGCGTGCTGCCGCAGGACGGCGGCACGGCGATCCGCCTGACCACGGCCAAGTACTACACGCCCAGCGAGCGCGTCATCCACGACAACGGCATCGAGCCGGACGTCGTCGTGCCGATGTCCGTCGAGAACTGGCGCAACATCCTGCTTTCCCGCAACAAGGCGGAGGAGAAGAACGGGGACGCCGCGCTCCCGGCCGCGGACGAGGGGTGGGTGGATCAGGAGGGGGACGAGATCCCCGCGCTGGTCGATCCGGCCAAGCCCGAGGCGGAGGAGATCGATCTGGATAACGTCGCCGATCCCCAGCTCGACCGCGCCTGCGACATGCTCCGGGGCATCCTCGTCTTCCAAAAGCGGTGACCGCGAAAGCCTGCGCCCCGTGTTGATTCTCGGCATCGAATCCTCCTGCGACGAGACCGCCGCCGCCGTGGTCCGCGATGGCCGGGCGGTGCTCTCCTCCGTGGTGAACAGCCAGATCGCGAGCCACCGGCCGTATGGCGGCGTGGTGCCCGAGATCGCCTCGCGCGAGCACGTCGGGAATTTCCCCCTCGTCGTGGCCGAGGCCGTGGCGCGGGCGGGGATCGGCTGGCAGGCGATCGACGCGATCGCGGTGACGCACGGGCCGGGGCTGGTCAGCTCGCTGCTGATCGGGCTGTCGGGCGCGCGCGCGCTGGGGCAGGCGCTGGGCAAGCCCGTGTGGGGCGTGAACCATTTGGAGGCGCACATCGCCGGGATGTTCCTCGACCCGGCGACTCCGCCGCCGGCGGAATGCTGCCCCGCGCTGGTGCTGCTGGTGTCGGGCGGGCACTCCGCCCTGATCGAGATGCGGTCCGTGGGCGGCTACCGGATCCTGGGGCAGACGCTCGACGACGCCGCCGGCGAGTGCCTCGACAAGGGCGCCAATCTGCTCGGGCTGGGCTATCCCGGCGGGCCGGTCATCGAGCGCGCCGCGCAGGGGGGCGATCCCGCCTATGTGAAATTCCCGCGCGGCCTCGAGCACGCCAAGAACCGCACCACCGACAACGGCCTCGACATCGAGCTGTGCCTGAGCTTCAGCGGCCTCAAGACTTCCTTGCTCTACCGCCTGAAGAACCATCCCGGCGACCGGGAGGCGCATCTGGCGGACTTGGCGGCGTCCTATCAGGAAGCCGTGATGGATTCGCTGGCGGCGCGCGCGGAGCGCGCGTTGCGGGCGACCGGGGCGCGCACGCTGGCCTGCGTGGGCGGCGTGGCCAAGAACGCGGTCCTGCGGGCCAAGCTGGAGGCGCTGACCCGCCGGTGCGGCGCGCAGCTGCGCCTGACGCCGATGGCCTATTGCACCGACAACGCCGCGATGGTCGCCGCCGCCGCCGGCCTGCGCGAACTCGCCGGCGTCGGCAATCCGCCCGCCCTCGAGGCCGACCCCAGCCTGCCGCTGGTGGAAGAGGACGCGGACGCGCCATGAAGCCGGCCCGCACAGCTGAGCCGCTCCTCCGGCTGCCGCTGGGGTGGTTCGCGCTGCTGGTGGCCGTCCGGGTGGCCCTGGTCGCGGCGCAACCGTTCTTGGCGGCGCGGGTGCCGGAATGGGGATGGGCGAACAACGACGGCTACGACGCGATCGCCGTCCACTGGGTGGAGACCGGCGTCTACGCGCTGGAGCGCGGCGAGCCGACCGCCATCCGCCTGCCCTTGTATCCCGCCCTGATCGCGGCCGCGGTACGCGTGGCGGGTTCCGCCCATCCCGGGGTGGTCATGGGGTTGCAGGCGGGGCTGTCCATCTGGACCGGATGCCTCCTCTTCCGGATGGCGGCGGGGTTGTTCGGGCGCCGGACCGGCCTCATCGCCTTCGCGCTGTTCCTGGTCCATCCGCAGGTGAACCATTTCGTTTTTCGTTGCGCCACGGAGACCCTCTTCACGTTTCTGGCGGTTGGGCTGGCGCACGAAGCGGTGCAATTCCTGCGGGACCGGCGCCTGCGCCATCTGCTCGGGGCCGCCGCCGCCATGGGGCTTTCGCTGCTGACCCGGCAGACGCTCCTTCCGCTGGCGTGGGCGGGCGTCCTGGCCTTGCTGGGGTGGAGCTTCGGCGACCGCCGGGAGATCGGCCGCCGCTTGGGCTGGACGGCCGCCGCCGCCGCCACGGTGCTGCTGCTTTTGGCGCCTTGGCTGGCGCGGAATTGGGTCCGTTCCGGCGGCGAGTGGGTGCTCCAGACCTGGGTCGGCCAGCCCTTGTGCCAAGGCGCCTATGTGACGCGGCATCTCGACGACTTCTTTTCCGGCCGGAAAACCCTGACGGAATTGGACCAGGCCTGTTTGGCTGAAAACCGGCTGTTGGAGCGGCGGTTGTCCCGGACGCTGCCTGCCGGGACGGGCGGGATCGCCCGCGAGGTCGCCTCGGACCGGTACTTCCGGGCGCGGGCGCGGCAGTTGGCGGTCCGGTCGCCGCTGGCCCGCGCGCGGGGGACGCTCCGCAACCTGCTGTGGGCCCCGGTGCTCCAGATGACGTGGAGAAGCACGCGGATCCTGATGCTGTGGAACTGGCCGTTGCTGGCCTTCGGCCTCTGGGGCGTGGCCGTCTGCGCCTGGAAAACCCCGCGCAAGCTGGTGGAAGCCTCGCCCGCGTGGCTGTTGTTCGGCTATCTGCTGTTCGCCCACGCCGTGGCTTGGCCGCAGGCCCGCTACGTGCTGCCCGGACTGGTTCCCTTCCTGGCCTTTTCCGCGCTGGGGCTGAACGGCGTCCTGGCATGGCTTGGGGCGCGCGCCGGCCGGAAGCCGGTTCGGTAGGGCGGTCTCGCCGAGACCGCCGGGGGCGGAGCGGCCTACCGTTCGACCGGTTTTGTCTTCCACTTGACGGGCTGGCCGTCGATTTCCCACTTCCGGAGCGTCGCGCGCACCGGGCCGAAGCGGGATTCCACGTCGGCGAACAGCACGGCGGGCTGCGACGTGGCGACCCAGACGGAGCGCGGCCGGTTGCGCGAGAACAGCGTGGGGGATTTGGAGATGGCCTCCACCGGAATGGCCTCCATCCGGCCATGGGGCGTGCGGATGCGCTTGGGCTTGCCCATCTGGATTTCCAGGTCGTGGATGGCCCCGTCCATGACGAGCTGGTAGTCGCCGCCGACCTGCAGCGCGCCGCGCGAAACCACGTCGCGCAGATCGAAGAAAAACGACACCAGGTCGCGCGAGCCCTTGGGAACCGTGGATTCATAGGCGGTTCGCTTGACGGCGTTGCTCCACGAGGCCCGGCCTTGGTCGGGCCACAGCTCGAGCGTGTCGTCCTGCCGGAAATCGTTTTCCAGGACCTTCTTGCGGATGACGTGCCGCGGCCCGTCCGGCGTGGGCTCGATTTCGCATTCGACGGTGGTGTCCACGGGATAGACCAGGGCGATCAGCGGCCGGTTCCAGATGCGCAGGGTGCGCAGCAGATGCCCCGCCGCGTTGGTTTCGCTCTGGACGGTCATCGTGCCCACGGAAACGCCGACCCAGGTGATGTCGTACTCCATGCGCTCGACGCCGGCCGCGCCGGCGGGGGCGGAATGCATCGCGAACGCCAAGCCCAGCGCCGCCACCGCATGCCCGGTGATTTTCATGGAGGTTACCACCTGTAGGGGGTGTCCTTCAGGGCGCCGTAGTAGAGATTGAAGGCGTCGATATAGACAAAGGTTTTCATGGGCCCTCGCAAGAAAAAGCAAGGGCCGGCTCTTGCGAACCGACCCTGCACCCTTTCGCCGAAGCTACCGGGGGTGCTTTGTACGGGTAAGATACCAGCATCGGAGGTGGAGTCAACCCCCTAGATTTGAACCTGGGAGTCCGAAGACCTGAAGGGTTGCGGAATGCCATGGGCGGAAACGGATTGTGGTTCACTTGGCGGTGCCCTCCACCAGCGCGATTTCCTCGGCCGTCAGGCCGTACAGTTCATACACCAGCGCGTCGATCGCCCGGTCCGTCGCCGCCACCGCGTTCGCCAGCGTCGAACGGTCCCCCTCCGATTTCGCCGACCGCAACTTCGGCACGAGCAGCAGCATCTTGTCCACCAACGAAACCAGCTGGTCGTGGCGCGCGCGGTCGGCGGGAGTGGAGAGATCAAGTTTAACAATAGGAAGTTCGCCGAAGTATTGCTTGGTGCAAGTGATCCATCCGCCGCGGAAAACATTGCTTGATTGCCTGAGAAACCAAAACAGAAGTTTCGAATTCAACAGTCCAAGGACAAACTCGGGTTTTAGCGGGCAGCGTGAATCCAAAGAAACCGTAAAACCGCCACTAGCCATTGGACACAAGGTGCCGCGTTGATTTTGATGGATAAGGGAAAATGTGGGCTTATTGGCGAGCAGGGGGACCGCAATCTGCGCCCGTTCGTGAAGCTCCAGATTGCGCGGTGCTGAATAGCCAAACCATTCCTTGAACTGTTTTCTTTCGCGCAGCCGTGCGCCATTGTTTTGTAGGTGGGCAAAAGCTTTAGGCGCTAGACGCTGGAATTCCGCGCTCGACATGAGGCGCGCACCACCGTCGCCCATCGCGTAGGGGAATATGATTTGCCACTGCGTTGAAGGCTCAAGAAAGTAGCGGCCAAAGTCGCTGGCAAACAGAGGCGTTCGCAATGCCTTGGGTTCTAAACCATGACTGCCGGCCTCCACTACAAAGGTTTCATCGTCACCACTGGAGCTGCCCCTACTCATATCAGCGGGCAGGTCTAATAGTCGCCGACTAACAGCCCACACTTTTTTATGCAGGGAGGATTCTCTTTCATCTGCAAAAGTCCACGAAGTTTCGCCTAGCGATTCGGAGGGGCGAGACTCGAAAACTACCTTTTGGAGCGCAGCTGCCGAAGCTTTGCTAGATGCCAATTCGAAGTTGGCGCTTGGGGTGCGGCTCAAGAACAACAGGCAAGTATAGGTTGTTGCTTCAAACACCTGCTCGGAACCAAAGTCTACAATGCGGTCCACGGCGTTTGCCTTCGACAAGCATCCACGAAGTCCAATGCCATAATCAGTTCGGAAAAATTTGTTTGGCAAAATCATGCCAAGCCGTCCCTTTGGATCGAGCAGGCCTAAACCCCGTTCAACAAAAGCGGCATACAGGTCATAATTGCCAGTTGCTGCGCTGTAGTTGCGAACAAAATAGGCGACTTGGTCTTTGGGGAATCCTTGAATCCGGATATACGGCGGGTTCCCGATCACCACATCGAATCCGCCAGCCTGCATGATTTCCCTGAAGCCCTCGTCCCAGTCGAAGGCGTGGACGCGGAGAAGGTCGTCGGGGTTGAGGGAGAAATCGGAAGCGATGAGGGAGTTGCCGCACTTGATGTTGTTTTGGAGCGGCGGCAGGAGGGGGGCGTCGCCGCCGAACAATTCGCGGTTCTTGGCGAGGGAGGCGCGGTTTTCGCCTTCGAGCATCTTGAGGTAGAGGGAAAGCTGGGAGACTTCGACGGCGCCGGGGTCGAGATCCACGCCGTGGATGGTCGCGGTCAAAATCCGCCGCTTCAAATCCGAGGTGAGGTGGACGTCGCCGGTGTCGGGATCGGTCCAGCAGTCGGCCTTGCGGCGGAGCTTTTCGTCCTTCGTCAGCGCGATCTGCCAATGCTCGCAGAGGCGTTCGTAGGCGCGGATGAGGAACGAGCCGGAGCCGCAGGCGGGGTCGAGGACGCGGAGCTTCAGGCTGTCCTGCGGCGATTTTCCTTCCAGCAATTTGCCGAGGGTCTGTTCGACGATGTAGTCGACGATGTAGCGCGGGGTGTAGTAGACGCCGCCGGCCTTGCGGACTTCGGGCTTTTCCTCGATGACGACGCCGCGGCCGTGGGGGCGGACGGTCTTGCCGAGGAAGCGCTCGTAGATGGTGCCGAGGATTTCGACGGGGATGACGTTGAAGAGATAGGCGGACTCGTCGGCGCTGGTTTCTTCGAGGAAGCCGGAGAGCCATTCGTCGCCGACGGCGAGGGTTTCGGAGAAATGTTCCTTGAAGAGGTTGCCGTTGAAATAGGGGATGTGCGAGGCGGGGCGGCGGTCGAGGGCGCGGAAGTGGGCGACGATTTCGCGCCAGAGGGGCGTGTCCTTCCGATCGCGCCAGACTTTTAGGATATTGGCGAGGGGGCGGCCGGTGTCGATGTCGCGGTCTTCGCAGATGCGCAGGAAAAGGAGGCGGTCGAGGATGCGCTGGACGGCTTCGTCGAGGCGGGTGCCTTCGAGAAGGTCGCCGCGGTCGTTGTGGCGGATGAGGTCGGAGGCGAGGCCGCGGCGGGCTTCGTCGAGGAAGTCGAGGAAATCGGCGTCGATGGCGCGGGCGCGGTCGGGCTTGAACAGCCATTGCTGCTTGGCCTTCGTCTTGCGGGCGGGCTTGCGGGGCAGCGCGGCGACTTGTTTTTCGATGGACCCGGCGGCGACGGCGTCGCGGGAAAGCAAATCCCACATGTCGCGCGCGACCTTCGCGTATTCGAGGAAGTGCCAGGACTTCCATGCGCCCGCTTCGGTCTCGTCGGGATGCGGCTTGCTGCCGACGAGGTAGATCTTCATTTCCTCGAAGTCGCTCAGGACGGCGAGGACGAGGCCCTTGTTCCAGGCGTAGCGCTTGGCCTGGAAGGCGTAGCCGGCGTGGAGCTTTTCGGCGGGTTTCTTGGCCTCGCAGACGAAGCGATCCTGCCGGTCGGTGCGGAAGAGGTAATCGGCGCGCTTCTGGCGTCCGGATATTTCGGTGCGGCTTTCAAGCTCGACTTCGCGGTGCTGGGGGATGTGGCCAAGCTTGTTTTCGACGTCCCAGCCGAGGGCGCGGAAGAGGGGATCGAGGAATTCCTGGCGGACGCCGGCCTCGTCGTAGGCCCCGCTTTGGTACTGCTTGAAGTTCTTCTCGAACTGGGCGACGAGGCGGGCCAACTCGGTCCGGAAGCGCTCGAATCCGGCGGGATCCGCCGGTCTCGCCTCGGGCTGCGCGGGGTTCTTCTTCACGGCGCGCCAGTATAGCCGAAGTTTTCCACGGTGTGGAAAAAAGTTTTCCACACCGTGGAAAAAATCGGCCGGATCTTCCACGCAATGGACAGCGGCGGCATCCGGCCGCCGGGTTGTCGGGAAACAACGGCGGCGGGAAGCCGCCGGTCCGTTCTTTGCGCCGCGCGGGGGGCGGGGCTGGCCGGCGGCAGCGGCGGCTTGCCAGCGCCGGGGGGAGTGTGCGAAGGTGGGGGCATCACGGGAGATGGACATGCGACGAATGGCGGTATGGATGGCGGCGGGGGTGTTGGCGGCGGGGGCGGCGCGCGGCGAGACGGTGCGGGAGCGTTGGCTGCAGTCGTTCGACGCGGTGCAAAGCCTCAGCTGCGAGATCCGCCGGGACACGCCGCTGCCCGATGGCCAGACCTTGCGGATGCTCAGCCGGGTCCATTACCAGCGCCCTGACCGCCTGCATGTGGAGAATTACAGTCCGGTGAAGCGCCGGATCGTGTCCGACGGCGCCGTGTTCCGCAGCCATGCCGAAGGCGCGCCCCAGGGATTTTCGCGGCCGGTGGCCGAGCTGAACGAGGAGATGCTGCGCAATTTGCGGATGGTGCCGGGCTCCGCCGCCAACCTGATCGAGGTGCTGGCGGGCACGGCCGAGGTGCCCTTGGCGGGCACGGCGGAGTTTCCCGTCCGGGTCGGCTACGACAATGGCAAGTCGTTCGCCGTCTTGAATATGGATGAAAAGGGGCGGCTGGTCCGTTTTGAGATCTACAGTTCCCCGGCGATGACCGATCTGAGCACGTGCACGGACTTTTCCGCCTTCCAGGAGGTGGTTCCCGGCGTGTGGATCGCCGCCCTGCAGCAGTCGAAGATCACGCTGCAAGGCTTGGAGCGGACCGAGACCACGCGCGTGGACAACTTGGTCGCCAACGGCGAGATTCCGGCGGCCCTCTTCGAATCCGACGCCTTCTTTCCGGGGGTGGAATTCGTCGACGCGTTCGAAAAAATCGGCGAGTAGCTTGCAGAAGCCAATTGACACCGTCGGTGCGCCCGTGAGATGTTTTTGCGAAAGAACAAACAGGAGACAGGAGAAAAACGCATGAAGAAAATGGTGGCGAGTCTGATGATCGCGTTGCTGGTGTTGTTTGCGGTTGCGCCCGCGGCATCGGCGGCCAACGCGCAGCGCGGCGGGTTCATGGGTTTCATCGCGGGTTGCTGCTTCGGCATCCGGGCGGGGAATGCCTACAACGACGGCAAGGAACTCCACTTCCGCGAGTGGTGCACGATCATCCCGTACGTGGGCGTGATCTTCTCGATCTGGAACGGCATTGAAAGCGCCGGGGGCACGACGACCTCCGACCTGGCCGCCAAGTATGGCGCCACCTATTACTAACCCCATCGATTAGGAGAACAGAAGAATGAAACTGATCGCAAGTTTGTTGGTTGTGTTGTTCGTGCTGCTGGCGGTTGCTCCGGCGGCGTCGGCGGCGGACGGCAAGGGTGGATTCATGGGTTTCCTCGTGGGCTGCTGCTTCGGCATCCGCTCCGGCGCGGCCTACAATGACGGCAAGGACCTGCACTGGCGCGAATGGGCGTTGATCATTCCGTTCGCCGGCATCGTGGTGGCGATCCTGAACGGCGTGGACGGTTCGAGCGGCCTGACCGCCAAGGACATGGCCAAGCAGTACGGCGCGAACTTCTACTAAGTCGATGTCCGTTCTGCGGACAGTCGCGCAACAGATTCCGGGCCTCGCGCCCGGAATCTTTTTTTTCGCGCTGACCTCCGCGGTTCTGGGGGGGGCGCCGCTGGACTTGGCCGCGGAGTTGTTCGGCGAGGGCCAGTGGGCGGCCGCGCGCACCGAGAGCCGGCGCGTGGCGGCGGCGGCGGAGTCCTCCGGCGCGGAGGTCCAGCGGGCCCGCCTGCTGGCGGCGGTCTGCGCGTTGCGGATGGGGGGGGCGGGCCGCGCGGAAGCCCAGGCCGATCTGGCCGCGCTTTGGCCGGATCCGTCCGCGGAGCTCGAAACCCGGTGTCTGGCGGCCTATGAGTTCGGCCTCGCCGACCGGGCCGCGGGCGGCCGGACGAACGCCTTGGCCGCGCTGAAGTTCGCCTATCTGCAGACCCGCGCTCCGCCGTTGTTTTGGCGCGCAGGCTGTTCGCTCTATTTCCTCCTGAAAGCCGAAAAGCAGATCCGCCGCCAAGAGGCGGCCACGTGGCAGTCCCTGCAAAGCAGCCGCGATGCGTGGCCGCTGGAGGTGTGGCGCGAATGCCGTCCGCGCAAACCGCCGGGGACTTCCCTCGCCTCGCTCCCGGGCCGGTGGGTCGTGCAGTTCTACCGCGCGCAGATCGGGCCCGCCATCGGGTCGCGCTGCGACCTGCTGCCGAGCTGTTCCGAGTACTTCCTGCAGGCCAGCCGCGCCCACGGCCTGCTCGGCGTGCCGATCATGGCCGACCGGTTCGTCCGCGAACCCTCGGTGGTGTCCGCCGCCGAAAAGCCCGTCGCGATGCCCGATGGCCACATCCGCTATGCCGATCCGCTGTCCGATCACGATTTTTGGATGAAGGGGAAGCCATGAAAAAGGATTCAGGGTTCAGGGTTCCGAGTCCAGGGGAACGGGCCGGCGGAAGTTTTCCACGCTGTGGAAACATTTTTTCCATTGTGTGGAAAAATGCGGAAAACTTTTTCCATTGTATGGAAAAAACGGCCTTGGTTTTTCCACGGTGTGGAAAACTTTTTTCCACGGCGTGGAAAACGGGCGCGGCGATCGGGCTGTGCGCGTCCGCGGCCTGGGCGGCGGAGCCGGCGCGGCTGGCGCTGGAGCTGGACGCCGAAGGGCGGCGCGACGCCGCCGCGGTGGAATTCCGGCGCCTGGCGCTGGCGGACGGGGAGGCCGAGAACGCCGGGCGCTGGTTCTGGCTGGCCGCCCATGAATACGCGCTGGGGAAGCAGGGGGAGCTGTCCAACCGGATGCTCGACCGCGCCGAGGACGTGGCCCCGCGGGCGCTGGCCGTCCCGGTGGCGTGGCTGCGCGCGGAGAACGCGCTGCAGGACAAGGACTGGACCGCCGCCGCCTTCCATTTCGACAGCCTCCGGCTCAAGGCCGATGCGGACGACGTGCGCGAGTTCGCCGCGCGCGGCTCCGCGGCGGCGCGCCTGCGCGAAAAGGATTTCGCCGGCGCGCGCGCGGCGCTCGCCGCCGCCCCGGGCGACTGCGCCGGCGCGCGCGCGGCCCTCGACCGCTACGCGGGCGGGCGCGACAAGGCGCCGTGGCTGGGCGGCGTGCTGGGGCTCGTGCCGGGCCTGGGCTACATCTATTCAGGCGAATACGCCAATGCGGCGCGCTCGATCATCCTCAACGGCCTGTTCCTCTGGGGCATGGCGGAGACGGCCGAGGACGACGAATGGGGGGTGTTCGCGGTGCTGACCTTCGCGGAATTCACGTGGTATTCCGGCAGCATCTATGGCGGCATCGATTCCGCGCACCGCCGGAACGAGCGGCGGCTCTCCGCCGCCGCGGACGCGATCCGGGGCGAACGGCGGCTCCGGCCCGACCTCGCGCAAGTGCCGCTCTTCTCGCTGAAGTTCGCCTTCTGATCCCCGCCCCGCCGCAAGGGGGCATCTGCGAACGATGCGAGGGCGGGTTCCCCTCCGGAGATCGGCGCTCTGGGCCAGAGCGCCCTACCTAGATCGGTTTCATCTTTGTCGCAACTGTTTTTTGCTTTCGCAGGGGCCGAGCTTACCTCCCGTCCCGTCAGATCCGGCGGTCCTGTTGGGTCGGGATCGGGAAGGGAGCGGCGGCATCTTGCCGCCGGGGAAGCGGAGGGCGGCTGGAAGCCGCCCG
>SABN01000160.1 GCA_009928955.1 Opitutia bacterium | reverse complement strand
CCGCGCTTCCGTCCGCAAAAAAACTGTGGAACACATGTTCCACGGCCGAAGATGGTAGAGGCAGAGGGGCTCGAACCCACGACCCACTGATTAAGAGTCAGTTGCTCTACCAACTGAGCTATGCCTCCATCCAACGTGCGGGCATCCTACTCCGGGTCGCGGGGGATTCAAGTTTTTTTTGCGCGCTTTTTTTCGCGGATGGACAATTCGGGATGGATGGAGGAGACGACGCTGTCGGGCGGGACGCTTTCCATGAGGAAGACGTTGGAGCCGACGATGGAGCGGGCGCCGAGGACGGTCTCGCCGCCGAGGATGGTGGCGTGGGCGTAGATGATGACGCGGTCCTGCACGGTGGGGTGGCGCTTGATGTGCTTGACGGGAATGCCATCGGCGCCGAGCGCGAAGGAGCGGGCGCCGAGCGTCACGCCTTGGTACAGCTTGACGTGGGCGCCGATCTCCGCGGTCTCGCCGATCACCACGCCCGTGGCGTGGTCGATGAAGAACGACGGGCCGATGCGGGCGCCGGGATGGATGTCCGCGCCGGTCTTCGTGTGGATCCACTCGCTCATGATGCGGGGGATGATGGGGACGTTCAGCCGGTAGAGCTCGTGGGCGAGGCGGTGCGCGGCGATGGCGAGCAGGCCCGGATAGGCGAGCAGGACCTCCGCGAAGGTCAGCGCGGCCGGGTCGCCGTCGTAGGCGGCCTGCGCGTCCGCGACGAGGAGCTGGCGCACGGCGGGCAGCGTGTCCAGGAACGCCCGGAGGATGCGGTCGGTCTCGCGGTCGAGGTTGTCGATCTTGGGCGGGCGGACGCCTTCGACGCGGGCGGCCTCGCCGATCCAGCGGTAGGGCAGGGCGCGGCGGATCTCGCGGTGGAGCAGGCGCCAGGCTTCGCTCAGCCGCCGGATCAGGAAGACGCCCAGCTCCGAGCCGTCCACCGGCGTGGCGCTGATCTTGCCGGGAAACATCACGTCCAGCAGGGTGCGCAAGGCGTCCACCGTGTTGCGCGGCGCCGGGGCGTGGGTCAGCAACGCGTCCGGCGCGTCGATCGCCACCACGTTGAACAGCCCCGCCAACGCGTCGGCGGTCTTGCAGATTTCGGCCTCGGGCGCGCCCATCTTGCAGAGGCGCGGGGACTTCGCGGGTTTCTTTTTCATGCGGGGGGGCTAGGGGGCGGGATCGCGCTGGTTTCGTGGCTAACCGGGTATGGGGGGGGGGTCGTCCGTTCCGCCGCCATCGTCCTCGGTGTCGTTCGAGGCCACGCTGGTGCTGTAGCTGGCCGTGGCGGTGGTGGAGGCCCCGGCGGAGTCCCGCAGCGTGATGATGTTGCTGCCGGGGACCTTGGTGCTCGTATAGGTGACGGAGCTGCCGGTGGTGGGGGAGACCGAGCCGAGCGTGAGGCTGGAGACTTCCCACGTGTAGGTGCCGGACCCGCCGCTGGCGGTGAACACCCGGGTGAAGTCGGCGCTGTTGAGCGTGACGGATTTCGGGCTGATCGAGAGACCCGAGACCGGGCTGTTGGTGGCGGAGGGGGGGACGGTGGCCTTGGCGGAGAGGGTGCCGTAATAGGCCGGCTCGATCCAGGAGGCGTCCATCGTGGACTGCTGGTCGGCATAGACCATCGTGCCGGCGATTTCGACGGACAACCCGGCGGTGGTGCGGCCGCGGAGGCTGAAGGTGGCGGTGCCGCCCTGCAGCGCGGAGATGCTGCCGGACCAGGTCTGGCTTGCGCTGTCGTAGGCTTCCAGCACGCTGCCGTATTGCAGCAGGCGCAGGGAGGTGATCAGCTTGCCGCTGGGCCGGTTGCCGACGCCGTTCGGGTAGACCAGGGGCGGCGGGCCGTTCGTGCTGGCGGAGTCGTAGGCCCGGTGCATGTAGAGGCCCGCGAAGTTGTAGATCGTGCCCGAGTTGTCGGAGAGCACCGAGGCCGTGCTGTCCACCGAATCCACGTCGCAGCCGGCCAGGAGGACGAAGACGGGGAGGGCCAGCGCGGCGGCGAGGGCCCGGGCGAGGGGGGTCCGGAAGATGTTCATGGGTGCATTCCTCATTTGGATACTTGATTTAGCTTCCCCCATCCGGTCGGTTTTTGCAAGACTGTTCAAGGCGGAAATAGCCGTCCGATCATTGAAGGAGAACCCCGGCCATGAGACCCTACCATATCGACGAGGTCATGATCACCCCCCGGCAGCTGGCGCGGCGGGTGGATGAAATCGCCCGCGAAATCGCCGCCGGCGCCCGCAGCGACAACCTGGTGGTCATCGGCATCCTGCGCGGCAGCTTCATTTTCCTGGCGGACCTGGTCCGCTGGTTCTCGATGAACGACATGCATCCGCGCATCGACTTCATGATCATGGAAAGCTATGGCCACGGCACCACGGCCCTGAAGGAGCCGACGGTCAGCCGCGATTGCAGCATCGACCTGACGGGCGCGGACGTGGTGGTGGTGGACGACATCCTCGACACCGGCCGCACCCTGCAGAAGGCGGTGGCCCATCTGGCGTCCAAGGGGGCGAAGAGCATCCGCACCTGCGCGCTGCTCGACAAGCCCTCCCGCCGCGCCGTTCCCTTCGAGGCGGATTTCGTCGGGTTCAAGATCGCGGACGCCTTCGTCGTCGGCTACGGCCTCGACTACGACGGCCGCCACCGCGAACTGCCGCACATCGCCAAGGTCACGTTCACCGACGAGGCCTCGGCTTCCTGACCGTTCCATGCGGACCCTCCTGAAAGCCACCGTTGCGCGGGCGTACGCCGCCGCCGGCGGGTTGCGCCGGCTCCATGCCGGGCGGGTCGTGGTCCTGACCTTCCACCGCGTGCGGCCCGACGGCGAACCCGCCGCCGCGCGCCCCATGCGCAACCTCGAGGTGGCCGTTTCCGATTTCCGCCGCCTGCTCGCCTGGATGCGCGAACGCTACGAGCCGGTCGCCCTCGCCGATTGGATCGGCCGCGCGGCGCCGCCCGCGCGCGCCTCGTTCGCCATCACGTTCGACGACGGCTGGGCCGACAACCATGAACACGCCTTTCCGGTCCTGCGCGAACTGGGCCTGCCCGCCACGATCTTCCTGGCCACCGGCGCGGTGGAGGACCGCACCCCCTTCTGGTGGCAGATGCCCGGGCTGTCCGATGCCGAGATCGAGCTGTTGAAGCGCCGGGCCCGTCCCGAGATCGAAGCGCGGCTGGCCGGCCATCCGGACTTGCGCAAGGCGCACGCGCTCGATTTCCTGTCGTGGGAGCAGATCCGCGAGATGGGGGCCAGCGGGCTCGTGCAGTTCGGTCCGCACGGGCATCGGCATGCGCTGATGGCCTCGCTCCCGCGCGCCGAGGCGCTCGCCGACCTCCGGCGCTGCTGGGCGCTGCTGCGGGAGCGCATCCCCGGCGCGCTGGCGCCGGTGTTCGCCTGGCCCAACGGCGACGCGCGCGACGACCTCGCCGCCGAGCTGGAGGCGCTGGGCCTGCGCGCGGCCGTCGGCACCGGCCGGGGCGCCGCCGCCACGGCCGCCGCCGCGCGCTGGAACCTGCCCCGCAACAACGTCGACCGCAACGTCGCCCGCCACCCGGGACTTTGGCCATGGCTTTTGATGCGCGCCAACTGAGCGGCCGGAACTTTTCCATGCGGTGGAAGAAAAAAGGGAGCAAGGCATGAACGACATGAAATGGGCGTGGGTGCTGTTCGTGGCGGCGTCGCTGGCGGTGCTGATCCGGATGGCGATGTGGTTCCTGCCGAGCCCCGCGGCGCGGCATTCCGAAAAGGTGGTGGCCGCGGCGGAGGCCACGTCGGCGGTCACGCCGCCCGCCGAAGCGCCCGCCGCGCCGGCCGCGCCGGCCGCGCCGGCCTGGCCGGACGAGGCGGAGGAGCGCACCGATTGGCTGCCGCCCCCCGCGCCGCTGGAGCCCCTCCGCCTGGAGGCGCCGCCGGCCGAGCCCGCGCCGCCGCCCGAGGAATTCCACTTCCGCCGGACGCGCTGGGGGATGACGCTCGACGAGGTGCGCGCCGCGGAGCCGGGCGAGCCGCTGCGCGAGAGCGACCGGGGGCTGCTGTATGCGGTCACCACGCTCGATCTGCCCAGCCTGCTGACCTATTCGTTCGTGCAGGGGCGGCTGGTCCGCGCGCGCCTCGCGTTCTCCGACCCGGCGGGCCGCGACATCCCGCCGCTTTCCGTCGCCCAGGCCCAGCGGCGATTCCTCTATCTGCGCGGCCAGCTGCGGAGCCGCTACGGCGAGCCCCTCCAGGGCACCACGCATCTGCCGCGCGACGTCTCGGACCTGCGCCGCCGCGCCCAGAAGCAGGACGAGTTGGCGAAGCAGTACGACGCGGAGATCGCCGAGGCGGAGCAACGCCTGCGGAAGCAGCGCGCCGTGCAGGAGGCCCGCTTCGCGGACTGGCCCAACCGGGCCGAGGTGGTCGCGCGCGGACTGGCGTCCTTGGAGCGCGACCTGCGCGACCTGCGCGCCTGGAAGCAGGAGGCGACCGAGGAGGCCTTGAAATCCCGGCAGAGCATCCAGCAGCATCAGGTCGCGGACTCCGCCCGGCCGCTGGTCGCCACGATGACCGCCCGCTGGCCCTTCGCGCGCGGGCTGCACGACATCGAGATCAAGCTGGATTTCCGCTCCGCCGCGCCCCGGCTGGACATCCGCTACGAGGGGACGCAGACCCTGCCGGACTTCTGGCAGATCGACGAGCTGTAGACCCGGGCCGCAACCGGGAACCGGTCCGGCCGGAGGCCCCGCCCAACCGCCCCGAGCGCGCCGCTTCCTGCGCCCGTGACACACCGAAAACCCCCGAAAAACAGCCCGAAAACCAAGTTTTCCACAGTGTGGAAAAATGTTTTCCATTGTGTGGAAAAATCGCGAAAAAGTTTTCCATTGCGTGGAAAAATCGGGCCTTTTTTTCCACAGTGTGGAAAAATGTTTTCCACTACCGTCCCATAGGAATTGTGCGGGGATGAAAAAAAGGCTGGTTTGAAGTCCTGCTCTTTGCCACTCGGCAAAGGATGAATAAGAAAAACA
>SABN01000159.1 GCA_009928955.1 Opitutia bacterium | reverse complement strand
GGTGCCGTTCGCGAGCGCGTTCGACACCGGTGACCCGGTGATTATGCAGTCGGCGGTGCTCAACCTGAAGCCCGAGCCGCTGGCGGGGCTGACGCGGGCGCAGAACGCGGCGCTGCTGCGCGGGCTGGCGAAGGAGCCGGGGGAGCGGTTCGCGACGTGCGGGGAGTTTGTGGCGGCGCTGTCGGGAGTTAGGAATGAGGAATTAGGAGTTAGGAGTCGGAGGCGGGGGGCGCTCATGCTGGCGGCGGCGGCGGCGGTCGCGGCGGCGGTGGGGTACGGGACCTATAGGACGTATGGGACGTATAGCGCGCGGCGGGAGGCGGAGCGGGCGGCGGCGGAGCGGACGCAAGCGCTGGACGCGGCGCAGCGGGAGAGGCTGGAGGGTCTGAGGGCCGCGGCCGAGGCGGCGCTGGCGTCGGGCGACCTGGAGGCGGCCGGTGCGCGCATCGCGGAGCTGAAGGGCGCTGGAGGGCCGACCTCCGTGTCGGCCGACCTGCAGAAGAAGTACGAGGCCAAGGCGGGCGAGCGCGAGACGAACAGGCGTTACGCGGCGGCGTCGGTGGCGCGGGAGCGGGTGCAGAAGCTGGATCGGGGGCAGGGCTTCGGGGCGCGGCTGGACGCTCTGGAGGTGACCTGGCGCGAGGCTGAGGCGGCGCGGCAGGGACAGGGCTGGGGTCAGGCGCTGAGCGGCTACGACGCGGCGCTGGCCACGTGCAAGGCACTGGAAGAGCTTGACGTTAAACGCAGAGGCGCGGAGTCGCAGAGGGGAGAAGCGGAGAAGGCAAAAGCAGAGGCGGAGCAGGCCGGGGCCGCGACAGACGCGGCGGATCTTCACGCGGCTGGAGGGCGAGCGTCATCGCGAGCCGCCGAAGCCTTTGGACAAGGCGAGTTCCCCGAAGCCTCGAAGGCCTGGCAGGAGTCCGCGGCCTCCTACGCCTCGGCCAAAACCCGCGCCCTCGCCGTGCAGGCGTACGGGCGAGCCAAAGCCGCCTTCGAGACAGAGCTTTCAAAAGACGAACCGTCCGCTGGGGGGCGAGCGTCCCCGCGAGCCGTTCTGCTGGACGCCCGCGGCGGGCCGAAGTGGACCGAGGTCAAGCGCCTCCGAACGCTCGGCGCGGCTTCCGCCAACGATCCGGCCGCCGGAGAGAAGGCGTACCGCGACGCGCTGGCGGCGCTGCCCGCGGCGGTGACCGAGGCCCAGGCAGCGGAAAAGGCCGAGGCCGACCGGCTGGCGGCGGCGCTGAAGGCCGAGGCGGAGCGGCTGGCCCGGCAGGAACAGGAGGCGCGGGAGCGCGAGCGCCAGACTGCGCTCACCGCCGCGCTGGTGTCGGCGCGTCAGGCCAAGGCAGCCGGGCAGTGGCAAACTTGCATCGAGCGGGCGGACGAGGTGCTGGCGCTGGAGAGTGGGGGGCGAGCGTCTGCCACGGCGAAGCTTGGCGAAGACGGGTCCCCGCGAGCCGCGGTGGTGGACGAGGCGGCCGCGCTGAAGCGCGAGGCGGAGGATGCGCTGAAGCCTAAGGGGCCTTCTCCCGGCGATGTGCAGACTGTGGACTTGGGCGGCGGGGTCAAACTGGAGCTGGTCTGGTGTCCGGCGGGGAGCTACACGCGCGGCAGCCCGGCCAACGAGGCCGGGCGCTCCGACGACGAGACGCAGCACCGGGTGACGCTGACCAAGGGCTTCTGGATGGGCAAGCACGAGGTGACGCAGGCGCAGTGGGAGGCCGTGACGGGGAGCAACCCCTCTCACTTCAAGAACGCCGGCAAGAGCGCACCGGTGGAGAGCGTGTCGTGGGACGACTGCCAGGAGTTCGTCCGCAAACTGAACGCCCGCGTCCCCGGTGCCGGGTTCCGCCTGCCGACGGAGGCGGAGTGGGAGTACGCCTGCCGGGCCCCTTCGGCAGGCTCAGGGCAAGCGGGGACGTCGGCGTTTCACTACGGCAACGATCTGGATGCGACGATGGCCAATTTCGACGGCAACTATCCCTACGGCAACGGGCGCAAAGGCGAGTACCGGCAAACCACGGTGGCGGTCGGCACGTTCCGACCGAACGCCTGGGGTTTGTACGACATGCACGGCAACGTGTGGGAGTGGTGCCAGGACTGGTACGGGGACTATCCGACGGGGAGCGTGACCGATCCCGCTGGCCCCGGTTCGGGTTCGTTCCGCGTTTACCGGGGCGGCGGTTGGTACAGCAGCGCCAGGGGCTGCCGCTCGGCGAGCCGCTACGGGAGCGACCCCGGCAGCCGCAGCGGCATCTTGGGCTTGCGCCTCGCGAGGGACCCTCAATGATCCTTGACGGTGCCAACTTCGCCGAAGGCTACGTCGGCCAAGGCTCAGGGGCGGTCTGGCGGACGGAGCCCCTCGCCGCGAAGCGGGCGAAAGGGGCGCGGCCGACAGCCGCCGGGGGGTGCCAAGAGGCTCGCCCCTTGGCACGCAGGCAAGGCGAACCTGCGGCTCGCGAGGACGCTCGCCCTCCAGGCGGATTTGGAGTGCGCGGGCGCGGTTTCTGGAGGGCGAGCGTCCTCGCGAGCCGTGCGTCAGCCAGACGTTTTGCAGGTGATTTGAAAGGACAAATATGATTCCGCGCATCATAACCTTGCGGTACGATGACAATCTCGCCGGTTTTCCCGAGGACGCGCTTCGCGCGGCGACGGCGGGTCGCGAGGTGCTGTCTGCACGCGAGCACTTTTTTATGCACGGCGGCGTGCCGCACCTGGCGCTGGTGCTGGAGCTGGGCGGCGGTGCGGAGACGCGCAGGCCGGAGCGCCGCCCGGCAGGCGCGCCGGACGTGCTGGCCACGGTGCCGCCGGACCGGAAGCGGCTGTATCTGGATCTCAAGCGCTGGCGGAACGAGCGGGCGGGGCGGGACGGCGTGCCGCCGTTCGTGATCTTGCGCAACGAACTGCTGGCGGAGATCTGCCGCCGCGCGCCGCATTCGCTGGCGGCGCTCAAGGAGATACCGGGGATCGGCGAGAAGACGGTTGAGAAATACGGCGCGGAGGTTGTGGCGCTGATACCGGAGGGGCTGCATGAGGAGCTTCGGGGGAGTGTGGGAGCGGATCGTGTCGAGGGAGAACCTGGAGACGGCGATGCGGCGGGCGGCGCGGGGCAAGCGGGACCGGCCGCCGGTGGCGCGGTTTCTGGAGCGGGCGGAAGAGGAACTGGATGATCTGTGGCGCGAGTTGCAGGAGGAACGGTATCAGCCCCGGCCGTTCACGCAGTTCCGCATCAGGGATCCCAAGCCGCGAACGATCTCCTGCGCCGATTTCCGCGACCGCGTCGTGCACCACGCGCTCTGCGACGTGTGCGGGCCGCTGATCGAGCGCCGGTTCATCGCCGACTCGTTCGCCTGCCGTGTCGGCAAAGGGGCGCATCGGGCTGTGGTGCGGGCGCAAACGTTTTCGAGGCGCCACCGGTATTTCCTCAAGGCCGACATCAAGTCGTTTTACGACAGCGTGGATGTCGAGACGGCGGTCGCGCTGGTCAGCCGTCTTTTTCGCGAGCGTCCGGTGCGTTGGCTTTGGGCGGCGATCCTGCGGCACCCATTCCCGGGACAGTTGCCGGGTAAGGGGTTGCCCATCGGTAGCCTGACGAGCCAGTGGACGGCCAACCTCTATCTTGACGGGCTGGATCATCGGATTCAGGAGGAGTGGCGCATGCCGGGTTATGTTCGGTACATGGACGACTTCGCCGTCTGGTGCGACGACAAGGATTCGCTCTGGCGGCTGCGCGACCGGATCGAGGCTTGGCTTGCCGCTGAACGTGGCTTGACTTTGAAAGAGGCTGTAACTCGCGTCGCGCCTGCTGGAGAGGGGCTGCCGTTTCTCGGGTTGCGCATCTTTCCAGGTTGTCTGCGTTTGCAGCGGGGACGTAGGTTGCGCTTGGCACGACTGGTTCGTGTTCGTGAGAAAGCCTACGAGGCGGGAGAGTTAGATGCGGCCGGGCTGGTCGCTTCATTTCGCGCGGCGAACGGGATACTGGAATATTTTGGATTGAAAGGGCTTGTTTCATCGTCCATGGACGTGTAATGATTTTGCCCGGTCGGCGGAGAAGAGGTGCTGGCCCCGGTTCGGGTTCGAACCGCGTTAACCGGGGCGGCAGTTGGAACAACAACGCCAGGAACTGCCGCTCGGCGAACCGCAACAGGAACGACCCCGGCAACCGCAACAACAACTTGGGCTTGCGCCTCGCGAGCACCGTCAAGGACAGTGAGGGTCCCATCCGCGACGACCGGTGTCTCGGCAGACGGGAACGAACAGGGCCGCCCCGCCGGGGCCGGTAGGCGCGCGGAAACGGCCGAAGGCACCGGCGGGGTTTTTATAAGGATGCGGCTCGCGGGGGAGGAATTGGCGATTGGCGATTTGCGATTGGCGATTTGAGATTGACGGCAGGGACCTGCGGCTCGCGGGGACGCTCGCCCTCCAGGCTTGCGGTCAGACGTATGTTGGGGGGCGAGCGTCCCCGCGAGCCGTTGGAGATGTTTGTGTAGGCATTGGTCGGACATGCGCTGGGGGGCGAGTGTCCTCACGAGCCGCTGAATCAGGAGGGTGAATGAGTGTGGACAAGACTGATCTGCCGCAGCGCAAGCGGCTGGCGCATCTGCCGCCGGTTGAGCGCACTGACAGTCCGGTTATCCTGTTCGTGACGCTGACCGTGCAAACCCGCGGGGATTTTCTGGCGTCGGATATATTTCACGCGGCGTTTCTCGGCGCGTGCAGCGATGCGGATGCGTGGCTGGTGGGACGGTATGTGATCATGCCGGATCATGTGCATCTGTTCTGCGCGCCGGGAGGGTTCCCGGCGGTTTCGGTGCGGCGTTGGACGCAGTATCTGAAAAGGCGCGTGACAATTCGGCTGGAAGAGGCGGTTGCGGGTCGCGGGGACGCTCGCCCTCCAGGCGTAGGCCGGGCGTGCGCCGGGAGGAGGCGAGTGCATGGATCTGCAGCCAAGTTGTAGACAGGGCGTTGACCATGAAAGCGCGTTCTTGTACACTATGGACATGAA
>SABN01000035.1 GCA_009928955.1 Opitutia bacterium | reverse complement strand
CCATGACCCCCCAACGCCTCCCCCCCCTCGCCTTCCGCCTGCTCCTGGCTGCCGCTTCCGTGGCGTTGATTGTCGTCGCTACGGCGTTGGCCGCGCGGCGCGCCGACCGGCTCCTCCGCGCCGATTTGCTTCTGCAAGCGCGGCTGGTGGCGCAGGCGGTGGACTTGAATGCCGTCCGGGCGCTCGCCGGAACCGATGCCGACTTGGCCTCGCCCGACTATTGGCGGCTTAAAAATCAGCTGATGTCCATCGTCCAAGCCAATCCCAAGTGCAAATGGTTCTACTTGATGGGCCGCAAGACGGACGGCACGGTCTTTTTCTTCGTGGACAGCGAAGCCCCGGATGTCGAGGATGCCAGCCCCCCCGGACAGCTCTATGAAGAGGCCTCGGAAGGTTGCCATCTCATCTTCGTCGACCCAACCGCCTTCGTCGAAGGCCCCATCCCCGACCGCTGGGGCGTGTGGGTCTCGGCGCTCGTGCCGATGATCGATCCGGAAACCGGCTCGGTGACCGCCGTGCTGGGCATGGATATCGAGGCTCAGGACTGGAAATGGATCGTGGCCGCGCGCGCCGCCCTGCCGGCGACCTTGGCCGCCATCGCCGTCCTGCTCGGCTTGCTCGCGGTCCTGCTCCAGCAAAGCCGCCGCACGCTCCGCGCCCGGCAGAAAGAACTGCAGGAAAGCGAAAGCCGCTTCGTCCAGCTCGCCGAGCAAAGCCGGACCGTCGTCTGGGAAACGGATTTCCAAGGCCTGTTTACCCACGTCAGCCCCGCGGTCGAACCCGTTCTCGGCTACCGCCCCGACGAACTGGCCGGGCTGAAACACTTCTACGATCTGCACCCCGAAGAAGGACGCGAGGCGTTCAAGCAAGCCGCCCTCCAGACGTTCGAACGGAAAGAGCCGTTCGTGAATTCGGAGAATCCAGCGACCACTAAGGACGGGAAACCGCTCTGGCTCCTCACCAACGGCATCCCCCTCCTGAACGCCGACGGTTCGCTGCGCGGCTACCGGGGCAGCGACGTCGACATCACCGAACGCAAGCGTTCGGAGGAGCAGGTCCGCGCCTTGCTGGCGGAAAGCAACCAATCCCGCCAGGCCCTGCTGGGCATCCTCGAGGACCAGATGCGGACCGAAGCCGACCGCCAGCGCTTGGCCGCCGCCATCGAGCAATCCGCCGAATCCATCGTGGTGACCGACGCCAAGGCGCGCATCCAATACGTCAACCCCGCCTTTGAAGCCGTCACCGGCTATTCCCGCGAAGAAGCCATCGGCCAGAATCCGCGCATCCTCCAAAGCGGCCAGCAGGACGCCGCCTTCTACCAGACCATGTGGGAGACCCTCGCCAGCGGCAAAACCTGGCAGGGGCGCATGGTCAACAAACGCAAGGACGGCGCGCTCTACACCGAGGACGCCGTCCTCTCGCCCGTGTGCGACGCCACCGGCGCCATCACCAACTTCGTGGCCGTCAAGCGCGACGTCACCGAGCAGCTGCGCCTGGCGGGACAACTCCAACAGTCCCAAAAAATGGATTCCATCGGCCGCCTCGCCGGCGGTGTCGCCCACGACTTCAACAACATGCTGGGCGTGATCCTCGGCCATGCGGAAATCGCGATGGATCAAACGGACCTGGACCACCCCCTCCGCGCCGATCTCCTGGAAATCCGGAAGGCCGCCCAGCGTTCCGCCGACCTGACCCGCCAGCTGCTGGCCTTCGCCCGCAAGCAAATCGTCGCGCCGAAAGTGCTCGATCTGAACGAAACCGTGGAAGGCATGTTGAAGATGCTGCGGCGCTTGATCGGCGAGAACATCGATCTCGCCTGGCGGCCGGGACGGCATCTGTGGCCGGTGAAGATGGATCCCTCCCAGATCGACCAGATCCTCGCCAACCTGTGCGTCAACGCCCGCGATGCCATCGCCGGCGTGGGCCAGGTCGCCATCGAGACCGACACCGTCACGCTGGATCCGGCCCGCGCCGCGGAATCGCCCGGCGCCGTCCCCGGCGACTATGTGCGGCTCGTCTTCCGGGACACGGGCGCCGGCATGGATCCGGAAACGCTGAGCCACATCTTCGAGCCGTTCTTCACCACCAAAAAGCTCGGCGAAAACACCGGCCTGGGCCTTTCAACGGTCTACGGCATCGTCCAGCAGAACAATGGCTTCATCCAAGTCCAAAGCGTGCCGGGCCAGGGCACCACGTTCCAGATCCATCTCCCCCGCCATGGGGACAAGACCGATCCAGTGCCGCAGGAAGAATCGGCGGCGCCAGCCCCGGGAGGCCATGAAACCATCCTGCTGGTGGAGGACGAGCCCGCCATCCTGAACACGACCGCTCAGATGATCGAAACCCTCGGGTACGCCGTCTGGAAGGCCGGTTCTGCCGCCGAAGCCCTCCGCCTGGCCGAGGAGCCCGGCCGAAACATCCATCTGCTCGTCACCGATGTCGTCATGCCCGACATGAATGGCCGGGACATGGCCCAGAAGATCCGGGCGCTCCGTCCGGAAATCAAATGCCTGTTCATGTCGGGCTACACCGCCGACATCATCGCCCGCAACGGCGTGCTGGACGGTGGCGTGTATTTCATCCAGAAGCCCTTCCCGAAAAAAAACCTCGCCATCCAAATCCGCGAAGCGCTCGATTCCTGAAGCCCGCAGAAGCCCGCCCGACAACCCACTCCGGCCGCAGTGGATTGGATCGTCACCGGCGCTCTTTTTGCGCGTAGGTCGTGTGCAGCAGCTCGTGCGACTTGTGGCCCAGCGGCTTGCCGAGGAACTCCTTGTAGAGCTCCGCCACCGCCGGATTGTCGTGCGACTTGCGCAGCTTCTTGGATTCGTCCTCGGCGTAGATCGCCGAAATCCGCTTGAGCCGCACGCTGTCGTCCGTGAACCGCGGCTGCCCGCCGCCGCCGATGCACCCGCCGGGGCAGGTCATGACTTCGATGAAGTGGTAGGTCGCCGCGCCGGATTTGATTTTCTCCAGCAGCTTCCGCACGTTGCCCAGCCCGTGCACCACCGCCACTTTCAGCTCCGCGCCTTCGAGGAACGACCACGCCGGCTGCGTCCGCTCGATCTTGAGCGCCGCTTCCTTGATGCCGTCAAGCCCTTCGATGGGCTTCACGTGCAGGTTGTCGACCGGCAGCTCCCGCCCCGTCACGATCTCGTAGGCCGTGCGCAGCGCCGCTTCCATCACGCCGCCCGTGTTCGCGAAGATGTCCGCCGCGCCCGTGGAGAGCCCCAGCGGCGCGTCCATTTCGCCGTCCGGCAGCTCGGTGAAGGCCAGGTTCGCCTGCCGGATCATCCGCGCCAGCTCGCGCGTCGTGAGGACGTAGTCGACGTCCCGGACGCCGCTGGCGTTCATCTCGGGCCGCTGCGCCTCGAACTTCTTCGCCGTGCACGGCATCACCGACACCACCACGAGGTCGTCCGGCTTCTTGCCGATCTTCTGCGCGTAGTAGGTCTTGGCCACCGCGCCGAACATCTGCTGCGGCGACTTGCACGTCGAGAGATGGTCGAGGAAGTTCGGGTAGTAGTATTCCGCGAACTGGATCCAGCCCGGCGAGCAGCTCGTGAACATCGGCAGGGTCGCCGTCTTGTCCTTGTCCACCAAGGCTCGTTTCAGGCGGGTCAACAACTCCGTGCCTTCTTCCATGATGGTGAGGTCGGCCGCGAAATTCGTGTCGAACACCGCGTCGAAGCCCATCTGGCGCAGGGCCGTCGTCATTTGGCCCGTCACGCGCGTGCCGGGCGGATAGCCGAATTCCTCGCCCAGCGCCGCGCGGATCGCCGGCGCGGTCTGGACCACCACCGTCTTGGCCGGGTCGTCCAGCGCCGCCCACACTTCCTCGATGGCGCTGCGCTCGGTGATCGCGCCCACCGGGCAGATCGCCGCGCATTGGCCGCACTGCACGCAGGTCACGCCGGCCAGATCGACCGCGAAGGCCGGGCCGATCACCGTGGAAAATCCGCGGCCCTGAGGAAACAGCGCGCCGACGCCCTGCACCTGGTTGCAGACCGTCACGCACCGGCGGCACTTGATGCATTTGGAATTGTCGCGCACCAGCCCCGGCGTGCTTTCGTCGCGGTGCGCCGCCGTGCGCTTCCCGCCGTAGGTCACCGTCCGGATGCCCATGTCGCTGGCCAGCTGGCGCAGTTCGCAGTCCTCGTTGCGCTCGCAGGTCTGGCAGTCGCCGTCGTGTTCGGACAGCAGCAGCTCGACCACCTGCTTGCGGGCCGCGCGGGCCTTGGGGCTGTTGACGTGGATCACCGCGCCCTCCGTGCAGGGCGAGGAACACGCCGCCATCAGCGTCCGCGCCCCTTCGACCTCCACGAGGCACACGCGGCACGCGCCGATCGGCTCGCGCTTCTCGAGGAAGCACAGCGTCGGGATCTGGATGCCCGCCGATTTCGCCGCCGCCAGGATCGTCGTGCCCTCGGCGACGTCGATCGCCTTGCCGTTGATGGTGACGTGGATCATTTCGCCGCTCCCCTGACCTTGCCGGTTTTGCCGTAGTCGCACCGCAGGCACCGCCGCGCCTGCCGCCGCGCCGTGGCTTCGTTCCACGGCTGCTCGACCTCGTCGAAGTTGTTCTTGCGCCGCTCCAGTTCGATCAGATTGGGATCCTCGCGCGGATACGGTACCGGATCGGCCTCCGGATCGTAGTCCGTCGCCACCTCCGGATAGCCCCGCCAGAAGGCGTGCTCCGCGCCCGTCAGCAGCGCGTCGATGCCGACCGCCGCGCGTTCGCCCGCCGCGATGGCCGCGACGACCGACGACGGCCCCGTGACCGCGTCGCCGCCCGCGAACAGCCACGGCACGGCCGTCCGGCCCGTGACGGGGTCGGTCTGGATCCAGCCGCCCGCCACCGCCGCCTCGACCTTGCCCAGCACGGCCTTCGCGTCGAGCCGCTGCCCGATCGCCAAAATCGCCTGGTCGCAGGGAATCGTTTCCAGCGCGCCGTCGTCGCCGGCCTGCGCCGCCCGCCGCCCGCTGCGGTCGAAGTCGCCCAGCGTCATCCGCCGGCAAACCAGCCCGGCGATTTTGCCGCCTTCGACCACGAACTGTTCCGGCGCGAACAGCGTGCGCAAGTCCACGCCTTCCTGCTGCGCTTCTTCGATTTCTTCGGCGTAGGCCGGCATCTGCTCGCGCGTGCGGCGATAGACCACCGTGACGCGCTCCGCGCCCAGCCGCAGCGCGGTCCGCGCCGCGTCGATCGCCGCGTTGCCGCCGCCGATCACCACGACGTCCCGGCCCACCGGCACCGATCCGCGGATGTTGTACTGCCGCAGGAACTCCATCGAATCCACGACGCCCTTGGCGTCGCTGCCGGGCATCTCCAGCCCCAGCCCGTCGGGCGCGCCGACCGCCAGGAACACGGCCTCGTAGCCGTCGTCCCGCAGCTTCGGCAGCGTGAAGTCCTTGCCGAGCCGCTTGAGGGTCTTGATCTCGACGCCCAGCGATTCGATCATGCGGATTTCGCGCGCGAGCGTCTCGCGCGGCAGCCGGTACGACGGAATGGCCTGCACCAGCATGCCGCCCGGCCGCGCCTCGGACTCGAACACGACCGGCTTGTAGCCCAGCCGCGCGAGGAAGTAGGCGCAGGTCAGCCCCGCCGGGCCCGCGCCGACGATCGCCACCTTGCGCGCCGCGTTCGCGGCGTTCTCGCGGATCTCCGGCTTCTGGATCGTCACTTCCTGGTCCACCATGAAGCGCTTGATGCCGCGGATCGCGACGGGCGCGTCCAGCGAGCTGCGCCGGCAGTGGTCTTCGCAGGTGTGGAAGCACACGCGCGCGCAGATGGCCGCGAACGGATTGCGCTCGCGGTGCAGCCGCAGCGCCTCCGCATAGCGTCCCTCGCCCACCAGCGAGACGAAGCCCGGCACCTGCACGCCGGCCGGACACGCGCTCAGGCACGGCGCCAGCACCAGCGCGGGGCATACGCCCGCCGCGCAATGCTTGTCGCGGATGTGCTGCACGTATTCCTCGCGGAAATGCCGGATCGTGGACAGCACCGGGTTCGGCGCCGTCTGGCCCAGCCCGCACAGCGCCGACTCCTTGATGAACGCCCCCAGCTTTTCGAGACGGTCGAGGTCCGCCAGCTCGCCCTCGCCGTCGCAGATGCGCTGCAAGATCTCGCCCATGCGCTTGGTGCCCACGCGGCACGGCACGCACTTGCCGCACGATTCTTCCTGCACGAATTCGATGAAAAACCGCGCCACGTCCACCATGCAGGTGTCCTCGTCCATCACGATCAGGCCGCCCGAGCCCATGATCGCGCCCAGCTCCTGCAGGCTTTCGTAGTCCAGCGGCACGTTCAGGTTCTGCTTCGGGATGCAGCCGCCCGACGGCCCGCCGATCTGCGCGGCCTTGTAGGCCTTGTCGCCCCGGATGCCGCCGCCGATGTCGTAGATCAGCTCGCCCAGCGAGGTTCCCACCGGCACTTCCACCAGCCCCGTGTTCTTGACGCAGCCAGCCAACGCGAAGACTTTCGTCCCTTTGCTCTTGGGCGTGCCCCACTTCGCGTACCACGCCGCGCCGTTCAGCAAAATCGCCGGCACGTTGGCGTAGGTTTCGACGTTGTTCAGCACCGTCGGCTTGCCCCACAGCCCCTTTTGCGCGGGGAACGGCGGGCGCGGCCGCGGCTCGCCCCGCAGGCCTTCGATGGACGCGATCAGCGCGGTTTCCTCGCCGCACACGAATGCGCCCGAGCCCATCCGGATGTCGAGGTCGAACTGGAACTCCGTGCCCAGCACGCGCTTGCCCAGCAAGCCGCACGCGCGCGCCTGTTCGATGGCCTTTTTCAGGCGCGCCACGGCCAGCGGATATTCCGCGCGCACGTAGACGTAGCCCTGCGCCGCGCCGATGGTGAAGGCCGCGATGGCCATGCCCTCGATCACGCTGTGCGGATCGCCCTCCAGCACGCTGCGGTCCATGTACGCGCCCGGGTCGCCCTCGTCCGCGTTGCACAGCACGTATTTCGTTTCGCCCGGCGCGCGCCGGGTGAATTCCCACTTCATGAAGGTCGGGAAGCCCGCCCCGCCGCGCCCGCGCAGGCCGGAGCCCTTCATTTCCTCGACCACCTGCTCGGGCTTCAGCCCGCCCAGCACCTTTGCCAGCGCCGCGTAGCCGTCGCGCGCCACGTATTCCTCGATCCGCTCCGGATCGATGTGTCCGCAGTTGCGCAGCACGATCTGGGTCTGCTTCGTGAAAAAGGGAATCGCGCCGTCGGTCGCCTGCGGCTGGCCGCTGGCCTCGTCGTGGGCGATCAGCCGATCCACGACGCGCCCGCCGACCAGATGCTCGCGGACGATTTCCGCGGCGTCTTCGGGCTTCACGCCCTGGTAGAAGGTGCCGTCGCCGAGACGCAAGACCGGTCCGCGCACGCAGGGTCCCATGCATCCGGCCGCGCGCACCGCGACCTGGTCCGCCAGCCCCGCCGCCGCGAGCTCTTTCCGGAACGCTTCCGCGATTTCCGGCGCGCCCGACGCCAGGCAGCTGCCGCCCACGCAGATCCGCACTTCCTTCGCGCCCGCGCTGGCCTGGCGCAGCTGCTCCCGCCATGCCGCCAGCGCCGCGCCCGATTCGATCTTCTTCAGGTGCTTGGTCACGGCTGCGCCTCCTGCGCGGGCGCCGCCTGCGCGCGGTATTTCTCCAGCAATTCGCCGAGTTTCGCCGGCTTCACGCGCTGGTGCAGGTCGTCGTTGACCATCAGCACCGGCGCCATGCCGCACGCGCCGAAGCAGCGGCCGACTTCCAGCGAGAACAGGCGGTCCGGCGTCGTGCCGCCCACGTCGATGCCCAGCTTGTCCTTCATGGCCCGCAGCACTTCGTTGCCGCCGCGCACGTAGCACGCCGTGCCGAGGCACACGCGCACCAGGAATTTACCGCGGGGCACTGTCGAAAAGAACGAGTAGAACGAGACCACCCCCGCCACCTCGCTGTACGACTTGTCGAAGGCCTGCGCCACGCGCCGCATCGCCGTTTCCGGCAGATACCCGAAAATGGCCTGCGCCGTCTGCAGCGCCGGGATCAAGCCGCCCGGCTTGTCGTGCTGCTCGGCCAGCACGTCGTCCAGCCGCTTCATCAGTTCCGCTTCGTCCGGCGCGGTTTCCGCGCAGGCGCACGTACAGGTCTTCGTCATCGATCCGTTCTCCAATTCATCCGATCCATTCGCCGGGGATACAACCCCGGCCTACATCTGTTGTAGGCCGCCCCTGTGCGGGCGGCGGGGTCTGTCCGTCCCCCTAAAACGTTCCGGTTATATATTTTTCCAAGCTCTGGATCGTCGCCTGCTGGGCGTCCAGCAGGAACTTCACCACGTCGCCGATGGATACCATCCCGACCAATTTTCCGCCCTCCAGCACCGGCAGGTGGCGATGCCGGCGGCCCGTGATCAACTCCATGCATTCCTCGACCGTCTGGGAGGGCGTCACCGTCTTCATCTGCTTCAGCGGCGTCATCGCGTCTTTCACCAAATGCGTCTTCGGCGATTTGGCCTCGGCGATCACCTTCCACAGGACGTCGCGCTCGGACAGGATGCCCGACAGCTTGCCGGCCTGCGTCACCACCGCGAGGCAGCCGATGTGCTTTTCGTTCATGCGCCGGATCCCTTCCAGGATCGTTTCCGACGCCGTGATGGTTTCCACCTTGCTCCCCTTGATCCGCAACAGATCGCCGACGGTCGTGCTCATGTTCGCTATGTCTCCGGATGGATTCGATGAA
Organism: Opitutia bacterium; assembly: GCA_009928955.1. Taxonomy (GTDB): domain Bacteria; phylum Verrucomicrobiota; class Kiritimatiellia; order CAIQIC01; family Lenti-01; genus Lenti-01. The sequence goes on along the minus strand of SABN01000035.1, from coordinate 16,294 downwards.
TGCGCTAAACAAGGGCCGATTCTAGCCCCCCGGCCCCGCGTGCGTCAACGTCGTTCCCGGAGCCACTCCCGCAGGAAGTTCCCCGCGGCGACGAGATGGGCGAGCGCCGCAGGAGTGGGCGCTTCGTTGGGTTCCCATGCGCATCCGCGGATGGCCAGCAGCCACGCCGGGGGGCGCGCGCCATACAGCTCGGCGGCGACGGCCAGCACGCTTTCGGGCGACATCGCATGGGTCGAAAAGGCGATTTCCGCCCGCGGCTCCAGACGACGGAACTCAAACGGCGCCGCCCCCTCCTTCGCAGCGTCGATGAAGACGACGGCCCGGCTTTCCGCCACCGCCAGCGCGTCTTCGGCGTTGAGCTGGTAGTTGGAGTCGAAAACGAGGCCGGACAGGCCCTCCGCCTTGGCCCAGGTCTCGAGCTCTTCGACGAGCGCGACGCCCAGCCCGTCGTCCTGCCGGCCCGGATTTCCGTAGCCGTAGATCAGGATCGGAAGAGATGGAATCTCAATGTCCAATATCCAATGTCCAATATCCAATCTTCAAGTGAATAGCCAGACCCCCACGGGCTTGCCCCGTGGGTGAATCAGGTCCGACCGGCGGCTCAATTCTTACGCCGCCGGTCCACCTCCGTGCCCGCCGCATCCACCAGCGTCACTTCCAGCGGCATCTGGCCGTAGGCGTGGGTGGCGCAGCTCAGGCAGGGGTCGTAGGCGCGGATGGCCACTTCGACCGCATTGAGCATGCCTTCGGTGATTTCCTTCACGCCCGTCAACATCTTGCGGGCGACGCCATTCACCGCCCGGTTCATCGGCTCGTTGTTGTGCGTGGTGGAGACGATCAGGTTCGCCATCGTGATCAGGTCGTCCTCGCCCACCGCGAAGTGGTGGATCAGCGTGCCGCGCGGGGCTTCGATGATGCCGATGCCTTCGGGCCGGCGCGTACCCTTCACCACGAGGTCGGTCCCGAGGATGTCCGGATCCAGCAGCAGCTCGCGCATCTTCTCGGCGGCGTGGAGCACCTCGATCAGCCGCGCCCAGTGGGTATGCATGCACATGTCGTTGGGCTGGCCGCCCGTGGCGGATTTGAACGCCTCGAATTCCGCCTGCGCCAGCGGGGTCGGGATGAAATCGACGACGTTCAGGCGCGCGAGCGGCCCGACGCGGTACCACCCCTTCTCCGGCCCCAGCGTTTTCAAATACGGGAACTTCATGTAGCTCCAGGACTTGACCTCTTCGCGGATGTGCCGGAGGTATTCCTGGCAGTCCACGTCGTCGAGGATCCGCTTTCCGTTCGCGTCCACGGCGCGCAGCACGCCGTGGTAGAGGTCGAGCGCGCCGTCCTTGCGCACGAGGCTCAGGTGGTTCGAAGGAAACTTCGAGAAGCCGTCGATGAAATCCTTGTTCTTCTGGTAGTAGTCCTTGAAAAAAGCCAGCGCGCCCTGCGACCACGCGATCATCTGGTCGGCGTTGAGCGGGCCCCCGTCGCCCTTGAGCAGCTGGTCGCGCTCGGCGGGCGACAGGCTCTTGTTGACGCCGCCGGGCACCGCGCCGGTGCCGTGGATTTTCTTGCCGGCGGTGGCGGCGATGACTTCCTGGCCGTACTTGCGCATCAGGACCGCCTGCGTCGCCAGCTCGCGGTTGACCATCGCCACGCCGATCACGTTGCGCGTTTCCGGCGGCGAATCGTAGCCGAACAGCAGGTCCGGCGAGGCCAGGTGGAAGAAGTGCAGCGAGTGGGACTGGAAGATCTGGCCGTAGTGCATCAGCCGCCGGATCTTTTCCGCCGTCGGCGTCAGCCCTGCGCCCGTGCCCGCGCCGACGACCACGTCCATCGCCTTCGCCCCGGCCAGGTGGTGGCTGACGGGGCAGATGCCGCACAGGCGCTGCACCAGCACCGGCGCCTCCCAGTACGGCCGCCCCTGCACGAAGCGCTCGAAGCCGCGGAATTCCACGATGTGCAGCCGGCTCTGCGCCACGTTCCCCTCGTCGTCGAGGTGGATCGTGACTTTGCCGTGGCCTTCGACGCGCGTGACGGGTTCGATGACGATTTTGCGGGTCATGGCTCTCTCAATCGAATTTGAAGCTGCGGTATTGCGGGTCCAAATCCTTGCCGGAGACCAGCGCGACCAGCGCGTCCCAGATCAGGTCCGCGCTCGGCGGGCAGCCGGGCAGGAAATAGTCGATCTTCACCACCTCGTGGCAGGGATAGACGCGGTCGAGGATCTTCGGCAGATCGGGGTCGTGCGGAATGATGCGGCCCGGATTGGCGCCCGCCAGGGTGGGCCCGTCCAGATAGGCCTCGTCCAGGCATTCCTTCAGCGGAATCGTATTGCGCAGCGCCGGCAGCCCGCCCATCAGCGCGCATTCGCCCACCGCCACCAGCACCTTGCAATGCTTGCGGAATCCCGTCAGCACGTGCACGTTCTCGTCGTTGCAGCACCCGCCCTCGATCAGCCCGACGTCGCATTCCTTGGTGAACGTCTTGATGTCGTCGAACGGCGACTTGTTGAACTCCACCAGTTCGATCAGGTCGAGGATCCGCTCGTCGATGTCGAGCAGCGACATGTGGCAGCCGAAGCAGCCGGCCAGCGAAGTCGTCGCGAGGATTTTCTTGGCCTTGGGGGTTTTCGCGCTCATGCCTGCACGTCGCTCCCGATGGGGTCCCGGTCGTAGGTGCGCCGGCCGATGGGCACGTCGAAGCCCTTGCCCTTGCGCAGGATCGCGCCGACGGGGCAGATGTCCATCGCCCGCTGCGCCAGTTCGTCGCTGATGTTCCGCGAGGTTTCGCGGTCGAGGTTGATGACGACCTTGTCGCCGCGCTTGCCGAAGGCGAAGATCGCCTTTCCTTCCGCGTTGTGGATGCCGCGGATGCAGCGCTTGCACTGGATGCAGCGGTTGTGGTCCTTGACGAGCTTCGGGTGCCAGGCCTCCACGTCTCGCTTCGGAAACAAATAGGGGAAGTTCGACACCGTCACGCGGTAGCGGTACGCCAGCGCCTGCAGTTCGCAGTTCCCGCTGCGCTCGCACGAAGGGCACAGGTGGTTGCCTTCCGCGAACAGGATCTCGACGACCGACTTGCGGAACGCCTCCAGTTCCGGCGTGCTCGTCGTCACCGCCATGTCTTCGACCACCTTCGTCGTGCAGGCGGTCTGCGGGATGCCGTTGACCAGCACCGTGCAGATCCGGCACGCGCCCTTGGGCGGAATGCCCGGATAGTTGCACAGGGTCGGGATGTAGACGCCCGACTCCTTCGCCGCCGCGACCAGCTGCGCGCCTTCCTCGGCGAGGCAGGTTTTGCCGTCGAGCGTGAACCGGACAAAGCTGGCCATGGCCGCCCTCCCTACCCTTTCCCCGTCGCGGCGTCGTAGTCCCGCACCGCCGCCGCCAGATCGAACGACGGCACGAAGCGCGGATCGCCGGTGGACAGCCGCCCCTCGTAGAGCGGCCGGAAGTTCTTGATCGTGGTGACGATCGGATTCAGCGCGGTCTGGCCGAGGCCGCAGCGGTTGTGCCGCATGATCTTCTGCCACGCCTGCAGGCGCTCCACGTCCTCCGCCGTGCCGTTCCCCGCGATGATCCGCTCCAGCACCACCTGCGCCATGCCCGTCAGCGCCCGGCAGGGCACGCACGAGCCGCACGATTCCTCCCGGAAGAACCGCGCGAAGTTCAGCACCACGTCTTTCAGCAGGTCGCGGTGCTTCCCGATGACGATGAACGAGCCGCCGGTCGCCAGGTCCTCGTAGGCCAGCACCCGGTCGAATTCGTCGGGTCCGATGCACGATCCCGACGGCCCGCCGACCTGCACCGCCTGCACGTCGCGCGCGCCAGCCATCTTCAGGACGTCGTTGACCGAAAAGCCCCATTCGACCTCGTAGATGCCCGAGTGGTCGCAGTCGCCGGAGACGCACAGCACCTTCGTGCCTTTCGACTGTTCCGTACCGAGCCGGTTGTACCAGTCCGGCCCGTGCAGCATCACCTTCACCACCGAACACAGCGTCTCGACGTTGTTGACCACCGTCGGCTTCTGCAGATAGCCCTTCTCGACCGGGAACGGCGGGCGGTCGCGCGGCTCGCCGCGTTTGCCCTCGGCCGACTCGATCAGCGCCGACTCCTCGCCGCAGACGTAGGCGCCCGCGCCGAACTGGATGCTGACGTCGAAATTGAAACCCGCCTTGCCCGCGATCAGCGCGCCGAGCCAATTCTGCTGGCGCATGTCCGCCAGCACGTGTTCGAGATAGGCGCGCAGGTAATGGTACTCGTTGCGCACGTAGAGGATGCCCTGGCGCGCGCCGACCGCGTAGGCCGCGATCGCCATGCCCTCGAACACCATCTGCGGACGCTCCGTCAGGATGACGCGGTCCTTGAAGGTCCCCGGTTCGCCTTCGTCGGCGTTGCAGAAGACGTACTTCACGTCGCCCGGCGCGCGGCGCGCGAATTCCCACTTCATGCCCGTCGGGAACCCCGCCCCGCCCCGCCCGCGCACGCTCGCGGACTTCACCGCGGCGATCACCTCGGCCGAGCTCAGGGCGACCACCTTTTCCAGCGCCTCGCCCGGCCGATAGTCGCCGAACACCGTCGGTCCGCGCCGGCGGACGTGGTTCTTCACCCGCGCGCGCACCAGCGGGTGCGCGTTCTGGCCGTCGCCGCACGTTTCGCCCTTCAGCTCCGCGACGGTTTTCCCGGCGCGCATGCCCGCGACCAGCTCGCGCGCCTGCGCCGGCGTCAGCTTGGGAAACACCTGCCCGTTGATCAGCGCCGCCGGCTCCTGGTCGCTCATCCCGATGCACGCCGTGTGGAACAGCCCGACGACGCCGTCGGCAGAAACTTCGCCGAACCGGCATCCCGCCGCCGCTTCGAACGCCGCGGCCACCTCCGCGCGCCCGTAGAACTCCGCCACCACGCTGTCGTTGAGGTACACCGCGAACGTCCCGCGCGGCGCGCGCGCGAAGAAATGGTAGAATGAGACGGTCTGCTCGACGTCCACCTGCGGAATCCCCAGCGTCCGGGCGATGTGCCCCGCGGTTTCGTGCGACAGGAACCCCAGCTCGTCCTGGACGTCGATCAGGACGTCCATCAGCCGCGTCGCGTCCCCGGCGTACCGGGTGACGACGGACTTGACGGTCTTTTCGGCGCTGGGGGCCATGGGGTTCTCCGCCCGTTTCGCGGATCCCGCCTAGAAGGTCCCCGTGATGTATTTCTCGAGGCTCTGGATCGTCGCCTCCTGCGCATCCAGCATGAACTTCACCACGTCGCCGATGGAGACCAGCCCCGCGAGCTTGCCGTCCTCCAGCACCGGCAGGTGGCGGTGCCGCCGGCTGGTGATCAGCCCCATGCACTCCTCCACCGTCTGGGCCGGCACCACCGTCTTCATCTGCGCAAGCGGCGTCATGGCGTCCTTCACCAGATGCGTCTTGGGCGAGCCCCCCGGGGCGATCACCTTCCACAGGCAGTCGCGCTCGGACACGATGCCCGTCAGCTTGCCCGCCTTGGTCACCACCGCGAGGCAGCCGATGTGCTTTTCGCTCATGCGCCGGATCGCCTCCAGGACCGTCTCCGCCGCCGTGATGGTTTCCACCTTCGTCCCCTTGATCCGCAACAAATCGCCGACCGTCGTGCTCATGCTGGGTCCTCCTCCTGTAGGTTCGCAACCGGGATCCGATTCCGGCTGAAAGTCTATGCCGCCCCCCCGCGCCCCGTCAACGCCCCAGATGCCCCCCGGCGCATTTTGTCGCCCCCCCGGGCCCGGAACCCTCGTTTTCCACGCAATGGAAAAAAGTTTTCCACGGCGTGGAAAACTTTCTTCCGTTTCCCCGCCGCCGCATTCGGCAGCGGGGGGATCTGGGCGGGGCGGCCTAGGTGACGTAGCGCTCGTCGGTCAGGTAGCGGTTCATGTGGTCGCACATGAGCGTCACCACGCGCAGCTTCTTGCCCTTGGCCTTCTTGATCTCCTCGAGGCCGAAATGCACGTTCGCGCCGGAAGACACGCCGCAGTAGATGCCTTCCTCGAGCCACAGCCGGTGCGTCATCTCGCGGGCGATGGTGTCCGTCACCATCACCAGCTCGTCGATCAGCCCGTCCGCCTTGAGCATCTGGGAGACAATGCCGCCCTTGATCGGCGTGGACGGGAAATCCATGCCCACGTGCCAGGGTTCCTTGGAGCTCGCCGGCTGGATGCCGATGACCTTCAGGTTCGGAATTTCCTTCTTGAGGACCTTCGCGATGCCCGCCACGCTGCCGCCCGTGCCGATGGACTGCACGAAGACGTCGAGCTGGCCGTCGGTCTGCTCGAGGATTTCCTGCGCGGTGGCATGGTGCGACTTGCAGTTGTCCTCGTTGCTGAACTGGCGGGCCCACCAGATCTGGCCGGGGTGGGCTTGCTCGTCCTCCAGGCAGAGCTGGCGGCCGGGCAGTTCCACTTCGGCGCCGGCGATGCTGCGCTCCTTGATGAAGTCCATGTCCGCCGGCTCCATCAGGCGCACTTCCGCGCCGACGTTCTTCATCATCTTCGACTTCTCCGCGCCGGCCTTGCCGGGCATGGTTTCGTAGATGGTGACCTTGTAGCCCAGCATCCGGCCCACGCTGGAGAGCGCGAAGCCGGTGTTGCCGGTGCTCGACTCGATGATGGTGGCGCCGGGCTTGAGCTCGCCCCGTTCCGCCGCGCCCCGGATCATCTCCAGCGCGATGCGGTCCTTCAGGCTGCCCGAGGGATTCATATACTCGAGCTTGACCAGGATTTCGGAGCCCGTGCCCGCGGGGATCTTGTTGAGCCGGACCATCGGGGTGTTCCCGATCAGCTCCAGCATGCTGTCGTAGATCTTCTTGGGTTGCTGCATGGCCGGCCTACTCGAGTTCCAGGCCGATGCCCAGCGATTTGGCCTTGTCGAGGTAGTAGCGGCCCGTGGCGACGTCGAACACCGCCATGCCCATCGGGTTGAACAGGATGGGCTCGTCCTTCGGATAGGACGCCATCGCGTCGTGGCACACCACGTCCACGATCGACTTCGTGTCCTTCTCCTGCAGGCCGCGGTCGAGGTGCATCATCTCGATGTCCGTCTTCTCGCGGCAGACTTCCTCCCAGTCGTCCACGATGATGGCCTTCGTGTGGTCCAAGATGCTCGTCTTGTAGTCGCGCAGCGAGCAGTTGAGCTGGAGCGAGCCGGCCTTGGGCTTGGCGTCCACGTACGGGGCCTTCGACACCGTGCAGGTGATGAAGATGTCCGCGTCCGCATAGGCTTCCTGCCACGATTTCGCCACGACGGTCCTGTCCTTGGCGGGGCCGGTGATCGTCGCCGGATCGATGCCGCGGAGGTCGAAAAGCGCGATCTGGCCGATCTGGTCCTTCATCAGGTCCACGACCATCTGGTAGTGGTGGCGGCCGATGGGCCCCCAGCCCATAATCGCCACCTTGGCGTTCTTCTGCGGGCGGGTCTTCAGGAAATAGCGGATCATCAGGCCTGAAACCGACGCCGTGCGCACGATGCTCAGCAGCGCCGTGTTGATGGTCGCCACCGGCACGCCGGTATCGGCTTCGTTCAGGATCACCACGCTGTGGGCGCGCGGCAGGCCGCGGTCGATGTTGCCCGGGAAGCTGGCGATCCACTTGATGCCCGCCAGGTTGATCTTGCCGCCGACGAACGCGATCAGCGCGATGATGCGGTTCGTCAGGTCCCGGTAGCGCAGATAGGGCTTGATGGGCTGGGAGAAGTCTTTCTTCTCCAGGCAATGGACGGCGCTTTCGATGGCATCGACCGTCTCATTCCAATGGAGGCCGATCTTCAACAGGTCTTTTTCATTCAGGTAGAGCATGGCGGGTCCTGGGTTGTGGGTTGCGAAAAACGGATCCGGCGCGGCCGGATCCTAGAAATCGTTCGGGATGAACCCCTTGGCGTGCGGCTCGATGAACATCGTGGCGAGCTTCAGCTTCTTCATCCGCATGAAGTTCTTCCAGCGCTCCTCGCCGATCGCCGCCCGGATCGTCCCCGGCTTCAGCTTCCGCTGCGGGAAGGACGCCGACAGGGCGACGGAAATGGTATTGAGGCTTTCTTCCTTGCCTTTCAGCGTCAGCTTGACCAAAAAGGCCCCGTCGACGGTTGAGCTGGTGAATCGGTATTCGTTGTTGATCTTTTCGACGAGCATGATGCGTCCTCCGTCCTTGCTGGTTGCGAAACCGACTTCCGGGCGGCACGGGCTCGCGCCCGCCAGAACCGGCCAAAAGACGTGTTTTCAAGGGTGGACAGTGTGCCAAGAGCGGGGGCAAAGCGTCAAGCAAGACCTTGGTTCCCGCGGCCGACGTTTTTGTCGCTTCCGGAACCGGACCGCGCGCAACAAAACGCAAGGGAGCGCGGGGCTCCCTTGCGTTGGCCGGCGCGTTTCCGCGCGGGTTACTTCTTCGCGGGGACGGGGGTCTTCGCGTACTCGATCGCGAAGCCGGCGTAGAACGCGGCGGCGCGGGTCAGGTGCTCGATGTCGATCTCCTCGTTCGGGAAGTGCGCGAACTTCTCATGGCCCGGACCGAAGCCGATGACGGGGATGCCATACATGCCGCAGATGGACACGCCGTTGGTGCTGAACACCCAGTAGGAAACGACGGGATCCTCGCCGAGCGCGGCCTTGAAACCGGCGACGGCGCTGGTCACGTACGGGGTATCCTCGGGAATGTGCCAGGTGGGATAGTACTTCTTGGTGGGGTACACCAAGCCCGTCCAGCTCGGGACGGCGTATTCCAGCACGCGAACGTCGGCCTTGGCCTTCTGCACGCCGGGCAGGGCCTTGAGCTGGGCGACGCTGGTCTCTTCGTTCTCGCCCAGGGTCAGGCGGCGGTCGAGGTGGATCGTGCAACTGTCGGCCACGGCACACAGGCTCGGCGAGGTCGAGCGGATGTGGCTGATGGTGACGGTGCCCTTGCCGAGGGGTTCCGTCGGCGGAAGGCTGGCGTTGAGCTTCTCGATGTCCTGGATGATGCCGGCCATCTTGTAGACGGCGTTGTCGCCGCGCTCGGGGGCCGAGCCGTGGCAGGAGATGCCCTTGGTCTCGATCTCGATCTCCATGCGGCCGCGATGGCCATGGTAGATCTGCAGACTCGTCGGCTCCGTGGAAACGACGACCTCGGGACGCAGCTGGCTTTCCTTGACGATGTACTGCCAGCACAGGCCGTCGCAGTCCTCTTCCTGCACGCTGGCGACCACCCAGATCGTCAGCTCCTTGGGCACCAGGCCCAGTTCCTTCAGCATCGCGATGCCGTAGACGGAGCTGGCGATGCCGCCCTTCTGGTCGGTGGCGCCGCGGCCGTAGACCTTGCCGTCCTGGATGATGGCGGGATAGGGCTTGACCTTGTTCCACAGGGTGATGTCGCCGATGTCCACCGTGTCGCAGTGCCCGTCGAACGCGATCACGCGCGGGCCGCTGCCAATCCGGCCGAGCAGGTTGCCCATGCCGTCGATGACGACCTCGTCGTAGCCCATCTTCTTCATCGCGGCGGCCATGAACTTGACCACGTCGCCTTCCTGGCTGCTCAGCGACGGAATGCTGACGATGTCCTTGAGGAAATTCGCGATCGCGCCTTCGCGCTTCTTGGCTTCCGCATACAGTGTCGAACTCATTTTCTTCTCCTTCTCTTGTTTACAGCGCCTTCAGCACGCCGGTGGCGGCGTTGAAGTCGTCGATGAGCTTGTCCCACTCGGCGACCTGGGCCGGATCGAAGACGCTCTTCCAGAAATCTTCGTCCCACAGCTCGCGCAATTCTTCGCTGGTCTTGCCCTGCTGCTCGACCCAGGTGAAATACTTGAAGTTGTGCAACGCCTTCCGGTCGAAGTAGGTCAACTCCCGGAAGGTGGTCGGATCGCATCCTTGCAGATAGCGGGCGTAGTGGCGGGCGGCCAGGTCGGCATTGTAAGGACCGTGCTGCTCGGCCATCTCGGCCAGGCGCGAGGCGTAGAGATCCATCGAATCCGTCAGCGGCATGAAGATCACGTCGCGCCCGTCCATGTCGTAGTGGCGCGCCGTCCAGATGGCCGCCACGAGGTTGCAGATGCAGGAGATGCCGGCGATGGGCAGCTTGGCGATGACGTCGTTCGACACGCCCTGCTTGCGCAGGTAGTCTTGGCCGACCTTCTCGTTGAACAGCCGCATCAGCTGCATGACCTGCTCGTCGTCCACCGCGGCGATGGCATCCGTGTTGCGCACGTTGTGGACCCAGGGGATGTGCTTGTCGCCGATGCCCTCGATGCGGTGCGCGCCGAAGCCGTACTGGTAGAGCGTCGGACACTGCTGCGCCTCGGTGGCCACCACGCGGATGCCCGGATGCTTCGTGCGCAGATAGTCGCCGGCCGCGATCGTGCCCGCCGAGCCCGTCGCGCTGATGTAGCCTGCCAAGCGGCTGTGATGCGTCTTGAAGTTGCTTTCGTAGATTTCCTGGATGGTGCCGCCGGTCATGTTGTAGTGCCAGATCGCGTTGCCGAACTCGTCGAACTGGTTGAAGATCACGATCTTGTCGCCGCGCTCGCGCCGCAGCTGCCAGCACATGTCGTAGATCTCCTTCACGTTCGACTCGGTGCCGGGCGTCGCGATGATCTCGTCGGTCTTGATGGCCTTCAACCACTGGAAGCGCTCCTGGCTCATGCCTTCGGGCAGGATCGCGATGGCCGGACAGGCCAGCAAGGCGCAGTCGAAGGCGCCGCCGCGGCAGTAGTTTCCCGTCGAGGGCCAGACGGCCTTCTGCGTCGTCGGATCGAAATTGCCGCTCACCAGGCGCGGCACCAGGCACCCGTAGGCCGCGCCCACCTTGTGCGCGCCCGTCGGGAAATTGCGTCCTACCAACCCCACGATCCGGGCGTCCACGCCCGTGATTTCCTTCGGGAACTCCACCCAGTTGCCTTCGCCAAACCCGCCGGTCTTCGGATCGTTCTTCCAGGTGATGCGGAACAAATTCAGCGGATTGACCTCTTGCGGACCGATCTTCTTCAGTTTCTCCTGGATCTTGGCCGGAACCAGCTTGGGATTCTTTTGCTGGGCGAACGTCGGCAGAATGATGTTGCGCTCCTTGGCGCGCTGGACGGTCCGCCGGAGGACGTTCTGATCAATCTTGGAAATGATTCTCATGCCTTTTTGCTCCTCAAATGCAAACACCATACGTAAACCGGGAAATTGTCGCTTTTCCAGCCTATGAACGTCAAATAAAATGGAGTCCGGAAGGAAAAGCGTTTTATCTGAACCGGAGGATCCACAGCACCGCGATGCCGTAGAGGGCGACGTCGGCCATCAGCGGCAGGTCCGTCAGCAGAATCTGCTCGGGGCGATCTCCCTTTTCCTGACGATAGACCAGATCCATATAGCGGAAGAGACCGAACACGACGAAGGGGATGGTCGCCCCGAGCCAAGGCGTCCCGAACTTTGCAACCGTTTCCGGCCAAAGAGTATAGATTGAATAGCACACCAGAGAGGCCCCGCCCATCATCGAAATCAGCAGATCCAGCAGCCGCTCATCATAGCCTCCGAGGGATTCGCGCGTGCCTTGCCCGGCCAGATTCACCTTCTCGTGCCGTCGCTTGCACAGCCCCAGAAACAGCGCCAACAGCAGCGCGCACAGCAACAGCCACGGACTGATGACGACATGGATCACCACGGCGCCCGCCAAGGCGCGCAGCACGAATCCGATGGCGATCACGACCACATCCACCAGCGCGAGCCGCTTCAGCCCCAGCGTGTAAGCCGCCTGCAAGGCCAGATAGGCGCCCACCACCCCCAGCAGATCCACGCCCAGCCTCCACGCCCCCCCCAGTCCCGCCGCCAGCAGGGCCGCCGCAATCCCGACCGCCACGCCCGGATTCACCGTCCCCGCCGCGATGGGCCGATGCCGCTTGACCGGATGCAACCGGTCCTGCGGCGCATCGCGCAGGTCGTTGAAGATGTAGACCGCGCTCGAAACGAGCGAGAACGCCAGCGCGGCGAGGCAGACCTTCCACAATTCCCATGCATCCAGATTCTGGTTGCGGTCGCCCAGCGCGAACACGAACGCCGCGAACACGACCGCGTTCTTCGTCCATTGCTTCACCCGCAGCAGACGGACCAGCACCAGAGGGGGCATCATCCGGCCGCGCTCCCCGCCGCCGCGCCCTTCGGCGCGGCCACGCTTTGCGGATGCACGCTCGCCGGGTGGCGGCGATACCCGCAGCGGACCAGCAGCTTCCACACCATGAACAGCGCCTCGTTCACGATGCCGCCGCTCATCTTCGACTGCCCTTCGCGGCGCTCCTCGAACACGATCGGCGATTCGACGATCTGGAACCCCAGATGCCACGCCGTGTGCGTCATCTCGATCTGGAACGAGTATCCGTTGGAGCGGATCCCGTCGAGGTTCATCGAGGCCAGCACTTCCCTCCGGAAACACTTGAATCCCCCCGTCGGATCGAAGAACGGCATGCCCGTGATCAACCGCACATACAGCCCCGCTCCCGTGCTCAGGATCAGCCGGTTCAACGGCCAGTTGATCACGCGGATGCCGCCGACATAGCGCGAGCCCAGCACCAGATCCGCCTTCTGCGCCGCGGCGCGCAGTTGCGGAACCGCCTTCGGATCGTGCGAGAAATCGGCGTCCATCTCCAGGATGAAGCGATAGGCCGGACGCTCCAGCGCCCACCGGAACCCCGCGATGTAGGCCCGCCCCAGCCCCTGCTTCTGCTGCCGGTGCAGCACATGGATGCGCGGCTCGGCGGCCACGAGCTGGTCGGCCAGCTGTCCGGTGCCGTCGGGAGAGTTGTCGTCCACGAAAAGAAGGTCCGCCTCGGGACAGGCCGCCAGCACCGCCTTCGCGATGGCGCCTGCGTTCTCCTTCTCGTTGTAGGTCGGGATGATGACCAGCGTGTCGCTCATGGTGCCGAAATCCTATCCGAGCCGCCTTCGGGGGACAACCCCAAATCAACGGTCAGCGCGGTTCGCCCGCCTCGGTTCCCCAGTTCGGCCCGCGCCTCGCCCAAGGGCATGAAGGCGTCGATCCAGACCCGGACCTCGTTCAATTGCTCGCGGAGGGCCTGGGAATTGCCGCTGTTCAGGAACATCTGCGCCATGGACCAGGTGGCGATGGCATCGCGCGCCACCTTGCCGCTCCGCGCCAGATCCAGCCAAACCGACACCGCCGACGCTCCGTCCGCCTGCGCGCCCCAGGCGGGAACCCGGGCGTCGATTCGCCGCGCGGTTTCCGGCTGGACCAGCTTCTGCAAGGCCCCCAGATTGCTTGCGACCAGCAACCATCCGTCCATGACCGCATAGGCGGGCCGGTCTGAACGCGACAGGGCATCCACCCACTCGTTGCCCCCGGCGCTTTCCAGCACATGGATCGTGGCGGGCGGGACCGGAACGGGCCGCAACACGAAAGCCGCCCGGTAGCGCGCATTGCTTGAATCCAAGATCCGCTGGATGACCTCCGCGGCGGCATCCGGGGCGGGCGTCGCCAACAGCACCGTCGGCACCCGCAGGCCGGACAGGCCCAGCGAACTCATCGCGCCCCACGCCAGGCGTCCGCCCAGGTCGCCATCCATGAACACCACCGCCACGCGGTCGGCCGCCACCTCCGAAACCATCCGCACGGCATGGCGCACATCTCCCCGCAACCCGGGTTGTGCCAGCAGCTGCCGCAACGCCTCGCGGCTCACCGTCGCCGCCGCGCAGGGCGCATCCCCCAATCGACGCGCCAACGAGGCGAAATCCACCCGCCCCGCGCGGTCTTCCGGCACGGGCAATGTGCTTTCCGCCGAAGCCGACAGCGAAACCGAATCGCGGCGCAGCGCGGAAATCTCCACGGCGATGCCCGGCGATTCAGCCGAGGCGAACTCGCTCTCGTCGCGGAACCAAAGGCGGTCCGGCACGCTCCGGCCGTCTTCGGCCGCGAACCGCGCAAAAGCGGGTTCCTCCTCCATCAAGCGCCGCACGTTTCCATCGTAGGCCGCCAACACCTCGGCGATCGCCATCGGGCTTTCCGACAGGCACGCCAGGATCACGCCTTCGCCGAACGCGATGGCCAGCTGCTGGCCCGGCTCCAGCGCGGGCGAATCCACCCGCCACACCGAACGGCCGGCAAACTGCTTCATCCGGGCGAATCCAGGCACCCTGAACAACGAAAGCTGCCAACGCAGCTTCTGGCTTTCGCCCCCGAGATGGCTGACCGCCATCCATGCCGGCGCCCCTCCAAACCGTCCCGGCAGATAGGCCAACGTCCCTTCGCGGCCCGCCAACTTCTCAAACCACGCCCGCGACTCCTCGTCCGCCACCAGCCCGGCGGCATCCGCGGTGCGGACTCCCGCCGTCCGCATCAGCGCCAGCGCCAGCGGATTCGCCAGCAGGTCGTTCCAGCGCGCGGGCAAACCCAGATGCCGCCCCACCACCGTCGCCGCCGCCGGGATGGGACGGTAGATCGCCATCGGATCATACGGAACGTGGCCCACCCACCAGATCGCCACGGCCACCGAAACCGCCAGCAGCGCCAGCGTCAGCAGCCGCTTGGGACGGAAAAAACGCGCGCCCATGGGATCAGCCGGCCTGTTCCGGCTTCTTCTCGGAGGCGGGTTCCGCCGGCTTCTCGCTCATCGTCTCGACATAGTTCATCTTCAGCTCCGCCAGCACGCTCTTGAGCAGCTTCACCTCCGGATCGCCCAGATTGCCCTTCGTCTTGGCTGCGAGCATGTCCAACATGTCGATCGTCGCCTGCGCGGCTTCCAGATTCTTCTCGATCTTGTTCGTCACCGGACTCAGCGTCTTGCCCAGATGCTGCATCGTGGCGGCCGCCAAGGAAATCACAAGTCCCCGGAACATCTCTTCATTCTGTCGCTCTTCGCTCATCTTCCACTCTCCTCACGAAACGCTCTTCTCTTACCCCAAGCCCCCTCCCCGTTCAACGACAGAAGTGCCGGGCCCGCCGCCCGGCACTGCCTCCGTTTCCGGCAAGGAAATCCGTCACTCTTCGGCCGGAGCTTCTTCCGGCGCCGCTTCCGGGGCCGCTTCGGCCTCCCCCGCCGGCGCGGCCGCCGGCTCGATCACGCGAACATCGGCGCGGCCCGGATTGCGGCGGCTCCACTTCCAATATTTGCGAACGACGACGCTGTCGGACGGAATGCTCTTGTACACGCCTTGGATCTTGAAGCGGAAGTTCACATCCAGCGTGTCGCCAGCGCCGACCAACCGGTCGTAGGCATCCATGGACACGCCTTGGTAGGTCAACGTCTGTCCGTCGAGCAGACGGAAGAACAGGGTTTGGTCCTTTTCGGAATAGCGGATGAGCGAAAACATCTCCGATTGACCGATGATCCGCCCGGATTCCTCTTCCCCCTCAGGCTCCGGCGCCGCTTCCGCCGACGATTCTTCTGCAACGGATCCCTCGGGCGCCGCCGCCGCCGGCTCTTCCCCGGCAGTCTCTTCGCCGACCGGCGCCGCCTCGGCGGCCAGGATTTGTTGCCGCGCGGCATCCAATTCCGCCTGCAAGCGCGCCGATTCCTCGGCCATCTTCGCCTTCAGGCTTTCCATCGATGCCTCCAGTTCCGCTTTCTGCTTCTCGGCGGCCTTCCGGGCATCCTGCGCCTCCTGTCCGGCCTGCTCCATCTCGATCTTGGCCGCCGCGACCGCTTCGTCCTTGGTTGCCAGCTCCTTCGCCAAGGCGTCCATCTTGGCGGTCTGCTCCTGCACCCGTTGCGACAATTCCGTTTTGGCGTCCGTCGCTTCGGCTTGGGCGGCGGCAAGCGCATCCTTCGTGCTGGCCAGTTCCAGCCTCGCCCCTTGGATGGCCGTCTCCACCTGCTGGAGGACTTCCGGCACCTTCGCGGCATCCTTCAGCGTCTCGGGCGCAAGCCCTTCCACCCCAGCCACGGCTCCCGCTTTCAGCAACGCATCGGCCAATCCCGCCGCTTGCCCGGCCTGCTGCCGGTTCAAGAACGCCAGCGCGCCGACGCCGATCAACAGAACCACCACCAAACTCCACGCCACGATGCCAATCAACTTGCCTTGGGATGCCATAGGAACCTCCTGAGTATGTAATCGGGTATCCAATGCGGAATTGGACCGCATGCCGCCCCCATTGTCAAGAAATGTCCGGCCGGCCATGCCCTCCGGCGCCGCGCGTCGCCGTTCCGCACGCCAGCCGCTACTCCAGGTTTTCCTTGTACTTGTTCGTTTCCACCCATTCGAAGGCGCCGTTGACGGCCCGGATCCAGAAACCTTGGCCCGGATCGAACTGGGGATTCACGTAGCCGGCCAGGGGCCCGAAGCCGTCCGCCAGCTTCCACCCCGTCTGGTCCGCGTATTGCGCGCCGAAC
>SABN01000158.1 GCA_009928955.1 Opitutia bacterium | reverse complement strand
CGCCCTGTTCGTGGAAATCTCCCCGGGCATCGCGATCAACCAGGTCACCGACGTGGCCCTCAAGTCCACGCGCGTCACCCCCGGCATGCAGATCGTCGAGCGCCTCTACGGCATGCTCGAGGTCCACTCGGACTCCCAGGCCGATGTCCGCCAGGCTGGCGCCGCCATCCTGAAGGATCTCGACCTCACCGAGGACCAGCGCATCAAGCCGAAGGTCTACTCGTCCCAGGTCATCCGCAACATCGACGACCACCAGACGATGCTGATCAACCGCATGCGCCACGGCAACATGATCACGCGCGGGCAATCCCTCTTCATCATGGAGGTCGCCCCCGCCGGCTATGCCGCGCTCGCCGCGAACGAAGCCGAGAAGGCCGCCAACATCAACGTGCTGGAAGTCATCACCTTCGGCAGCTTCGGACGCATCTGGCTCGGAGGCGAGGAACGCGACATCGACGTCGCCTATCGCGCCGCCGAGGCCGCGATCGAGGCCGTCACCGGCCGGACCGAAGGCAAGTAGCCCGCATTTAAAAGAAAACACAAACAACAAGAGGTACTCAAATGGCAGATGCATTGGGAATGATTGAAACCCGTTCCTTCCCCGCCACGGTGGAAGCTGCGGATGCGATGGTCAAGGCCGCCAAGGTCGAGCTGGTCAGCTACGAAAAGACAGGCGGGGGCTTCTCCTCCGTCATCGTCCGCGGCGACGTCGCCGCCGTCAAGGCCGCCTGCGACGCCGGACAGATCGCCGCCGGCCGCGTCGGCGAAGTGGTCGCCGTCCACGTGATTGCCCGCCCCCACGCCAACGTGGATGCGGCGCTCCCGCTGGGCCGCGCTCCCGCCAAGGGCGGCAAGTAAGCCGTCCCCATCGGCAGAAGCCGTCCGCCACCGGCGGACGGCTTCCGCCCACCCTTTTCAACGTTCGTTTCCCGGAGGCAGCATGAATCTCGGCAAAGTCGTCGGCACCGTCGTTTCCACCAAAAAAGAAGCCACCTTGAACGGGATCCGCTTCCTCCTCGTCCGCCTCGTGGACACCGAGGGGAAGGAAACCTCCTCTTTCGTCGTCGCCGCTGACGCCATGGGCGCCGGTCCCGGCGAAATGGTCCTCACGGCCGCCGGTTCCTCCGCCCGCCAAACCACGTTGACCGACAAGAAACCCGTGGACAACGTCATCATGGCCATCGTCGACACCTGGGAAGTCAACGGCGAGATCAAGTACACCAAATAGATTGGTAGGGATGCCGCGCCGCGGCATCCGAAGAGAAACAGCCCGACCGGTGGGAGTTTGAAATGAAATTGACCGACCAAGACATCGAAGCCATCGCCCAACGCATCGCCGGCGATCTGCGCGGCGCCTCCGCCCCGGATCCCGCCGCCGCCCCGGCCGTCGCGGCCCCCGCCGCTTCCTTCGCCGAAGGCGCGCTGGGCGTGTTCAAGACCGTCGATGCCGCCGCCGCCGCCGCCAAGGCCGCCTTCCCGGTCTTTTCCGCCTTGCCGCTCGAAAAACGCGGCAAGATCATCGAGAACATCCGCGTCGTCATGCGCGAAAACGCCACGGCCCTCGCCAAGGCGGCGTTCGACGAAACCGGCTACGGCCGCTTCGAGGACAAGATCCAGAAGAACCAACTCGTCATCGAGAAGACCCCGGGCATCGAGGACCTGCTGCCGGTCGCCTGGACCGGCGACCACGGCCTGACCCTCATGGAACCCGCGCCCTACGGCATCCTCGGCGCCATCACGCCGACGACCAACCCGACGTCGACCATCATCTGCAACGCCATCGGCATGCTGGCCGCCGGCAACGTCGTCGTGTTCAACGTGCATCCCTCCGCCAAGCAGTGCTCCATCCAGACCATCGCCTTGCTGAACAAGGCCATCGTCGCCGCCGGCGGGCCGCCCAACGTCGCCGTGTGCGTGGCGGAACCGACCATCGAATCGGCCGGCCAGCTCATGAAGCACCCCGACATCCGCGTCATCGTCGTCACTGGCGGCGGCGCCGTGGTCAAGGCGGCCATGTCCAGCGGCAAGCGCGCCATCTGCGCCGGTCCCGGCAACCCCCCTGTCGTCGTCGATGAAACGGCCGACATCGAAAAAGCCGCCGCCGACATCGTGTTGGGCGCGTCTTTCGACAACAACATGATCTGCGTCGAGGAAAAGGAAACCATCGTCGTCGCCTCCGTGGCCGACCAGCTCATCCAGGCCATGCTGCGCAACAACGCGGTGTTGATCGACAAGTCCAAGATTCCGGCGATGGAGCAGGTGATTTTCTCCAAGATGGCCGGTCCGCGCGGCCACGCCGAGATCAACCGCAAGTGCATCGGGCAGAACGCGGACAAGATCCTGGCCCAGATGGGCATTTCCGCCCCTTCCACCACGCGCCTGGCGATCGTCGAAGTGCCGGAAGACCATCCGTTGCTGTGGACCGAGCAGATGATGCCGGTCATGCCGATCACCCGCGTGCCGAACGTGGACTACGCGATCGACATCGCCTTGCAGATGGAAGGCTTCAACTATCACACCGCGCTCATGCACTCGAAGCACATCAGCAAGCTCTCGAAGATGGCGCGGCAGTGCAACTGCTCGATTTTCGTCAAGAACGGCCGATCGCAGGCCGGCCTCGGCTTCGGCGGCGAGGGCTACACCTCTTTCACCATCGCTTCGCCCACGGGCGAAGGCCTGACCACCCCGCGCAGCTTCTCCCGGTGGCGCCGCTGCGCGCTGATCGACCACTTCCGGATCGTTTGATGAAGTCTTTCCCCGCATTCGCTTCCATCGAATTCAACAGCGTGCCCGTCGGCCTGTTTTCCGCCGACGCGTTGCTGAAGAAATCGCCCATCTCGATGATCCGCACCGGCACCATCGGCGCCGGCCGCTTCCTCATCCTGCTGGCGGGCACCACGGCTTCCGTGGCCGAGGCCCACGCGGAGGCCCTGTTCCACGGCGGCCTGCAGGTGGCCGACGACGCCTTCCTGCCCGACATCCATCCCGCGCTCTACGACGCCATCCTCGGCAACACGCGCCAGATGGGCGAAGGCCCGCTCTGGATCCTCGAGACCCCGACCGTCTCCTGCAACCTCCAGGCCATCGAACGCGCCATGAAGGGCGTCGCCGTCGAATTGATCGAATTCCGCGCCGGTGATCCCCGCATGGACGGCCGCGGGCTCGCCATCCTGCAGGGCGACCTCTATGACATCGAGGCCGCCCAGGAGATCGCCCTCTCCGTTCTCGAAACCCGCGGCATTCCCGCCCAGCACCGCGTCCTCACGTCCCCCCACGACGCCCTTCTCGCGCAGGTTGCCGTTTCGACCCGTTTCGATCTCGCCAAGCCCCTCGCCCTCGAAGGAGAAACCGCGTCCTAGCGCGCCAAGGAACCCATCATGCTCTTAGGAAAAGTCATCGGAACCGTGGTCTCCACCCAGATCTACGAAGGCCTCGCGGGCGTGCCCATGCTGCTGGTCCAGCCGCTGGCCAAGGACGGCGCCGAAAAAGGCGCCCCCATCGTCTGCGCCGACGGCACGCGCATGGCCGGCGTCGGCGAATTGGTCTATTGCGAAGGTGGCCGCGAAGCCGCCATGACCTTGAATCCCTGGTTCGTCCCCGTGGACCACGCCATCGTCGGCATCGTCGACGGCGTCGAAGCCCCGAAATGGAAAGGCGGCCCCGCATGATCCTCGGCAAGGTCATCGGCAACATCCACTCCACCATCCACCACCCCTTCTTCGACGGGAAGAAGATGCTGATGGTCGAGAAAATCGAGCCCGATGGAAAGCCCGCTTCCGGCTATCTCGTCGCGGTGGACGCCGCGGGCGCGGGCGCCGGCGAAACGGTGTTGATCCTCGACGAAGGGAATGGAGCGCGGCAAGTCTTGCAGTCCGCAGACGGGCCGGTCCGAAGTGTCATTGTGGGCATCGTGGACGAGATCAACGAAGAGAAAACCCCGTGAAAACGGGGTTTTTCAATCTCAAGATCTGCAATATCCAATATCCAACACCCAATATCCAACCGAACAAGTGAACAGCCATACACCCATTTTAGAAACGATCAATCCCTTGGACATTGGATATTGGTTATTGGACATTGGATATTGAAATTCTCAACCCACCCCGCGCCTGGCGCGGTAAAGAAAGAAGGCCGAACATGAAAGCAGTCCTGATCATCCTGGATTCCGTGGGCATTGGCAGCGCTCCCGACGCGGCTGAATACGGCGACGCCGGCGCTTCGACCCTCGCGCATCTCGCCGCAGCCGCCGGCGGACTCCAGGTTCCGACGATGCAGCAGATGGGCCTCGGCAACATCCCCGGCCTCCTGCCCCACACCCCCAAGGAGAAGATCGAAGGCGTCCCGCCCGCCCCGAAGCCCATCGCGTCCTATGGCGCCATGCGCGAAATGTCCGACGGCAAGGACACCATCACCGGCCACTGGGAAATCGCCGGCCTCGAAGTGGATCCCGGCTTCCACGGCTTCCCGCCCGTCAACTCGTTCCCCCCGGACCTGATCGCCGCGTTTGAAAAGGACACCGGCCGCAAGCTCATCGGCAACAAGGCCGCCAGCGGCACCGCCATCATCGACGAGCTCGGCGAAGAGCACATGCAGACCGGCGCGCTCATCTGCTACACCTCCGCCGACAGCGTCTTCCAGATCGCCTGCCACGAGGACGTCGTTCCCGTTCCCGAATTGTACCGCTATTGCGACATCGCCCGCCGCCTGTGCGACCCGCTGCGCGTCGGCCGCGTCATCGCCCGCCCCTTCATCGGAAAACCCGGCGCCTTCAAGCGCACCGAGAACCGCAAGGACTTCGCCTATCTCCCCGAGGAGAAGACCATCCTCGAGCGTCTCGTGGCCAAGGACATCCCCGTCTATGCCGTCGGCAAGATCGAAGACATCTACTGCCATCGCGGCATCACCGAGTCCGTCCATACCGGCAACAACGCCGACTCCCAGGCGCTCGTCGAGAAATGGACGAAGGAAAAGGATTCCGGCCTCATCATGGCGAACTTCATCGACTACGACATGGTCTACGGGCATCGCCGCGACGCGAAAGGCTACGCCAAGAGCCTGGAACTGACCGACCAGTGGTTGGCGAACTATCTCCCGCTGGTGAAGGAAGGCGATATGCTCATGCTGACTGCCGACCATGGCAACGACCCGACGTTCAAGGGCACCGACCATACGCGCGA
>SABN01000157.1 GCA_009928955.1 Opitutia bacterium | reverse complement strand
TGCTGACCGATGACCAGACGTTTGCCGATGTCGACGCCGTCTCGCGTTCGGGCATCTCGTTCAGCAGCGGGTCGACGGCCCTTTCGTTCACGAATGCTAGGGAGATCGGCGCGCTCAACCGGGCGTGGGGCTCGCGCTATGCCGGCTGGGACGATTTGCTCAAGTCGGAAGCGCCGCCTTCGGCTAATGCGGGCGAAGACTGCCGGGAGTTCACGCGGGTGATGATCGACCGCTATTTCGCGAGCGTGAGGGACGAATTCAAGGCGGCCGCGCCGGATTCGCTCTATCTCGGCTGCCGGTTTCTGGAGAAAGGATCGGAGTTTGCCCTGCGGGTCGCCGCGAAGTACTGTGACGTGCTGAGCTTCAACGCCTACCAGGATTCATTGGACTCGTTTGCCCTGCCCAGTGGCGTGGACCGGCCCGTATTGATTGCCGAGTTCCATTTCGGCGCGCTGGACAGGGGGCAGCTCAACGAGGGGCTGTGGGCTGTGCCTGACCAGAAGGCGCGGGGGGCGGCCTATGAGGCGTACGTTTCGTCTGCCCTGAGGCATGCGGCGATTGTCGGGGCGCATTGGCACCAGTACGGCGACCAGCCCGTTGTGGGACGCTATGACGGTGAGAATTTTCAGGACGGGCTGGTCGACGTCTGCGATCTGCCGTATCGCGAGACCGTCGCGGGGGTGCGCGCCGTGGGGTACCGGCTCTACGAGCTGAGAAGCAACAGGTGAGGAAACGGGAAACGCAGCGATTCAGGGAGCTTGCGTCGTAAGGCCGTCCGGCTGAAGACGCGCGGGCTTTCATGCGAAGGAGCTGAATGAAAACGAATGTGATGATGCTGGGTGGAGTCTTGGCGATGACCTTGGGCTGGACGGGCCCCGTGCCTGCGGAGGAGAGCGCGGCTGTCCCCGCGCAGGTCTATCAGGGCGAGATGGCGACCTTCCCGGGGCCGTGGGCGCTCAAGATTCCCCGGCCGTCGGTCATCCTCGTGTCGGATGCCGAATTGGAGACGCTCGCGGCCGATCCCGACAAAGTGATCGATCTGAGGACCTCAGCGCAGAAGCGAGACCTCAGCCTCCGGCAGGTTTGCGAAGCGGCCAAATCCCAGGGGGCAAGGACACTCATCGTCGCCTACGACCACTTTTTCCAGCAGTACCGGGCGGGCCAGAAGGCGCCCCGCCGGCTGATGCCCGACACGGACGCCTACATCGAAAAGATCGCCAAGGTCAGCACGTTCGCGGAAGGCTACGGTTTGGGATTGGAGTTGAGTTTGATCACGCCGCTTGAGATCGGCCGCGGCTATCGGCAGGCGACCGGCGAATCGGGCGAGTGGATGCAGTACCGCAAGGGACTTCGCGATCCGGTCGACGGGGCCTACAGCGTCGAGCTGTGGCGGCACCTCCAGTGGGGCAACAACAAGGGCGTTTTCGACCTCGAGGACGCGGGGGTCCGCGTCTTCGCCTTCCGCGAGCAGCCGCTTGCCGACACGCCGTACCGCATCGTTCCGGAAACGTGCATCACCGACATCACGGCGACGGCCCGGGTCGAGCGTTTGGGCGGCAGCCGGTCTGACCGGTTCCCGGCCGAGCGGATCCGCGTGTACGGCACAGGCAAGGTCGACGTCGCCGGCCTCAACCGCGTGCTGGTCGTACAGCGCTACCGCACGCCGGAGATGGATTGTTTTTCCGACAAGGCGCTGCCCTATCTGAAGGGCCTCATCGACCGCTACGCCGCCGCCGGCGTGAAGCTCAACGGCCTCTATTCGGACGAGCCGCATCTGATGGGCGACTGGGCCTATGATCACCACCACGAGCACGGCCAGTTCGCCATGCGCTATGTGACGCCGGGTTTGGCCGACAGGTTCGCGCGCCGGTTCGGCGAGAAGTACCGCGATTTCGCCAAGTATCTGGTCTATTTCACCTACGGCCAAGAGGACGCCGCCATCGATTTGAGCGCCACGCAGGGCATCATGCACGTGTTCGGCGCCTCGCCGGCGGAGATTCGCCGGACGGCGCTGTTCCGAGCCCAGTATTACCGCCTGCTTCAGGACGGTGAAGCCGAACTGCTGGTCGAGGCGAAACGCTACGCCGAGCGGCGGATGGGGCATCGGCTTGAGGCGCGCGGACATGCCACGTGGGCCGAAAGCCCGACATGCGACCGCTGGGTGCAGTTTGCGGGTGTCAATCCCCAGCGCAGCAAGTACGAATACACCTCGGATTTCCTCTGGTCCAACACCATACAGCAGCATGCCGTGGGCTGTTCCGACTACTTCTGTTGGGGGGACTTCCTGACCGGCAACGGCAACGACCATGCGGAGGGGGGATTTCTTGACCGCAACTACACGGGCCTGACGCTGGCGTGCTCCACCGGCATACTCAACGAGGTGCCGCGCTCTTACAGTGACCATTGGGGAATGCCGGCTGCGGTCAGCCAACGCCGAAACATGGTGGCCGCTTGTTTCGGCGTGCTCGGCTCGATCTGCGACGGCGTGCAGGACCTGGAGCATCGCGACGTCGAGGTGCTGATGCTTTATCCGTTCGACCTGACGGCCGTGGAGGAGAAGTTCGGCAGCTGGATGACGCAATATGCATACGCGAACTATGTGACGCAGGGCAAGCTGATCGAGCGGGGCCGCGTCGCCAACGGCGCGATCGAAATGGCCGGGCGGCGCTTCACCACTTTGGCCGCGACCTTCGAGCCGTTCCCGGACCGCAAGCTTCTCGATCTGATGCGGCAGCTGGCCGAGCAGGGTGGGCGTGTGATCTGGTCAGGGCCGCCGCCCGTTCTGACGGCGGACGGCGGCGATGCGCTCGCGCCTTGGTCGGCCCTTTTCGGCGTTTCCTACGTGCCGGGCCCGAACGAAGGGCTACCAGCCCCCGGACGGCAGGTCCTTTTTTCCGGCCCGCTCAAGCAGGTGCCGCCGCAAGTGATCCTGACCCATGAGCTGGTCGACCGCATTTATCCCGTGACTCCGGCCACGGGCACCGTTTCGGTTGCCCAGGTTCAGAAACAGACGGTGGGGACCCTCTGCCCGAAGCCGCAAGGCGGATCGGCGGTGTTCCTGGGCTTCCGTCCGCAGGACAACCAGTCGTGCAGCTTGGGCTACGACGAACGCACGTGGTTCGAGGTGCTCGCGGCCTTGGGCGCGTACCCCGCCAGCGGCAAGTTCCCCGGCGTCAACGACAACACGGAATATCTCTCGCGGACCGGCGAGTATCTGGCCTGCCGTTTCCCCAACGGTGCAATCACGATAGCCCGGCATCTACGGTTGCTGGAGGAGGATTACTGGCCTGGCGGCTTTTCCCGCGACGCGAAGGCCGATGCGGCGTGGGCGGCCAAACACGGGCTGCCGAGCGACAAAATCGAGCTGCGCGACTTCAAGGTCAACGGGCATTCCGTCAGCTACGAGGGCACCGGTGTGGTGGCGTTCCGGCTGGACGCACGGGGCAATCTGCTCGCGTTCGCGGGAATGAACTGCCGCGGGATCACGGTGGACGGCCGGACGACGGTTTTCAGCGACAAGCCGCTCGCAAGCGTCGTCTTCGCCCCGCTGCATCCTTCGCGCCGCGTGCCAGGTGGCGCGCTCGCAAGCGCGCAATTGGGCGCGGGAAGCGTCCGGATACCCGCCGTGGGGCTGCCCGACAAGCTGCGCGTTTTCGTCGCGGGCGCCAAGCCCGGCTCGAAGGACGGCGGCGAGGTCGCCTGCCGCCGCGAGGCCGACGCGCTGGCCCTGACCGTGCCGGCGTCGGCTGCCGGACGGGCGCTCTGGCTGGCACCGGCAGAGTGACGGGCGGTGCCGGATGAGGGCGAGCTCTCATGGGCGTGAAAGACAATGATGACCCGAAGAGGAAAAGAAATGACGAATCCGGTTTGCTTGTCGGCATTTGACGGCCGGGCTAAGCCGCCCCAAGGGGAGACACCCACGCAGGCCGCGCATGTGTTCTGGCGCCCGATTCTGGGTGCGCTTGCGGTCGTCGGCGCGTCGCTGACGGCGGTGTCGTGTGCGCCGCTTGCGGGAGGGGCGGAATCGGCGCAGGCGCATCGCAATGGGGACGGGTGGACGGTCGAGAACCGCACGCTCCGCGTCAGCGTGAGCGAGGTGAACGCGACGTGGACGGTGTGCGACAAGCGGTGCGGGCGCGTGTGGCGTCAGGCGGCCGTCACGAATTCGGCGCGGGTGGTTTCTGCCGCGCCGCTGAAAGCGCCCTCGCCGGGCGTTGAAGTCGCGCTCACGGTTCCGGACGGCACGAACGCGACGTTGTCGACAGTGTCGGTGCGGATCCGCCTCGCCGAGGAAGGCGATGTTCTGTGGGAGCTGTCGGGGCCTGCCGGACAGGGCTTTCGCGAGCTGGCACTGCCGGCCCCATTCGTGCTGGACGAGCCGGAGGGGCGGCTCGTGATTCCGCACAACGCGGGGTTGCTTTTCGGCGTCGATGAACTGGCGTGGGACGGCAAGGCGCTGGGCGGATTTTATTCGATGCCCTGGTTCGGCGCGGCCGACCTGGCGTCGGGGCAGGGGTACATCGGCATCCTCGACACGCCCGACGACGCGTCATTCCGCGGCACGAAAGTCCGGGGTGCCGCGCGCGACGTGCTGTCGGTGCAGCCGTACTTCCTGCCGCAGAAAGGAGCGTTCGGCTATGCCCGGCGGATGGTCTATCACTTCTCCGACAAGGGCGGTTACGTCGCCTTGGCCAAGCGCTACCGCGCGTACGCCAAAGCGCGGGGACTGCTGAAGACGCTTGCCGAGAAGCGGCAGACTCGCCCCTCTATCGATCGCTTGGTGGGTGCGGTGAACATCTATTGCAACGAATTCCCGAACATTGAGGCGCTCAGGGGGCTGGGCGTCGAGAGGGCGATGGTGTCCGGCTTCACGAAAGACCGCGTGAAGCGGATCAACGACATGGGCTATTTGACTTCGCACTACGACATCTATACGGATCTCTATGCCCCCGATTCGCCGGCCTCGAAATGGGAGCGGTGCGAAGGGTTCGCGTTTCCGCAGGACGCGATCAAGAAGGCGGACGGTTCGGCCCACGTGGGGTGGTGCCCGTTCACCGACCCCAAGACCGGCAAGAAGCACCCCAGCTATAGGGATAGGACGTACAAGCTGCGTTTTCCTGCGGGCGCGGGATACGGCAAAGTCGGATAAAGGCGCTTCTGTCACAAGTAGCGGACGTGGCTGAAGGG
>SABN01000156.1 GCA_009928955.1 Opitutia bacterium | reverse complement strand
GGGCCAGGCGGCCTCCAGCGCGAGGAGGCCGGCCCGGGCCATTTGCCAGCGTCCCTGGGTGGTGTCGTTGGGGGGGGGCGCCGGGGCATCGGCGGCGAGCTCATCGTGGTGATGCTGGCGCTCCTCCTCCTCTTCGGCCCCAAGGATGCCCCGCGCATCCTGCGCAACTTCCAGAACCTGCTGAACAAGCTCAAGCGCACGGCGGCCGACTTCCAGCGCGCGGTGATGTCCGGCGATCCGCATGAGGCTCCGCAGGACGCCTCCCCAGACACCGCCGTGTACGATGCCGCGAAAACGCCCCCGGAACAGCCCCCCCCGCCCCCGGACCGGCCCGCGCCATGAAAGACCGGATGAAAAGCCTGACGGCCCCCTTCGCCTTCCGCGACAAGGAGCAATCCCTCTGGGAGCATCTGGCCGAGTTCCGCCGCATGCTGATCCGCTGCCTGCTGGCGCTGGCCGTCGCCTCCGCGGTCTGCATCCCGCTGGCGAAACCCCTGCTCCGCTGGATGCAGGCGCCCCTGCTGCGGGTGGCGGCGCAAAACCACTACGCCTACGAGTTGATCACCACCTCGCCGGTCGAGGGGTTCCTGCAGGTCATGAAGGTGATCTTCGCCGCCGGCGTGCTGCTCAGCCTGCCCTTCATGATCACCTTCGTCGCCCAATTCGTGTTTCCCGGCCTGAAGCCCCAGGAGCGGAAATGGCTCGTGGCCGGCGGCGGGGCCGGCGCCGTCCTGTTCGCCGCCGGCGTGGCGCTCGGCTATGCCATCACCCTGCCGGTCGCCGTGAAGGTCATGTTCTTTTTCAACGAGTATCTGGGCACGACCGCCAATTGGAAGATCGACTCTTACCTCGGGTTTGTCATGCAGCTGCTGATCGGATTCGGCTTGGCCTTCGAGCTGCCCCTGATCCTGCTGGCGCTGGGCCGCCTGGGCGTCGTTTCCACCGCCCAGTTGCGCCAGTACCGCCGCCACGTCGTCGTCGGCATCCTGGTCGTCGCCATGGTGCTGACCCCGCCCGACGTGCCCTCGCAATTGCAAATGGCTATTCCGCTCGTGGTGTTGTATGAATTGTGCATCTGGATCCTGCGCCTCCTCGAACGGAGCGACCGCAAAAACAAGGAAGGAACCGAAGAATGAATCTGCTCGCCTTGATTCCCGGAATGTCCGGACTCCCGGAGATCCTCGTCATCGTCTTCGTCGTCCTGCTGCTGTTCGGCAGCAAGAAGATCCCCGAACTGTTCCGCGCCCTCGGCAAAAGCCTCAATGAATTCAAGCGCGGCCAGATGGAAAGCGATCCTGAAAAGAAGATCGAGAAACCGGCGGATCCCCCCGCGGACAAGACCGGCCCGGCCGAATCCAAGAAATAGCCCCCCCCCGCGGCAACTGGCCGCACCGGACCGTTTCCACCCGGGACGCCGCGACTCTCGTTGTGCGGATGTTCCACCGGCGGAGGGAATGCTTCCCGCCGGCGGAAAATCCCCGCTACAGCCAGCTCCGATACCGAATCGAAAACTCCGCCGTCCCGTTGGGCCGGATCCCGATCAGCCGGACCGCCTTGCCTGCGTCGTGCGGGAACAATTCCACCGGCGCCGGCGCCGACAGGCCCTCCACCCAGTTGTAGCAAAGCACGGCTTCCCCGCCGGGATCGTCGACCTGCACCGCCAGCCGGCTGAAATCGGCCGCGACCCGCCCCGACCCCCGCAGAAACTGCGTCGGCTCGCGCCGCATCCGGAACACGCTGGCCGCCACGCCCTCGTACCCGCCGAGCTCCTCGCACGACCCGGCCAGCCCCCGGAAGAAGGCCTTCCAGCGTTCGTGATAGGTCACCACATGCGTGATGTTGTAGAGGCGGATGAAGTCCAGCACTTGTTCCGGCGTCTGGTTGAATCCGGCCGGCGGGTATTCATATTGCACGTAGGTGGTCGGGAAATGATAATAGTCGACCGCCATCATCTCCCGGCCGACCAGGCATGGCAGATAGGCCACGTGGCCGCGGCCGAAATAATGCACCGCCGGGCCCGCGAACATCACCCGGCCGCCTTCGGGCACCTCGCTCCGGAGCCGCGCCGCGAAATCATGGATCGCTTCCGGCATGAACTGGTAGTAGCCGCTTCCCTGGTTGCCGTACAGCCGCGCCACGTTCCAGCCGCCGAGCCCCAACAGGACGACCAGCGCGGCCCGCGCCGGAGCCAGGCGCCAGTCCGCGCCGCGCAGCAGGCGCGCGCAGCCGATCGCCGCCGGCCCCACCGCCAGAAACATCATCGGAATGGCCATGCGCCCCAATTCCAGCTTCGGCTTGAGCTGCGGACCCCAGCCGGCGATCAGGAAAAACAGCAGCAACGCCGGCCCGAACCAGCGCCGCACCGACCGGGCCGACAACGCCACAAGGCCCGCAAAGCCAAAAAAGAGCAGCACGGGATGCCCTTCCTGCATATGCCCCGCCCAAAAGTGGAATCCCTTTTCCAACACTTCCGCCAGCGTCCGCGGTTCCGCTTCCGCCGCCCCCCCCATCACGTGGCTCACCACCGCCCCGCCTTTGAGCCCGATGACCAGCAGGAGGCGGGAACACAGCGCCAGCACGATTCCGGCGCACAGCGCGAGAAACCCGATCTTCTTCCACGACCACTGCCGCCAGGACAGCAGAAACGCCGCCGCGATCGGCAGCGCCATCAGACCGCCGGGCGGCCACTGGAGCAGCATCCCGGCGGAACCCACCAGCGCGGCCGCCAGCCATTTCTCGCGGCGGTCGAGCCACACCACGCGATAGACGCACGCGGCGACCGGCAGGGTGAACGAGGCCACCAGCGGCGCGCAGGCCGTGCCGTAGTGAAACAGCCACAGGAAAAAGTGCCGGCTGACGCCCAGCGCCAGCAGTCCCGCGCAAGCGGCCGCCACGCGGCTCGCGCCCATGATCCGGAGCGAGGCGACCGCCATCCAGGGCAGGAGCCCGATGTAGATCAGCCCCAATCCCGGCGTATAGGCCTCGTGCACGGGAATCCAGCGCCAGAGCGGCAGCAACAGCAGCCCCAGCGCCCCGGTCCCGGACGAGGTGCAATAGGCGTTGACGGCGCCCCCGTTCCACCACGGGTTGTAGTTGAGATACTGCGGAAACGTGCGCGCGAACTCCCACAAGCGGAACAGGAACGAGGAATGGTCATCCTTGTAGAGCGCCGCGCCGCCCGTCGTATGGAGAAAGATGGCGAAACTGGCGATCTGCGCCGCGACCAGCAGCCCGAACAAAACCCGCGCCAGCCCCGGCCGCCGCCGGAACAGAAAAGGCGTCGCCGCCGCCGTGAGCAGGATGAACCACGGCATGACCGCCTTCGCGTTCGCCAGCCCGCGTCCAAGATGCGGCAGCCAGCCGTGGAAATAGGTCCACGGATGCAGCGTCGCGCCGGTGAACAGGAACAGGACGGCGCTCGCAAGCAGCATGGCGGATGGAAGTTCGACCCACAGCCGGCCGCGCAACGCGCCGCGCCCCGGCTTCAGCATCCTGCCGCCGGCCAGCAGCCAAGCCAGGATCAGGAGGCCCGACGCGACGGCCCACGATCGAACCGAGGCCGGAACCAGCATGGCGTCCACCCGCACCCATTCGTGGACGGCCAGCGTGACGGCCAGCCCCAGCCCGGCCAGCCCGGCGGGAACGATCCGGCGAAGGACCGGGCCCGCGCAACGCCCGTTCCGCGCCTTCCGCTCCGGCGCCATCCCCGCCACGTCTCGCGCGTCCGGGTTCACGTTCCTCAGGCGGGACCGCCGGCGGCCGGCGGATCCCCGTTCTTGCGCGCAGCCAGTTTCTTCCGGATCAACGTGGGCAAGGGGCTGGCCATCACTTTTCGCGCCGCCCCGCCCCCGTTCAGATAGAGGCAGTTTTCACATTCCTTGGGAACGACCGGGCCGGGATCGAGCAGTCCGGCCCGCCACGATCGCAGCGCGTCCGAGTTGAACAGCTCCGGAACGGCTTGCGCGAAGAGGTTGCCGTGCCGGGGGGCGGGGAAGCAATAGCGGCAGCACAGACCGAGATTCCCGCGCGCATCCACGTGGAAATTTTCCCACGGCTGCCGGCAGGTCTTGTCGGCCGCGCCGCCGATCTCGCGCTGCACGGCGGGCCGCCAGTAGATGCGATAGCCGGGAAAGCGATCCGCCAGCCGGGCCTTCAAATCCGCCAGTTCGGGGTCGCCTTCAAAGGTGAGTTCTTCCTCCCCGTGCTGGCCGGAGGGCATGTAGAAATTCAGGCGCGTGCCCACCGCGCCGGATTCCGAGGCCACCCGCACCGCTTTTTAGATGGTCTCGGGATGGTCCCGCAACACGCTCTTCAAAACCAGGTAGCTCGTCGCGATATGCAACCGCCCCCGCAACCGCGGCAGGACCGTCGCCAACCGGTCGACCGTGTTGTCGTACATGGAAACCCGGATGTCGGAAATGCCGACGTCGAGCAGTTCCGGAAGCCGCCCCTCGAGCAACAGGCCGTTGGTCACCATGCCGACCAGAAAGCCCCGCCGGCGGATCAGGCGGATGATCCCGCCCAGATTCTTGTTCATCAACGGCTCCCCGCCGGTGAGATTGAGGTGGGCCACCGTCCGGAAAAAGGGATGATCGAGCAAGCGCGAGACCGATTCGACGTCGGCCTCGTAGTCGTCCAGGCCCAGCCCCGGAGGCAACGGCGGGTTCACGCACCACGAGCAGGCCAGGTTGCACCGGAAGGTCACGTAGAGCCCGACATACATCGGCCCTTGCCGCCGGATGTCGTACTCCGCCCGGTAGGGCAGCACATGGTGCCTCAGCCAGTTGGGGCCGCAGCGCAGGCCGACCCGCAACAAGCTCGCGCCCATCGAGTGGGCCTTGGCATTCTCACCCGCCGCCGCTTCGGCCGCCAAGTCCTGCAGATCGGGTTGTTCAGGTGCCATGATGAGAGGTCAGGGCGCATTTCAGGAACGGGCACGGGCGCGCGCCCGTCGAAGCCACTTTGAAACCGCGCGTGTGACCGTGTCAAAGTGCAATAGCAGGCCGAATTAGTCAAGTCCCTGAATCGCAATTGTCAAGACTCGTTAGAAATGTCCCCATTCTGGACTCGTTAGAAATGTCCCCTTTTTCAGGTTGTGGTTGCGGGTGCCGTGGCCGCGTGGCCACCCGGTTTCCCGCTCCCCTGGAATGGGCCACCCAAGCCCATGGAAGGGGGGCGGGAAAACCGGCGATGCGTTTGGAAGGAGCGGTGCCACG
>SABN01000034.1 GCA_009928955.1 Opitutia bacterium | reverse complement strand
AGGCCGAGGCCGTGCCGCAGGAAGTGTGGATCAACAAGCCGGCAGACCTGTCGTCCGCCGGGTAGAAAAGTGTCTCATTGGCATTGACAACAAGCGACCTTGGAAAAAAGTTTTCCACACTGTGGAAAACTTCGCCCCGAACCCCACCCCCAAGCCACTCCGTGGCCCCCCATGTAGGGACTCGCGGCTCAGGCCAGCATCAAATTATTCCTACATTAATCTGCCATGAACTCGTTTAGCTTGGCTTGCCAATCTGCTTCGGTCAAAACCTCGAATCGCAGATCTTGTTCCTTCATCTTCAGGCCCAGTTCATTTTGGCTGCGGGCCTTGGCCTGCTGGGTGCAAATATCGAACACCTTGCGAATGTAGTTGGTCTTGTCGTTGCCATTCAGGTGCAATCCCTTGGTTTCTACGACATAAACACGTTGATGGTCAGCCCGCTTGGCCTTCCCGTCCAAGGAGAAAATGAAATCGGGATAAATTTTGTGCTCCCGCCACCCTTGTATCGCGTAGTCATGCCGCGACCGGTTACGATACCAAAAGAAAAGCCGATGTTGATCTTCCAAGTACAGCGCCACCGTTTTTTCGGTTTCGTTGAAATCCCCCTCAGAAACGACAGGGAAAAGGCTCATTTCAAGCTGGCCGCCGTTCTCCTTGGTCAGTCGCTTGGCTGTCGGGTTTACTTCGATTTTCCTAGGGAATGACCAGTCATAGTCGTTTCCGATGATTAAAAATCGCAGTTCGTCCTTTTCCATCATAGACCGAAACACCCGTTCGGCCAGTCGCTCCTTTTCGGCATCCAATTGCTTGCGCATCTCCTGGATCAGGAAGATGAAGTTGTTTGCAATGAGGCGTTCGACATCCTGCGCGGTCTTCATTTTCCGGAATTGGGCCAAGACCATCGCGCTGTACTCGTACGCCCGCCAAGGATTCGGAACAATGTCGCCGATTTGCCGCGTCATGAAAACCGGGTCCACGCGGATGCCGCCTTCCTTCAAAATCCGGATGTTCTCGGCCTCGACATACCCGGATCTCCCCCCGCCGATCGTCACGCCGATTTCGATATCCTTATCCTCGTAATCGGACAAGTTCAGCTGCATGACCGCGTTGAGCGAAACCTCGTCCCATGGAATTCGCGGTGCAATATCCATTTCATAGTTGACCGGCCGCCAGTCGCCGCCGTCTTTCACCATGAAGACGGGCAGAATCGTGTGCCTCGCAGATTTCTTGAACTTGTCCCGCATCTCGAATAGCTGGCCCGTCGCGGCCTCGCCGGATTGCCCGTCTAGGGAGATGTGACCCCGCAAGTCGCCCAGCCCCTCTCCTTCGAATCCCTTCTTGATGCTATCAAGCAATTGTTCGCCGCGCTGCTGAAAGCAAAATACATAGCTTTCATCCAGCTCCTGAATTTTTGTCTTGCGGGCATAAGGCTGTCGGAGAATGCGCCCGACCAACTGGGTCAGTGCGTTTTTCGACGAGGGGTTGGTCAAGATCACGAGTACGTACGCGAACGAACAATCCCAGCCTTCCTGAAGCGCCTGCTTGGTAATGATATAGCGGATCGGACAGTCCTTGGCCAACAAGCCGCCGACATCGTCCACTTCCTTGAGCTCGTCTTTCTCGCTGGTTTTCACCGCAATCTGTTCGGGCGGTATGCCCATCGCCCGCTGAAGGTGTTCCCGGACCTGTTCGGAATGAATCCACCGCCCGCCCTGCTGATCCTTGCCCGTGCGCTCGACCTGAATCAGGCAAATGGGCCGGATATGCACGCCCGTGTTTGCCTCATGCTCCTTCGCCTTTATATCCAAAGCATCCAGCTTGTTGGCTCCGGCCAGCAGCGTGTCTTTCCAGTCGGGACTGGCGCGGTTCACAGCATGCAGCGGCAACCGGATCATGTCTTCGTCGTTGAGTTCGCGACCTGTGATATCCACAAGGATGTTGCTTTGCACCGGCGTCGCCGAAAGCTCCGCGATCAGGCAGGGATTGAAGCCCCGCAACGTGTCCTGCGCACCATCGCTATAAGCCTTGTGGCCCTCGTCGAGGATAATGACCGGCGCGAGCGTCCGCAGCGCATTGCCCAGCGAGGTCTTGATCTGCCTCCCCCAGAATCCACTTTCCTTTTCATAGGTGTCCAGGTTGGGGATCTGCTTGAGAACCGCCTCCTGATCCTTGATGGCATCCTCCGGCGGAAAGAAATCCGTAAATCCGCCGCTGTCCTTGAACAATTTCAAGGTTTCCTTGGTCTTGCGGTTGGCCGACGGCAACATCAGCATCATGACAACCAGGTTTTCCTTCACGTCCAACGGCGAAAACCGATCCGTCTTCTCCAGAACTAGGGTGTGCCCGCCGCTTGCAAGATCAAGGTGTTGGCGATAGGGATGTTCGCGGTTTTTCAGGCTCCTGATGGTCTGGCGATAGATTTGCGTTGTCGGCACGATCCACAAAACCAACCCCGTCTGCCGCTTCCTGAAAATGCTGTTCACCAAATCGATTGTCTTGACCGCCAGAAGGGTCTTGCCTCCGCCCGTCGGAATCTTGAGACAAAAAGTCGGCAGCGTCTTGCCTAATCCGTTCTTGCGGGACAGATGGTGGCGCGCGAAACCCATTTTCTCCCACGCCTTCTCCGCAAAATCGAACATCAGATCCGGATCGTCAATCCTGGCGGCCTTGTCGCGCAATTCCGCCAGACGACCTAGATAATCCCTGATCGTGTCGAGCGCCCGCTGTTGGTATTCCTTGAGTTGCATCGCCTATCGCGTCAATTCGTAGATTTCAAACGGGAGCTGGGCAAAGTCGATGCGATGTTCGTCCAGATGGTCCTGGTCCAAATACTTGGTCGGAGCGAACACCAGGCGCCGCTTGTCTTTTTTGGGCGGGGGAAGCGCCTTCGCCATCTCCAACGTAAATGCCAGGTTTTTCAGCTTTGCAATGTCCGGCTCGTAGAACAGATATACCTGATAATTCTGGCTCTCGCCGATGACGTGCTTCTTCTTGTTCACGGCCTTCTCGTCAAACTCCTCCCCCGTTGCCGTGTAAAACACATATCGCGCCAAAGCTTCATAGGCGGGTAGATTCTTCCCATCCAACATGCTCTCCAGTTCAACGGCCTCGCCTAACTTGAAGAAACTAAAGGTCCCGCCCAGGCCCTTCTTCAGCGCTTCGTCCTTTGCCTTGGGTACTCCCTTTATTATTCGACGCACCCGTTCCGCAGTGATTGTGTCCGCGTAGTCCTCGCACTCCACGAGTATAAACCGGCGATTGCCGCCGTCTTCAGCGTTCTGCCTTAAAACGGCATGCGCAGTTGATCCAGAACCGCCAAATGAATCCATAATGATCGCATTATTGTCCCGCAATAGCTTTAGGAAATGCGTGATCAATGCAATAGGCTTTGGTTGGGAAAATTTTCCTCCCCCTAAAATTTTTCTAAGCAGTGTCGTCCCATTACTATTGAACCCCACATCTTCAGGTGCCAAAAAAGCGTCTGGGGGGCGACCCTCTTGGACTTCGGCTAAATATCTCTTTGCTTTAGGTTCTTTCCCGTTGAAAACTATCTCCCCCGCCTCTTCCATCTCATCTAGAGAATCTTCTGAATACCGCGGAAAGCTGCCTGCGTGTGCGCTCCAAACAATCCCATTCTTGAAGGTATGCTCATATGGTTCGTAGTAATTCCTTGCGCTAATTGGATCGAGCTTATACCTGCCTCTCCCATCATTGTCGTCATGTGGATAGTCACCAGTCTTATCTACTGGCAGTCTTATATAGCGCGCCTTTTTGGCCCCGTACCAAGCCTTGGATGTCCCATAAACGAGGACAAAATCCGCATTCAAGTTAAAATCCTTGCTCGAGTTTCGTACTGTATGCATAGCTCGCCGAGAAAGTGTTGCAAACCAATTTTGCTCTCCAAATACCTCATCCATTAACATTCGCAGGTGGGCAACTTCATTGTCGTCGATAGATATGAAGATAAGCCCCTCTTCTTGATGCATAAGCATTTTTATGAGCTTCAATCTGGGCATCATCATGCAGAGCCATTTGTCGTGGCGGGTTAGATCTTCGCGATCCACAACCTTGCCCAACCAGTCCTGCATCATGGGCGAGTTTACGTTGTCGTTATAGGTCCAGCCTTCGTTGCCGGTGTTGTAGGGTGGGTCGATATAGACACAGTTGATTCTCCCGGCATAAAGCGGCAAAAGAGCTTTCAACGCCTTCAGGTTGTCGCCGTGGATGATCAGGTTATCCTGCAGGCTGACTTTGTCCGTCAAGCTCTTGCCCTTGACCGGCATAAGTTCGTGGTATTTCACCTGCAAGTGGTGGTTTTGAACGAACGCCTTCCCCTTGAACTGCAACTGCGCCATTCTTCCCGCCTTCTTCTTCCCCATCTACAAGCCAATGCACCTGGCGCATGAGATTGGAGATGAAAACAAAAGAGGCGCGAACTCCAAGCTCGCGTCTCTACCGAGGCACTGGCATGCCTTTTAGGGAACACAAGACTCGGAGCCGCGCCCAGTCGGGCGCGTCTCCGCGAGCCTCGTTCCCTAAATAAAAATTGCCAGTTTTCGGTAGAAACGATACTGCGCGTTAACGCATTAAATTGTCAGATGGCTGATGGTTCTGTTTCTTCTCTGTTGTGGATTGCCGTGGAATGCCAAACATCCGCATTCCGATCTTCGCAGAATACCCCCCTTCCCCCTCCTGAATCCAGCCCCAAATCCATCGGGCCGGAGCCCCCATTCGCGTCATTCGTTTGATTCGTCGTGAAAACGGCTGTTCGCCCACGTCCCCCCCCGGATTCTTCAGTCGAGGGGCTCGGTGCCTTCGGACAGGACGTCCAGATAACGGTCGTAGCAAAACAGGCGGTTGCGCTTCCAGCCCGTCAACTCCCGGACCATGCCCAGCTCCGCCATGTTCTTGAGCGCGGCCGAAACGGAACTCGGCACGATGCCGGTTTCCCGGCTGGCCCGCGCCACGGATACGATCGGCACGCGGGCCATGACGTCCAGCAGGCGCAGAATCGACCCGGCCCGCCGTTTCACGCCCTGCGCGCGGTCCCGGTCTGCGCGCACGATGGCGCTGAGCCGCGTGGCCGTGGAAACCGCCTGCCGCGCGGTGTCCCTCATCGCTTCGGCGAAAAACTCCACCCAGGCCTCCCACTCGCCCTCCAGCCGCACCCGCTGGAGCAGGTCGTAGTAGGTGTCGCGATGCTGCTTGAAATAGAGACTGGGATACAGCAAGGGCTGCCCCAGAACCTTCTCGTGGCAAAGCAGCAGGGGGATCAGAAGACGCCCGACCCGCCCGTTGCCATCCAGGAACGGGTGGATGGTTTCAAACTGCACGTGCGCCAGCGCCGCCTTGATCAAGGTCGGAGCGTGTCCGGGTTCGCCGTTCAGGAATTTCTCGAAAGCCCCCAGGCATGCCACCATCCGGTCGGGTGGCGGCGGAACAAAGCGCGCGTTGCCCGGACGGCTTCCGCCGATCCAGTTTTGGCTGGTCCGGAATTCGCCGGGCTGCTTCTGCGACCCGCGACCGGTGCCCATCAGCTTGCCGTGGATTTCGCAGAGGAGCCGGTTGCAGAGCGGAAACCCCTCCCGCAGGCGTTTCAATCCGTGTTCCATCGCGGCGACGTAATTCGATACTTCCCGGGCGTCGTCCATGGGCACGCCGGGCACGCCTTCCATTTCGAACAGCAGCAAATCTGAAAGCGACGATTGGGTGCCCTCGATTTGTGACGACAAAACGGCCTCTTTCCGGATGTACATGTAGAGGAACAACCCGATATCCGGCAGCAGCGAGGATATTCCGTCCAACCGGCCAATCTCAAGATGGGCCTGGTCCAAGCGATCCCGCAAGGAATCGTCCACGTTCACCGGAGGCCGGGGCGGCAATGGATCGGGAACAAAGGCCTCCACCTTCTCGCCCGCCCCGCTCGTCACCACATACTCGCCTGCCCTGTTCCGCTTCATATCCTTATTTTGCTTCCCGACATATCGGATAACTTATTTTGAGATAGCATATAAGTCAATATAAGAATATTCTTATTTTGAGATAACATATTATCTCAATATAAATAGCCTGATTGGTTCTGGAAATGATGTGGCGACTCGAGCTCGACGAGGAGGCGGGTCTCCATTCCGAACGGAATCGGCCCGCCCTTGCGCCCCCCATTCTCATTCGTGCCATTCGTTTGATTCGTAGTGGAAACGGCTGCCCGCCCCCTGTCCTGTAATAACCTGTCTAAAATCTTATCCCAGTTTCCGCAGGAACTCCGCCTCGTCGAGAACGAGGATGCCCAGCTTCCGGGCCTTCTCCAGCTTGCTGCCCGCTTCCGCCCCCGCCACGACGACGTTCGTCGTCTTCCCCACCGTCTCCGCCACCGCCGCCCCCCGCTTCCTCAATTCCTCCTGCGCCTGCTCGCGCGTGAACGCCGCGAGCGTCCCCGTCACCACCACGCGCTTGCCGAAGAAATAGCCGTCCGGACTTGCCCCCGCCGCCACCTTCTCCACGCGGTCGAACCGCACCCCCGCCTGCCGCAACTTCTCGATCACGGCGACGTTGCGCGGATGGTCGAAGAACTCCCGGACGCTCCGCGCGACGATTTCGCCGACGTCGCGCACCTTCGCCAACGCCGCGGCGTCCGCCGCCATCAGCGCATCCAACGACCCCAGCTCCCCCGCCAGCGACCGCGCCAAGCCCTCGCCCACGTTGGGAATCCCGAGCCCGTGGATCAGCCGCCACAGCTCGTTGTTCATGCTCGCCGCGATGGCCTTGCACAGCTTGGTCGCCAGCACCATCGTCTGCTTCTTGGCGTCCGCCACGCGGTTCGGCCGCCGCAGCTCGATCGCCTCCGGGGTCAGGGAATACAAGTCCGCCACGTCGCGCACCACCGGCGGCAAAATCTTTTCCTCCCTCTTCGCCCCGAACAGCCCGTCGTCGGTTTGCTCCTGGACTTTCGCTTCCGCCGTCAGCGCCTCGACGATGGCCTCGCCGAAGCCGTCGATGTTCATCGCCTTGCGCGAAACGAAATGCTCGATGCGCCCGCGGATCTGCGCCGGACAGCCGAGGTTCTCGCACCGCCACGCCGCCGCCGCCGGATCGCGCGCGATCTCGCCGCCGCAGGCCGGACATTTTCCGCCCGCGTGTGCGAACAGATCGAACGGCGCCGTCCCCGGCGGTCGCTTGTCGGCCACCACGGCCACCACCGCCGGAATCACTTCGCCGGCTTTTTCGATGATCACCGTGTCGCCCACGCGGATGTCCTTGCGCTTGACCTCGTCCTCGTTGTGAAGCGTCGCGCGGGCGATCGTCGAGCCCGCCAGCTCCACCGGCTCCAGCTCCGCCACCGGCGTCAGCACGCCCGTGCGCCCCACCTGCAGCGTGATGGCCTTCA
Source organism: Opitutia bacterium (assembly GCA_009928955.1). Classification (GTDB taxonomy): domain Bacteria; phylum Verrucomicrobiota; class Kiritimatiellia; order CAIQIC01; family Lenti-01; genus Lenti-01. Next base: position 17,965 of record SABN01000034.1, on the reverse strand, counting down.
GCGCCGTCTGCGCCTGCTCATGCGAATACTTGTAGGCCATCGCGAAGCGCGGCGCCTTGGCCGTCGCGCCCAGCTGCCGCCACAGGGCCAGCCGGTCGATTTTCACCACCGCGCCATCCATCTCGTAGTCCAACTCGCCTTCGCGCCGCTGCAATTCCTCCGCGCGGGCGACGACTTCCTCGATGCCCTTGCATTCCCACCACAGCTTGGCCGTCGGGAATCCCAATTTCTTCAACCCCCGCAGCACGTCGGCCTGCGTCTCGAACTCCACGCCCTCCAGCGCGCCGACCGCATACAGCACCGCCGACAAGGGGCGGCCGGCCACCACCTTGGGATCGAGCTGCTTCAGCGAGCCCGCTGTCGCGTTGCGCGGATTCGCGAACAACGCCTCCCCGGCCTTCTCCCGCTCCTCGTTCAGCTTCGCGAACGCCGCCTTGCCCAGATACGCCTCGCCCCGCACCTCCAGCACCGGCGCGTCGGACGGAATCCGCAGCGGAATCGCCCGGATCGTCTTCGCATTGGCCGTGATGTCGTCGCCGGTCTTGCCGTCGCCGCGCGTGGCGGCCTGCACCAGGATTCCACGCTCGTAGCGCAGGCTGATGGACACCCCGTCCACCTTCGGCTCCAGCACGTAATCCACCGATTCGACGCCCAGCGCCTTGCGGATGCGCCCGTCGAACTCGCGCATCTCGTCGACGCTGTAGGTGTTGTCGAGCGACATCATCGGAACCGCGTGCTTCACCGGCTGGAATCCCGCCAGCGGCGCGCCCCCGACCCGCTGCGTCGGCGAATCGGCTGTCGCCAGCTCCGGATGCGCCGCCTCGAGATCCTGCAGTTCGCGCAACAACCGATCGAACTCGCGGTCCGAAATCTCCGGCCGCGCCTCGACGTAATACAAGCGGCTATGGCGCTCCAGCTCCGCGCGCAGGAAGTCCGCGCGCTTCCTTGCTTCGGCCAGGCTCTTGGCAGGCTGTTCCATAGCCTCCGTTTATATCCCGTTTTTCCCTTCTTTTCCAAGCCCAACTTGAACATTGGATGTTGAATATTGGTTATTGGATATTGTGATTTTCGACTCTCCCGGCTATTCTTCTCCCACCATGACAACGACGCCCCCCACCCGCACCGAACACGATTCCCTCGGCCCCCGCAACGTCCCGGCCGACGCGCTCTACGGCGCGCAGACTTCGCGCTCCATCGAGAATTTCCGGCTCTCCGGCGCGCCGATGCCCATCGAGATCATCCACGGCATGGCCCTGCTCAAGCTCGCTTGCGCCCGCGCCAACGAAAAGCTCGGCCTCCTCCCCGCCGACAAGGCCACGGCCATCGCCGACGCCTGCCGCGCCGTCCTCTCCGGCGCCCACGACCGCGAATTCCCCATCGACCTCTACCAGGCCGGCTCCGGCACCTCCTCGCACATGAACCTCAACGAGGTGCTCGCCAACCTCGCCAACGAAGCCCTCGGCGGCGCGCGCGGCGCCAAGGCGCCGGTGCATCCCAACGACGACGTCAACATGGGCCAATCCACCAACAACTGCTTCCCCTCCGGCGCGAAGGTCGCCGTCCTCGGCCAGACCCTCCTCCTGGTCGATTCCCTCGCCCTGCTCGAAAAGGCCCTGCGCGCCAAGGCCGCCGAATTCGCGGGCCTCCTCAAGGCCGGCCGCACGCACCTGCAGGACGCCGTGCCCGTCACCCTCGGCCAGGAATTCGCCGCCTATGCCCGCGCCGCCGCCCTCGCCGCCGAGCGCATCCGCGCCGCCTCCGCGCGCCTCCAGGAGCTCGGCGCCGGCGGCAACGCCGTCGGCACCGGCATCAACACCCAGCCCGAATTCCGCGCCGAGATCATGGCCGCCCTCAACGCGGAGACCGATGGCGCCTTCCGCGTCGCCGAGGACGGCATCCATCTGACGCAGTTCATGACGGACTTCGCCCACGTCTCCGCCGCGTTCCGCTCCGCCGCGCTCGACCTCCAGCAGATCGCCAACAATCTGCGCCTGCTGGCCTCCGGCCCCTTCACGGGCATCGGCGAGATCCGCCTGCCGCCCGTCGAACCCGGCTCGAGCATCATGCCGGGCAAGATCAACCCGTCCATCTGCGAGGCCGTCAACATGGTGTGCATGCAGGTGCAGGGCCTCGACCACGCCGTCGCCCTCGCCTGCGGCGCGGGCCAGCTCGAGCTCAACACGCACATGCCGCTCATCGGCGCCAACGCCCTGCAGGCCGCCAAGCTCCTCTCCGCCGCCGTCCGCGCCCTCGCCGAAAAATGCGTCGCCGGCATTTCCGCCGACGCCGACGCCTGCCGCCGCCACCTCGCGCGCAGCGCGGGCCTCCCCACGCTGCTGAATCCTCGCCTCGGCTACGACCGCGTCGCGCAGCTCGTGCAGGAAGCCCTCGCCTCCGGCCAGACCCTCCGGGAACTCGCCCTCGCGAAGAAGCTGCTCACCGCCGCCGAATATGACGCGCTGCTCGCCTCCGCCACCGCCCCGAACCTGTGACCTCGCCGGGCGCTCCATTTCCGAACGCGGACGGCCTTTGCCACGGCACCTTGCAGGCCAGCGGCCTGCCCGCGCGCGTTCTCGCCGCCCTGCGCGCCAGCGGCTTCGCGACCCTCGGCGATCTGCGCCAGCCTCTTCCGCCCTGCGACAAGCTCGACGCCGACGACCGCGCGCTCCTGTCGCGCGTGGCCGCCTACGCCCGCGCCACCTGCGAACGGCGACCGCCGCCGCTGAACCTCGTGGAATGGCTCGCCCTCTTCCTGCCCCCGCGCCTCGCCGACGTCATCCACCTGCACTACGGCCTGCGGGAAGCCGCCGCCGCGCTCGCCCTGCACGAAGCCAAGCTGCGGGACACGGGCTTCCAGCTCGGCGTCACCCGCGAACGCGCCCGCCAGCTCCTCGGCCTCGCCTTCGACGCCCTCCGGCAGGCCCTCCCTCTCTTCGCCGCCGAACCCCTCTTCCGCGCCGCGGAGAAATCCCTGCGCGACGCCGGCGGCGTCCTCACCCCCTCCGCGCTCGCCCGCCTCTCCGCCCCCGACTGGGGCGGGGCCTCTCCCGTCGGGGCCTTCCTCCTCCTCTCCCAACTGATCCCCGGCCGCCTTGTCCTCTACCGCGATTTCTTCAGCGAATTCTCCGCCAAGCTGGTGGAGCGCACCGAAAAGGCCCTCCGCGACCGCCTTTCCGCCGCGAAAGGGCTGCTGCCCATTTCCGAGATCGGCGAGCGCCTGCCGAAATCCGCGCGGCCCCCGGGCGTTCCTTCCCCTGAGCCGCTGCTGCTCGTCCTTTTGCGCCATCTCCCCGACACCTTCGCCACCCGCGATGGACGCGCCGGACTCGCCGCCCGCGATGGCGCCGAACTCCTGCGCGAAACCCTCTCCGCCACCGGCGAAGCCCCCCTGCGCATCCTCCTCGGCGCCTTCAACGAGCGCCTCTGCCCCGAATGCCGCCGCGGCAGCGGCTACATCCGCGACGTCCTCGCGCGCGACCCCCTCGTCCGCAAGACCGCCCCCGGCCGCTATGCCCTCCCCGGCGGCTTCCAGACCGTCCTCCCGATCTAGCCCCCCGGTTCGCTTGGTTGCCGGCCATCGCTTTCCCCGCGCGCCGGATTTCCGCAAGGGCGGACACGCTTTGCGCAACCCGGGAAAAGACTTCCCCCGCCCCTTTCGGCAGGATCTCCCGCATGCAACGTGCCCCGCGCAGTGCGGCGCGCGAACCCAAGGAGAACCGAATGACGACCCACTGGATGACGACGATGGGCATGGCCCTGCTGGCCGGAACGATGGCAACCCCCTCCGCGAACGCGGAACCCCCGGCCGGACTGCTCGCGCCGGTCGCCGTGGAAGAACTGCCCGCGCGGCGCGTGGCCTACGTCGAGCAAGTCGGGAACTTCCAGAACAACCCCGGCATCTACGACGTCCTGCTGCAGAAGCTCCTCGACTGGGCCCTGCCCGAAAAGCTCTGGGACTTCCCCCGCAAAACCCTGATCGTCTGCATCTATCCCGAAGATCCCTCATCCACGCCTCCCGAGCGGCAGCGCCTCTGGCTCGGCATCACCATCCCTGGCGACGCCGTCCCGCCTGCGGGCATCCAGGTCCTGGATCTCCCCGCCGGTCCCCATGCCGTCGGCCGCTTCGCGATCACGTCCGACCAGTTCGGCCCCGCCTGGGGCTACCTGTACGGCGAATGGATGGCCCCAAGCAGCTACGCCCCCGCCGGCCTCGCGTACGAACTGCAGAAAAACGACTCCTCCGAAGACCCGGAACACAAGCACCTCGTCGACATCTGCATCCCCGTCCGGCGCGCGACCGCCCCCTGACCGGCCCGGCGCGGGAGCGGGCCGGAGGGTCAGGGCGCCGGGTCGGCGTAGACGGAGCGCGCGGGACGCGCCGGAAGCGCGCGGCCGGTCTTCCGGGCCTGGGCGAGGTCCGCGGCGGCGTCGGGATCGGCCCACCAGTAGGCGTGCGCGGCGCGTTCGTCGCCATATTTGCCGAGCGGGGCGTCCGGCATGCCGAATTTGTTCCACCAGAGCAGCCGCGTGCCGCGCTTGTTCCACAGCAGCACATAGGGAACCTCCCGGGCCAGGATCGCGTCGATGCGCCGCACGAGGTCGTGGCGCTTCCGCACGTCCAACTCCGTGCGCTGCTCGTCGATCAGCGCGTCCACCTCGGCGTTCTGGTAGCCGGCGATGTTCTGCCCCGCGGGGCGGTCGGCCTCCTTCGAGGCCCACATGCTTTCCGGATTCTTGAAGATCCCCGCGCTCCACGCGGCCCACGTCAGGTCGAAGTGGTACGCGTCCATGTCCTTCGTCCAGGCCGCCCAGTCCTTCTTGTCCACCACCAGCTCGATCCCGGCGTCCTTCAGATCCTCCTGGAAGATCGCCGTGAACTTGTCGTCGGTGCCGCCGCGCGACAGATAGCGCAGGCGCAGGGGCCGGCCGTCCTTGGCGAGCAGGCCCGTGGCGGGATCCGCCGCCCACCCGGCCTCGGCGAGGAGCGTGCGCGCCTGCGCCGGATCGAAGGCGATCCGTTCGTTCCCGCACGGATGCGCCGCGTCGTAGAGATCCTCGAAATAGGAGCGGTGCAGGAAATAGGCGTTGAACATCAGCGTCTCGTTCATCTTCTCGCGATGGTAGAGATGCGCCAAGGCCCGCCGCACGCGCGGATCGTCCAGCGGCGGGCGCCGCAGGTTCAACGCGATGCCCTGGAAACCCACCGGCTTCTGGTTCTCGATCTCCTGCTTCACGATCCAGCGCCGTTCGAAGCGTTCACCGCCCGTCTGGTTGGCCCACACGTGCGCCGTGTAGACGGGAAACAGATCGATCTCCCCCTTCTTGAAGGCTTCGAACGCGTTGTCGCGCTCCTCGAAAAACCGGAAGCGCAGCTCGCCGAAGTTGGCCACTTTCCGGAAGCGCGGCAAGTCCGCCGCCCACCAGTCGGGCCGGCGCTCGAGCGAGACCTGGAGGCCTTCCTTGATCTCGCCGAGGCGGTACGGCCCCGACACCACGGGGAACTCGAAGTGCTGCAGATTGAAATCCTTGCCTTCGAACGCGCGCTTCGGCAGCACCTGCAGGCCCGCCAGCGTCAGCAGGTTCTCCCAGTGCTCCGCCTTCGCGACGAACCGGATGGTGGATTCGTCGATCACCTCGGGCGGATCGAAGCGTTCGAGGCCGATCTTGTGCGGCCCCGTCAGGTTCTTCGGATCCATCACCGCCGCGAACGTCCAGCGCACGTCCTCCGCCGTGACGGGCATCCCGTCGCTCCATTTCGCCAGCGGATTCATCTGGAAGGTGAAGGTCCGGCGGTCGTCGCCCAGCACGCAGCGCGCGGCCAGCAGCGGCTCCATCTCCAGCGTGACGGGATGCTGGGCCAGGAGCGTCTCGTAGAACTGGCCGAACAGCTCGGCCGACATCACGTTCTGGTCGAGGTAGTAGTTGAAGCTCTTGGGATAGGGACCCATGTAGGCCACCAGCAGTCCGCCTTTCTCGGCGAATTCCGACGCCAGCGGATTCGGCGCCTCCGTCCACCCCTCCCGCGGAAACACTTCCTCCGCGCCCGCCACCGCCGCCATCGCCCAGACCAGCCCCGGAAAAAGGATTCTCTTCATTTCGCCAGTATCCAAAACCCGCCGCCGATTGGAAAGCCGGAATCCGCGCCGCCGCAAATGCCCGCCGCGAAATGCGCCCCCCCTTCTCGTCGCATCCTTCATGGCCTGTGCGTCGAAACGCCCCCCCTTTTCACGGGATTCCGATGGTCAGAAAAAGGCCGGATAAAATCCAAGCAGCGCGCCGATGGCCAGTTCGCCGAGAATGCGAGCTTTTCGGCCTTGCGCCGGCCGCAGATAGCACTCCTCCAGCACGAACGGCACCCGCATCGGCAGATAGAACAGCGCAAACACCCCGCCCAGCAATATGGCCAGCGCGATCTTCATGCCGAGGCTTTGGGCCGCCAGATCTCCCAGATCGAAAAACCCCTGCCACCAGACCGTGTAGGCCACGCAGCCGAACGCCAGCAGGAGGACGTCCGCCAAGCCTTCCTTCCAATGCCCGGGTGGCTCCCGCGAGACGTCCTGGCCGCCCGAGGAAAAGAAGGCCACCAAATCCATGAAAACCAACCCGAGCGCCATCCCCGCCATCCAGTTTGGATTCGCCCCCTCCCCCGCCAAGCCCAGGCAATCCAGCGCCACCAAGCCCACCAGGACGGCCACGATCATATGCCCGATGACCGTCACCGAGCCGAGGCCCAGCATCTCCCCCTGCGGCTCGAATCCCTCGTCCCGGTTCCGTCGGCGCAAAAACAACATCTTCCAGCGGAGGCCGAACGGCTCCAGCAGCAACACCCCCAGCAGCAGCAGGCCCGGCCACACCACCGGTTGCGGATCGGCCAGCCCCGCCTTCAGCGCCCGCGCCAGCGGAGGGGCCGCGAACAGCGCGTAGAGATAGAACCCCAGCGTTGTCGCGTGCTCCCGAACCCAGCCCCGGATGGCTCCGCCTTGTTGCATGGCAGCGGCTATACCACGGACCGCCCCCCGGATCCAAGCCCGATCCGGCGCTTCTGCGGTTGCCAAGCCCGGGGGCGCAGGGGTAGAGTCCCGAAATGAATCCGGGAATCAAGCGCGCCGTGTGGATCCTCAATACGCTCGGATTCCTCTTCTATCTGGTCTGGCTGTCCACCCTCGACGCCCGGGCGACCCTGCGCTCCCAAGACGGCATCCTCTTCTATCTGCCCTGCGTGCCCTTCCTGTTCGTCTACATGCTGCTGATCAATCCCAAGCCCCAGCCCAAGGGCAAGCCCTGGTGGCAGAGCGACGCGGACGATGAGAAGGAGCCGCTCGCCCAGCAGAGGGATGCCGCCCCGCCGGCCGCAAACCCCGCCCCGAAGCCCTGAGGCCCCCCATGCTGTCGCCCGAACGCAACATCACCCATCTGTCCGTCTGGATCAACGTCGTCCTGACGGGCCTGAAACTCGCGGCCGGCGTGTTCGGGCACTCCCAGGCGCTGATCGCCGACGCCATCCATTCGCTGTCCGACTTCGCCACCGACATCGCGGTGCTCGTCGGCCTGCGCTTCTCGTCGAAACCAGTGGACGAGGACCACGCCTACGGCCACGGCAAATACGAAACCCTCGCGGCCGCTTTCATCGGCATGGCCCTGGCCTACGTGGGCATCCGGATCGCCGGATCGGCGATCCAGCGCATCTTCCACGCCATGCATGGCGATCCCTTGGCCATGCCCTCCGCCTTTGCCTTCTGGGCGGCCGTCCTCTCCATCGCCATCAAGGAGTGGCTCTGCCGCGCCACGATGAAGGTGGCCCGCGCCACCGGCAGTTCCTCCCTGGTCGCCAACGCCTGGCACCACCGTTCCGACGCCTTTTCCTCCATCGCCACGGCCGCCGGCGTCGGCGCCGCCGTGTTTCTCGGGAACGACTGGCTCATCCTCGACCCCATCGCCGCGCTCTTCGTGAGCCTCTTCCTTCTCAAGATCGCATGGCGCATCCTCCGCGAACAAGTGGGCGACCTGACCGACCAGAGCTTGGCCCCCGAACTGTGCGAAGAGATCCTCGCCATGGCCTGCGGCATCCCCGGCATCGCCGAACCCCACCACCTGCGCACCCGCATGGTCGGACGCAGCCCCGTGATCGACATGCACATCCGCCTGCGGTCCGACCTGCCTTTGCGGGAGGCCCATGACATCGCCACCCGCCTGGAGCAAACCCTCCGGCAGCGCTTCGGAAAAGAAACCATTGCCAATCTCCATCTGGAACCGTATTCTGGTTGATTCTTTTTGATCGGATTCACATGAAAACAGGCTGTGCAGTTGTCCATCTCCGCCGCCCGGCGTCCCCGCCGGGATTCTGGACCCACTTGTCGGTTGAGGATCCCCGTTTTCCCGTCCAAGCCGCCGCTCGATTTCGGCTGGCTTTTCTTTTAACCCCGTAGAGGTTTTCCATGGAACAAGGTGCCGCAAAACTCGCCAAGATCTTGGCTTTCGCCCTCCTGTTGGGCGTGGCCGTCACGGCCTTCAACCCCGCCTATCGCCAGGCCTTCCTCGCCCTCGTCCGGGGCCAACCCGCCGAATCGCCGATCTGGAAGTCCAATCTCGACTACTATCCGGACATCGCCTTGCCCAGCCAGGCGGCCGCCGCGCCGGCGGCCGAAGCCTCCCCCGCCGACCACCCCTAACCCTCTTCGAGCACCATGACCCGCAACAAACTCATTTCCTTCTGCTACCTGTTCATCGTCGGCATCGCCTTCGCCATGGCGTTCACCGCCGGGCCCGAAGCCCTCCCCGCGCTTTGGGGCGCCACGTCCCTGCTCGGCTTGCTGACCCTCATCGGCTTCATGCTCGTCCACCGCTTCCGCAAGCCGGTCGACGAGGAGCTGGCCGCCTACGGCCCCGTCCCGCCCGACCCGATGCAGATCTCGCTCTGGGTCCTCCTGCTGCTGACCGCGCTGGTCTTCGGCTACACGCGCTACATCGCCATGATCCAGTCCCCCGACCAGCTCGTCGGCACGCTGTCCATTTCGCGGGAAGGCGCGGCGTTCACCCCGGACCGCCCCATCTCCCAGACCTCCTTCATGAAGGTCAAGACCCTCGCGCCGGTCACGGAAGAGATCCGCCTGCGCCTCGTCGGCCGCCTCGAAGCCCTGCAGCCCGTCAAGGACGCCGAGGGCAAGCCCACCTTGGACGCGCACGGCCGCTGGATCTTCACGCAATACAACCTCCCGCAGCAGAGCGAAGAAATCGTGATCCCCGCCGGCACCGCCGCCCGCGCGGAAATGATGATCGAACAGCCCTTCACGCATCTCGACCAGGTGGAAGTGCTCAGCCCGCCGGCCGCGGCCGCCAAGATCGGCGTCTACCAGCCGGAGAACAACGTCAGCCTCTTCGCCCGCTCCGGACGCAACGTCGTCCCCGTCGGCGTCCTCGGCCGCATCACCGCCGACCCGTGGGTCTATTCCTTCAAGACCGTCCTCTCCATCACCCCCGACTACATCCAATACCAGCCCGACGGCCCCTACCTCCCCGTCGATCGCCAAACCATCCGGCTGACCGTCGATCCCGCCACGCCCGATTACGCGCGCTATGCCCGCTCGGCCGCCTACGGCTACGACGTGGCCTTGTCCGGCGAGCTCATCGCCGCCGCCCACGCCGCCAACAAGGGGTCCTTCGACCAGGCCAACTACCTGCGCAATTACAACATCGGCGGCCAGATGCGCCTGCGCATCCCCCTCTCCGGCCCCGCCCCCATCCAAATCATCCAGCCGCAAGGCGCCGCCGAACCCCGCGCCGGCAACGGCCTGGTCGAATTCTCCCTCTACCTGCGCGACGAAATGGTGCGCGTGATCAAGCAGACCACGCCCCAGCCCAACTCCGCCTTCCACGGCGCGCTCACCCTCGGCCTCCGCTACGGCATGCAGAACACCCTGTCCGTCGCCTCCGACACGCACGACAGCGGCGTCGTGCCCCCGCTCGTCGATCTCGGCAAGGACACCGACGCGCTCATCGCCGATGAATTCCGCGCCTCGGGCATCAACCACGTGCTGGCCGTTTCCGGCCTGCACGTCACCATCATCACCATCATGTTCATCGGCATCTTCGTCATGCTGAAGGTGTCCAAGAAGGTCTACGTCCCCTTCATCATCTTCGCCCTCGTCGTCTTCGCCGTCATCACGGGGGCGCGCCCCTCCACCCTGCGCGCCGTCATCATGAACTCCCTCTTCCTCCTCACCTGGGGCTACATGTCCGAAGGCGTCCGCGCCTCCGCCCTCCTCGGCGTGCCCGTCGCCGCCTTCATGATCCTGCTGCAGAATCCCGCCATGGCCGTGGATCCTTCCTTCACGCTCTCCTTCGGCGCGATCCTCTCGCTGGTCCTCCTCACCCAGCCCTTCTTCGACATCTTCAAGAAATTCAAGGGCAACGACTTCATCGCCCTCATGCTCATGCTCGCCGTCCTCACCTACGCCTATGCCGCGCATTGGCTGCTGACCGTCACGCTCCGCTTCTGGATCGGCTACGCGCTGCTGGCCGCCGCCCTCTTCGCGCTCGCCCGCTTCCTGACCCGCCTCGGCTTCAAGCCCATCCGCGACTACGGCTTCGCCGACCTCAATCCCGGCATCGGCGGCTTCATCGCCGCCCAGTTCGGCATGCAGATCGGCATGATGATCCCCCTCAGCGCCTACTACTTCTTCCGCTGGCCCGTCGCCGGCGCCTACGCCAACCTCATCGCCATCCCCCTCGTCGGCATCGTCCTCCAGCTGTCCATGCTCGCCGGCCTCCTCGGCCTCATCCCCGGCATCGGCATCTACCTCGCCCTCCTCCTCAGCGCCGCCAACTGGGTCTTCTCCACCCTCTTCCTCCTCATCGGCCACTACTTCTCCCGCTGGTTCCTCTATCCCTTCGTCGATCGCCCCACCCTCCGCGAGCTCTTCGTCTACTATGCCGCCGTCGCCCTCTTCGCCTGGTGGCGCCCCCTCTGGTTCCGCCTCGTCCGCCCCCGCTGGCGCTCCGCCTCCCCCTCCCTCCGCATCGTCGCCGGCGCCGTCGTCGCCCTCGTCCTCGCCGGCATCGCCCTCTCCGGCCGCAAGGAGAAGCTGGCCATGCGCTCCCCGGGCTCCCTCGACATCTCCGTCATCGCCGCCGGCTACGCCTCCGCCATCCTCGTCGACACCCCCGACAACGAGGCCATCCTCATCGACACGTCCTTCATCCAGACCGACAAGGGCCGCCGCAACGACCCCGAACGCACCGTCCTGCCCCAGATCTTCGCCAAGAAAATCAGCCGCCTCCAGGCCCTCGTCCTCACCTCCCGCGAACCCGAGCACAGCGCCGGCGTCGCCTCCATCCTGATGTACATGGACGTGGACCACTTCTTCCTCCCCGCCTCCGCCGCCGGATTGCTGGGGCAGAACCCCCTGGCCGCCCTCCTCGCCGAACGCTCGCCCCGGCGCCTCAAGCACCGCCTCTCCGGCACCGCCCTCGAACCCCGGATCCTCGCCGCCGGCGAGATCGTCTACCAGTCCGAAGTCGACGGCAAGCCCTTCCTCATCGAAGCCCTCGGCCCCGCCGCCGGCGACGATGCCGCCCCCCTCTCCCTCCGCATTGCCTATGGCGACTTCGCCATGCTGGTCCTCTCCGACCTCACCCTCGCCCAGCAGCAGGACTTCCTCGCCCGCGTCCCGCCCGAAAAGCTCAAGGCCGACGTCGTCCTCGCCCCCCACCACGGCACCGCCGGGCTCGAAACCATCACCGTCGGCCTCCCCGACAACATGGATGCGCGCCTCGCCGACGCCACCGGCGCCCTGCTGAAGGCCACCCAAGCCCAAGCCGTCGTCTTCGAATTCGGCAACCCCCGCCCCGTCGTCGGCATGAAGTACAAGGAAGCCGTCAAGATCCACGGCGCCACCCGCCGCGCCGCCGAGGACGCCCTCCCCGGCGCCCTCGTCGCCGCCACCGACACCGAAGGCGCCATCCACATCGTCTCCGACGGCGTCGAGCACCACGTCTACACCCAGCTCGGCGCCACCGGCACCAACATCGACGAGCCCTCGCTCCTCGAAATCGGCTGGTAAGCCCCCCGCTCCCGCCGCGGCGCCGCGCGGCCCGCGCCCCGGAGAAAAGTTTTCCACGCCGTGGAAAACTTTTTTCCATTGCGTGGAAAATTCGCGGAAACTTTTTCCATTGCGTGGAAAAAACGGGCTGGATTTTCCACGGCGTGGAAAACTTTTTTCCACGGCGTGGAAGATTTTCCATCTTTGGGCTTGCCGCCGCGCCGCGCCTCGGGCATCCTGTGTTTCTTCTGATAGAAACAACCCAAGGAGACTCCCATGACCCTGCGTTCCCGACTCGGATGGATCCCGGCCCTCGCCGCCCTGCTCCTCGCCTCGACCGCCGCCGCCTACGACCAGCCCGCCGTCAATCTCGGCTTCACCAGCTTCCTCGACGGCATCCCGCCCGCCGGCCCCGGCTGGTACGCCGCGCAGTACGTCCAGTACTACGCCGCCGACAAGCTCCCCGACCTGCCCTTCCCCGGCGATCCCGAGCTCGACGCCTGGATCAGCCTCACCCAAGTCATCTACCAGCATCCCAAGGCCCTGCTCGGCGGCGCCCATTTCGGCCTCGACCTCATCCTGCCCGCCGCCGCCTTCGACCTCGAAACCGATGGCACCCCCCTGACCGCCAACGACGGCTTCGGCGACCTCCTCGTCGGCCCCTACCTCCAGTGGATCGTCATGGGCGCCAACGGCCCCGTCTTCGCCCACCGCGTCGAACTCCAAACCCTCCTCCCCACCGGCGACTACGACGAGACCCGCAACCTCAACCCCGGCGCCAATGCCGTCAGCCTCAACCCCTATTGGGCCGCCACCTGGTTCATCACCCCCAAATGGACCCTCTCCGGCCGCTTCCACTACCTCTGGAACGCGGAAAACAGCGACCCCTTCTCGCCGCCCGACTCGGGCATCCGCGACACCCAGGCCGGCCAAGCCCTCCACGCCAACTTCGCCACCGAAGTCGAAGTCGTCGCCAAGCATCTGCGCGTCGGCCTCAACGGCTACGCCTTCCGCCAGATCTCCGACAGCCAGACCAACGGCGCCGACAACGGCGGCGAAAAGGAACAGGTCGTCGGCCTCGGCCCCGGCGCCCTTTGGAGCTTCAGCCCGGAAAACCACCTCTTCCTGAACGTCTACTTCGAAACCGCCGCCGAAAACCGCCCCGAAGGCGAACGCGTCAACGTCCGCTACGTCCACCACTTCTGAGCATCAGGAAACTCCGTGAAAAAGCGGCGCGGGTTTTCCCGCGCCGCTTTTCTGTTCCGGGGTTCCGCCGCGCCCCGCGCCGCCCGCTCAGGGCTTCGCCGGCTCCACGATCACCACCCCGCCCTCGGAAATCCGCCAGTTCACCCCCGCCACCTCCGCGATCGTCTCCAGCGCATCGTACAGGCTCACCCGCCGCAGGTTCAGCGTGACGGTCCCGCCGGAGTCGACCGGCGGGGACGGCGAAAAGGGGTCTTCTATGAATCCCCACTCATCGACAGGCTCCGACCGGCCCTCCAGTCGCTCGCCGAGGGCCGGCTTGCGCGGATCCACTCCGTCTTCCAGCCGGCGCTCCTTGAACACCACGTTGGCCCCCTCCTTCTCCGGATCCGCCGCGATGCTCGCCTCCACGAGAAACCGGACCACGTCGGCCGCGTTCGCCTCCCGGAATTCGGCGGCGGGAATGATGATGCGCTTCAACCGCGCCACGGTCTCGTCCCGCTTCGTCTGCGAGACGTGCAGCGTCAGCGTCCGCCCCCCCACCGCCACCTCCGCCCCGTTGGAGGGAGAAACCGGGCCGAACACCTCCCCGGTTTGTCCATCCCGCAACGTCCAGGTTTCCGCGACGGCCGCAGCGCAGATCCAGATCGAAACGACCCACAGAAACCGGAGCGTCCGCATGCGATCCTCCTTCAGCCCGGCGGAGGCTCCGCCGGGGCGGCCGCCGCCGCCGCGGGCGGAGGAGGCGGCGCCTCTTCGTCGATGCGCGCGAGCACCAGGCGCAGGCCGTTGACCGCGCCGCGCGCATTGCCGATGTATCCATACGTCACGTCGCACTTCAGCCGCGTCGGCTGGTGGTCGTCCCAGCCGCCGCCCTGCCAGCCGCCAAACAAGTTCGAGCCGGCCAGCTTCGACGTCGTCTCCCACACGTTGCCGCCCGCGCCGAACAATCCCCACGGATTCTCTCCGCTCGACTCGACGGGCGCGGTCACCGGGAACCCATCCTGATAGCCGGCGATGGTTTGCAAGTCCGAAAAGGCCTTGGACATCGCCCCGTCCGCATAGTTTCCGCGGTTCGGCGGCCACAGCTCGCCCCACGGATAGGCCTGCATGCCGCCCGAAAGCGTATAGGCGATGGCTTCCGTGCGCGAGGGCAGGCGGTAGCGCCAGCCCTCCGGCAGCTTGCCGGCCGCGCGCTCCTGCTCGGTCAGCCACGCCGCGTAGGCCAGCGAATCGTCGAAATTCACGCGCACCACGGGCTGGCGCGGCTCTTTCAGCGAAATGTCGCGGAAGGCGCCGCTGTCGTGCTCCGGATCCTTCTGGAGATATTCCTCGTTGGTGACCTCGAAGCGCCCGATCCACATGCCCAAGGCCGGCACCCAGATGAACTCCATCTGGGCCGTTTGCGTCACCCACGGCTGGCCCTCGACCGGCAGCGGCGTGGTCGCCACCAGGCGCTCGACGGCTTTCGGCGCCGGCTCCGCCGCTTTCGCCTTCACCGGCGCCGCCGCTTTCCGCGGCGGGGCCTCCGGCGCGGGCGGCGTCCGGGGCGCATCGAGCCAGGCCGCCAGCGAGCGCCCGCCCAACCAGAGCCCGGCCGCCAGCGACAGCAGGGTCGCCGCGATCCCGGCGCGGAGTTGGATGCGGTGCCATTCCGCCGCGCTGCGGCCGCGGCGGCCGCCCACGCGCTCGCCCCCCAGCGCCTTCACGAAATCCACGCAGGTCACAAAGCGGTTCCGGGGCTTCTCCGCCATCGCCCGCCGCAAGGCCGCGCGCGCGCTCCCCGGCAGGTTCCCGGGCGGTTCTCCGTTTCCATCCGGCTCCGGCGGCGCGCCCGCCAGCAGCTCCCACGCCAGCGCCGCCAACGCATACTGGTCGCTGGCCGAGTCCGGTTCCCCGCCCGCCCGCAACTCCGGCGCCAGATACGCCCCCGTCGTGCCGGTGCGAACCGCCTCCCCGTGGACGATCGTCAGATGGCGGTGCAGCGCCAACCCGAAATCCGTCACCCGCGCCACCCCGTCCGGCCCCAGATAGATGTTCGACGGCTTCAAATTGCGATGGATGATCCGCCGGTCGTGCGCGAAATCAAGCGCTTCCGCGACCGGCCTCAGGATCGGCAGCGTTTCGTCGAGGGTGCGCCGGCCATCCGCCCCCGTCCGGCCCCAGCTCCCGATGTCGATCCCCGGCGCGAAATCCCCCACCAGATAGATTTGATCGCCCACATACACGATCTGCCGGATCGTCGCGAGGTTCGGGTGCGCCTGATCCGCGATCCGCCGGATCCCCGCATGGATCATCGCCATGGCCGGCTTCGACCGCCGCATGTCGGGCGGCAACCACCGGAGGGCCACCTCCTGGTGCGTCTCCCGGTCCAGGCATCGCCACAGCTCCCCCAGCGCGCTCGAACCAAGCTCCGCCTTGATTTCATAGCGATCCCACAACACCGTTCCCGCTCGGAGTTCCCGCCCCGTGCTTCCGGGTTCCAGCCGATCTTCCTCCGGCCGCTGGATTTTTGTCGTCTGGATCGTCATGGTTTTGGACAGCTTGCCACTTTTCCCCTTGCAGGACAATAGGCAATCAAAAGTCCGACCGGATTTTTCACCCCCCCTCCCCGCTCAGCGGGAAGGATTCACCCAGACGTCGGGCCACTGGTCATTTCCGGTGTGGAACGACAGGCGCGCGGCCTTTTCCCACGGCTGTCCGATGCGCCACAGGAAGATTTCGTAGTCCGCCGTGTCGTGTTCGTGCCCCTCCCGCGCCGCGCCGAACACCAGCAGCGCGCCATCGTTCGACACCCGGGGGAAATACTCGTGGCTCCAGAACCCGGGCGAGTCGATCAACGTCTGCAGGTTCCGGCCCTTCCGGTCCACGCGGGCAATGCGCGTCTTCATCCGGCCGGCGTCTTCCACGAGCACCAGCCAGCCGCCGCCGGGCACGAACGACAGCTGGCAGCCGCCGCCCACCCGCGTCTCCGGCCCATCCGGCACCGGAAAAAGCGAAGTGCTCCGCTGTCCGCCGCGCACCGTCGCCGCGATGCGGCGCCCGTCGACGGGGTCCACCGAAGGCCCCGTCCAGATCATCCGTTCGCGCGCGCCCAGCAGCACCGTCTCGGCGCCCGTCTCCAGATCCACCTGCACCACCTCGCGGCCGCCGCGCTGGAACACCGCCGCGCGTCCATCCCCCGTCCAACTGGGCTCCGCCCCGCGCTCCGCCAGCCGCCGCTCCCGGCCCGTCTTCAAATTCAGCACCCAGATGTCCCACTCCTCCAGATTGCGGAACGACACCCATTCCTTCCGCGACCGCGCGAACACCACCCGCGTCCCGTCCGGAGAAATCTTCGGCGTGGAGTCCACGAACGGATTCTTCGTCAGCCGCGTCAGGCCTCCCGACGGCCAATCGAACCGCACGAGTTCGTGCTGGCCATGCATCGTCGAGCTCCACACCACGAATCCGCTCCGGCCGTCCCAGACTTCATCCATCGCCGCCATCTCCTGGCGGCCCATGCCGATGATGGATCCGGCGCCGGGCGCCGCGCGCGCGCCCGCTTTTAGCTGCACCCGCCATGCCCAGGTCGCGACCGCCGCCAGCGCCACCAGCAACAGGCTGACCCAAGTCAGCAGGATGGGGTTCGCCCGGCCGCCGCGCGGCCCGGCCCCGGCCGCCGCCGCCGGCCGGCGCCGGCCCCAGATCAAGCCCAGCAGGGCCAGGCCGCCCATCGCGTAATCCACGATCTGGCTCACCACATGCGTCCCCAGCAGCACCACCGCGGCATCCGTCCCCGATACTCCGGTCAGCCGCATTCCTCCCGCTCCCGCCGCCTCATAGGTTCCCATGCTCATGAATGTCGGCACCGGCAGCGCCGCTCCTCCTTCCCCGCTGATCAGCCCGATCAACACCTGCCACGCCGGCAATTCCGCCAAGGCCGGCCGCAGCACCTGCGCCACGCCATAGAAGGCCACGGCCAGACCCAGATATTTCACCACGCGGATGCCCACCGACAGCCCGACCGCCCGCCCCAGCACCCCCGACCCTTTCACTTGCCCAAAGGAATCCGACACTTGTTTGAAAAAGCCCTCCAGCCAAGCGATCAGCCGGTCCCGCCCCCGCGTTCCGCGCGGCAAGCGCCCCGCCACCCACGCCGCCCAGCCCGGTCCCCGGAACAGCACCCACCCGCCGATCGCCACGCCGGCCACCAGCACCCCCGCGCCCCACACCAGCACCCCCCGGCCGCCGCCTTCCAGCATCGGCGTGGCCACCGCGCAGCCCAACACCACCGCCAATGCCAGAAAATCGAACAAGACGCTGATCGTCATCGACGACACGCAATCCGCGCTCCTGACCTGCTCGCCGCGGTTCAGCAACGCCCAATACATCAATTCGCCGGCGCGCATCGGCAGCAGATCCACGAACATATTCCGCGCCAGCGTCACGCCGAACATCCGGCCGCGCCCCGGCAACGGACTCGCCCCCGCCCCCGCCAGCACCAGCACGGGGCCGTCGGGCGCCTCCACGGCGGCGCGTTGGGGTTCGTTCATCGTGTTCAGGGCAAAGGCTCCGGGGGTTGGGAAGGGTTGCGTTGCGGGGGACGGCGGCTACAGGACAATGTCGTCCGGCTCGACCAGGGGCAGGGCTTTCAGGTCCTCCGGTATCTGGTCGGGCGCGAAACTCTCCATGGGCAACTCGGCCAGGGGGCGGTAGGCGCAGTCAAAGGACGCCTCGCCGCC
>SABN01000345.1 GCA_009928955.1 Opitutia bacterium | reverse complement strand
GTCCCTAACCCCTTCCGCTTTTCTGCATTACGAGCGTAGCGGATCGCAGTTCACCTTCGCGAAAAGGCGTGGCCGTTCCCGTCCCGCCGCACCTCATCGAACGCCCCCGCGTCCGGACGACAGAATCGCCTTCGCATGCGCCGAGAGCACGCCGCGCGGATCGCGGGCATAGGCTTCAAGCGCTTTTCGGGCGAGGCCCTCGTGATCGCCGCAGGCCCAGAGAGCCCGGGCCAAGGCGAGTTCCTTGATGCAAGCGTCCATTTCGGGACCCAACCCGTAACCGCCCAGCGGCGGAAGATCGGTTGCCTTTTCCACCGCATGGGTTCCGAACGCCTTCAATTTTTCGGCCAGGGCGGGCGCGGCCTCCGGATCGCCCAGCGCCTCGAGGGCCAGTGTCGGACCGCGCACGGCAAGCATCGAGGCTCCGGGTTTGACGCCTGAGAGCGCTTTGAGCAGCGGCGCCAGGGCCGCATTTGATTTCGTGCGGCCAAGGGCGATCATATAGCCGATCATGGGCTGTCCCCCGCCGCCGAACGCGCCTGCGCGGTCGAAGGGGATGATCTTCCGCCTTCCGGAGACGATTTCGGCAAGAATGCCGGCCCCCGCCGCATCCCCCAGGAACCCCAGCATCACGGCGTAATTCTGCTTTTCCACGTCCGTGGCCGCCGCCGTAAACGCCGCCCTGACGAGCGGCAAGGCGCGCGCGCGGTTCTCGGGACGGTACACGACATGCGTTCCGGTGAAGTCGCGCCCCATGGTCTTGACCGCCGCCACAAGCACCGCGTCGGAGGTCACATCGACATCCTGTTCCCAGGCGAGGGTCTCGGGCCGGAGAATCTTGAGCGCCACCAGTTTTTTGCGCAGCGCAACGAGATCAACGCTGCGGAATTCGCCACCCTTGCCGGCCGCCATCGCCGCAGCCGTGCCCACGGCGTATCCCATGTTCATGAGATCGGCCTGCATGCGTATCATCGGCAGGACGTCCCGCGCGCAACCGGTG
>SABN01000033.1 GCA_009928955.1 Opitutia bacterium | reverse complement strand
GCGGCGCGATAGTCCGCCTCTTCCACGCAGTAGGCGCGCGTGCCCAGCTGCACGAGCGGAAAGCCCAGCTCGTGCACGCGCCGCAGGACGCAGGCGTGCGAAATCTGCGCGCCCTTGTAGGTGTCGCGCAAATCGGCGTGGGCGTCGAAGTGGATGAACCCGATCTCCGCGCCGGCAGCCTGGAACGCGCGCGCCGAGCCGAGCGTCGCCGTGTGTTCGCCGCCGAGCACGGCGGGAATCGCGCCGCAGCGCAGGGCTCTCGCCACGGCCTTTTCGATGCCCGCGAGCCACCGCTCGCTCAAAGGCTTCTTTCCGGCGGCGGGCTTCACGAAGGGCTGGGTGTGGATCCCGAGATTGCCGGGGGAGCCGCGGCCATCGAAGTCGTCGAGCTGGCGCGAGGCTTCCAAGATCGCCCGCGGGCCCTGGGACGTGCCGCCGCCGTAGCAGACCGTGGTCTCCATCGGCGCGGGAATGACGTGGAAATGCGCGGTCTCCGCGGGCTCGCTTTCGTACAGGGTGCCGAGAAATTCGGTTTTCTTCATGGGGGGGCTTTCAGGTCTCGAAGTAGGTGTAGCCGCGCAGGCCGTTTTCGTAGGCGTCGAGGATCTCGCGCCGCTCGGTCGGCGAGATGCGCTTCTGGCGGACGGCTTCCTCGGCGAGCTCGCGGAAGCGCGCCAGCAGGCCTTGCGGATTGTATTCCACGTAGCTGAGCACGTCGCCGACGGAATCGCCGTCGAGCTCCTGCTCATAGGAGATTTCCCCCGCGTCGTCCACGTGGATGCTGGCCACGTTCGTGTCGCCGAAGAGATTGTGCAGGTCGCCGAGGGTTTCCTGGTAGGCCCCGACGAGGAAGACCGCCATGACGTAGTCCTCGTCCTTGCCGACGGCGTGCACGCGCAGCGCGTTGCGGGTGTCGCTCATGCCGACGAAATGGTCGATCTTGCCGTCGCAGTCGCAGGTGATGTCGGAGAGCACGGCGAGGCGCGCGGGCTTCTCGTTGAGCCGCTGGATGGGCATCACCGGGAAGAGCTGGTCGATGGCCCAGCTGTCGGGCAGCGACTGGAAGACGCTGAAGTTGCAGTAGAAGACGTCGGCCATGGCTTCCTCGAGGCCGCGCATGTCCTCGGGCACGAACCGCAGCTTGGGCAGCTCGCCGCGGATCTTCGTGAGGATGTGCCAGAAGAGGCGGTCGGCCTCCGCGTGCTGGCGCAGGGTGATGTCGCCGTGCTTGAAGGCCTTCTGGATCTCTTCGCGGTAGAAGATGGCGTCGTTGTAGAACTCGCCGAGGTTGCGCGTGCGCAGGCCGGCGGAAACCTCCATCAGGTTGCGGATCGGCTCCGGGATCGGCTTGGCCATCGGCTTGGGCGGCTCCAGGACCTCGACCGAGCTCGTGCTCAGCACGTTGACCAGCAGCACGGAATAATAGCCCACCAGCGCGCGGCCGGATTCGCTGACGATCACCGGATGCGCCACGCCGGCCTGGTCGCAGATGGCCATCACGCCCTCGACGACGTCGGCCGCGTATTCGGACACGTCGTAGTTGGCGCTGCTGGCGCAATTGCAGCGGGAGCCGTCGTAGTCGATGGCGAGCCCCCCGCCGATGTCGAGGATGCCCATCTTCGCGCCTTCTTGGACGAGGTTCGCGTAGTAGCGCGCGGCCTCGTGGATCGCGTCGCGGATCTCGCGGATGTTGGGCACTTGCGAGCCGAGGTGGTAGTGCAGCAGCTCCAGGCAGTCCAGCATGCCGTGCTCGCGCAGGCGGTCGATCACCGCGATCACCTGCTGCGGCATCATCCCGAACACGCTGCTCTCCCCCCCCGATTCCGCCCACTTGCCGCCCACCGAGCTGGCCAGCTTGACGCGGAGGCCGATGCGCGGGCGGACGTTCATCTTCGCCGCGCGCTCCAGCAGCAGGTCCAGTTCGCCGGGCATTTCGAGAACGAGAATCGTCTGCAGGCCCATCTTGATGGAGGACAGCGCCAGATCGATGAACTCCGCGTCCTTGTAGCCGTTGCAGACGATGTAGGCCTCGGGATCGTGCATGTAGGCCAGCGCGGCGATCAGCTCCGCCTTCGAACCGGCCTCCAGCCCGTGGTGCAGCTCGCGCCCGAATTTCACCACGTCCGCCACCGTCTGCTGCTGCTGGTTCACCTTGATAGGATACACGCCGCGATAGCAACCCGCGTAGCCGGATTCGGCGATGGCCTTCCCGAACGCCTCGTGGATCGTCCGCAGCCGCGCCGCCAGCAAGTCGCCGAAGCGCAGCAAAATGGGCAGGCTGAAGCCGCGCTGATAGAGGCCCTGTACGATGTCGTGGAACTTCACGCTCACCGGCCCCGCGCTGTTCTTCAGCCGGACCGCCGCGAACCCGTCCTCCGTGACATGGAAGAATCCGTTGCCCCACGCTTCCACGCCGTACAGCTCGCTGCTGTGGACGCTGTCCCAGCTTTCCAACACTTCCGTCAATCCGCGCGACATCTTCTCGGCTTCTCCTTCGTGGAAAATCCCGGCCCCGGGCGGCGCATCCGCGCCCGCGCTCCGATCCCACGGCGTGAAAATTGCGACATTCGCCCCCCCAACGCAACAGAAATGAGGCCCCGGAACGAAAATTCTTCGGCGCGCGGATTTCCCGGGCCACATTCCGGCCCTTTTTGGTTGCGGGCGGTTTGGGCCGGGGATAAACTGCGCGTCATGAACCATCTCCACGGAGGAATCCGATCATGACCCCTGCCGCCCCCGTCCAGCCGGAACCCGATGTCCTGCCGCCCGAACTGCCCGGCGCGCTGTCCGTCCCCCCGCCCGTCCCGCAGAAGAAACCCGGCTTCTTGCGCCGCCTGTTCACCTCGCGCAAGAAACAGCAGGCCGTCGCCATCCAGAACGGCTACCTCGAGATGGTCGATCTCATCCGCGCCATCCGCAGCCACCTCGACCGGCAGGAAACCGTGCAGACGAGCGTGCTGAGCATGCTGGAAAAAGTGCCCGATGTCATGGAGCGCCAGCACGAAGTCATGACGATCTTCAAGCAGCAGCTCGAAAACGGCATGGAGAACAACCGGCGCCTCACCGACAGCATGGGCAATCTCAACCACACCCTCGCCTCGATGGATGAGGCGCAGCGGGCGTCCTCGCGGACCGTCACCGACCTGATCCACCGCTCGCGCGAATCCGAACAGCTGCTGCGCGAAGTGATGCGCCGCGCCGAGCGCCGCATGACCATCCTGCTGGTCGTCTTCTTCCTGCTGGTGGTCGCCATGGGCGCCTATTTCGTCCGCTGGAAACCCCGCGCCGACAAGGCGCCGGCAAAGGCAGCGGTTGCCGCCGCCGCGGTCGAGGAAGCGCAGGCCGAACCCGGCGCCGAAACGCCCGTTGTTTCGGAACCCGCGCCGCGGGAGAAGGCGGCGGAAGCCCTGCCGGCGCCGGTGAAAAAGAAAAGGGCCAAGGATCCATCCAAGGCCAAGCCGGAGCCCAAGTCCGAAGAGTTCAGCTCCCCCGCTTCCGAGGAAACCACCGTCGCGGGCCAGCCTGATCTGACCCTCGAACAGCTCAGGCCCGACATCGCCGGGGCGATCTCCGGCGCGCCGGGTTCAACGGACAAGCCCGTTTCCGTCCCATGACTTCCCCGGCGTCTCCCCCCGCGCCCTTCGACGCCTTTTTTTACGAGGCCTTTGCCGAGGAAGCCGAGCGGCTGTTGTTCCATGCCGCCGCCGCCGGCCTGCGCGCGGGCCACACGCCGCAAACCATCCAGGAAGCCGGCCACGAAGCGCCGCCGGCCCCCATCGTCAGTCTCCGCACCCAATCCCTCCTGCCTCCGGCGTGGGCCCCGCAACTCCGCGGCATCTTGAGCCGCTCCACCGGCTACGACCACCTGCTCGCCTATCGCGGTTCCGTCGGCGGCGCCTGCCCCGCGCTCGGCTATCTGCCGCTCTACTGCGTGCGCGCCGTCGCCGAGCAGGCCCTGCTGCTGTGGACCGCGCTGTTCCGCCGCCTGCCGCGGCAACTGGCCCAGTTCGACTCGTTCCATCGCGACCATTTGTCCGGCCGCGAAAATCCCGGCAAGGTCATGGCCCTTTTCGGCGTGGGGAACATCGGCCATGAAATCTGGAAGATCGCCACCGCGTTGGGCCTCGTCGTGCGCGGCGTGGACCCCGTCCACCGGCATGCCGATGTCGCCTACGCTTCTCCGGAAGAGGCGCTCGCCGAGGCGGATCTCATCGTGTGCGCGATGAACCTCACCGCCCAGAACCGCGGGTATTTCAATGCCGCCCGCCTCGCCCAGGCGAAGCGCAAGCCGATCCTGGTCAACATCGCCCGCGGCGAATTCACGCCGGCCATCGTCCTCGAAGCGGCGCTGGAGCAGGGAATCCTCTCCGGCGTGGCCCTCGACGTCTACAACGAGGAATCCACGCTCGCCCCCGCCTTGCGCACCGGCAACCCCGCGGCGCTCACCGCCGACAACCGCGCCTTGCTGCGCCTCCGCAACCGCCCCGACGTCCTCCTCACCCCCCACAATTCCTTCAACACCCTCGAAGCCGTCGAGCGCAAATCCGAGCAGTCCATCCGCACCCTCCTGCACTTCCGGAAGACCGGCCAGTTCCTTTGGCCCCTCCCCGACGAATAGCGCCGGTTTCGTTTCATTGTAGCCGGTCCCGTCGGGGCCGGCCCTTGAATCCAGAAGCCCGCGCCCGCCGGGCGCGGCTACAACCAATCCTGCCCTGCGCCAAGGCGTTTCCGGAAATGAAAGAGCCGTTTCAATCGGGATTGCAGTGGCCAAGAATCGCAGGGGCGCAGCTTGCTGCGACCGTTCTCGATCCCGATCCGAGCAAGCTCGGCCCCTACGAAAGCAAAGAATGGCTGCGCCGAAGATGGCCATGATCTCGCGCCCGAACGGCGGCCGGGAGCGGCGGATCCGCCGGCCCGCTATCGGACCGTCGGCGGAAGGCTGTTGAGCGTGGACTGCAATTCTTCCGAACTGATTTTCCCGGCGTCGTAGAGGGCGCGGGCGCGGGCGGCCACGGGATCGGCCGAACCCAACGGGTCGCTCTTCGACTCCGAGGGCGTGGCGTCCGCCAGCAACTGTTCCGCGCGCTGCCGCGCGCCGGGACTGAGGGAAAGCAGCGGGAGGCTGATCCTCGAGCCGTTTGGACGCTCCAAGACGACGGTTTGACCATTGCCGTCGACCCACTTGGCTTCGATGGCATGCCCCGCGGCATTGGTCCACCATTCCGCGCGCGCCGCCGGGACGCCGCCGCTGGCCACCGCCAGAACCGCGATCCGGACCGCCAAGCGAACCGCTGAACGCGTCCCCACGGGATCCCCCCGCTACTTCACGACCAGCCGCAAGAACTGGCTGAACCCGTTGGTCGGGAAATAGATGTTCTGCAGCGTGCCCCCGCCGGAAACGATGTTGTTGGCCGTCGGAGAATCGGCGGCGGTGCCAAACCGCGCGACCTGCCAGCTGCCGGAAACCAGATTCGAACTGGCGATGATCTGATAGGAGAAGCCCTGGTTGCCGAGGAAACGCATGCGAACGGTGCCCTGCGGGCCCGGAGTGACCTGATCGATTCGAAGGCTGTCGCTCCCGAGAAAAGCCAGCGTGCCCGCGTGGAATTCCTGCTGGTTGCTGGAGTTGTCTCCGTCGTAATCGGCGTTCGGATCGAATTGCGCGATCGTCGTCACGCCCACGTCCATGCCCAGCGCGGCCATCGCATCGATGCAGAACTGCTCCCATTCATCGGGCAGGCCGTCGCCATCGTTGTCCGCCCCCAGGATGTAATCCCGCCGGCCGACCGCGCCGCTGGCCACGACGATGTTCGTGTCGCCGATCAGGTTCACCGGCTGTCCCCCGGCCGTCGCCCGGATCTGGATCGCCCCGCCTTCGGGTACCGAAGTGCCATCGCCGCCGGATCCCGACGCGACGACGTTGATCTGCAACCGGTAATTGATCCCGGGACCGACCAGCGGGCCGAAATCGAAGCGGGCGGCCTCGACGCCGCCGGATTTGATCGCCATCAAGGCCGCCCCGTCGGCGGCGGTGCAGGGATAGCCGTAGGCGCTCAACGTCTTGCCATAATAGATCGCGCCGATGCGCGGGAGGTCCGACGCGCCCGCGACGGTCGCGCAGGCCATTCCGATTGCGATGGCGATCCAAGCTCTGTGACTTCTATTCATGGTTCCGTCCTGTTTTGCGGCTCGCCGGCACGTCAGTTGCCCGCATACGAATAGGTCTGGAAGATCAGCTTGATGTCTTTCACGCCGTTTTCGTCCCAGACCCCGTTGGAGATTTGGCTGCCGTGGATGAACCGGTCGATGCCGAGATCCGCGTCGCTGAGCAGCGTGCCGCCGGGGATGATCAGGAGCCACCGGCTGTTCCAGACGGACCGGCCGATGAGCCGGGCGTTGTTGCTGACCTGCGCCGCATCCCACGTGCCGCTGTCGTGGTAGGCCCGGAGCGACCCGTGTTTGCGGAGGTTGAACATCTGGCCGCCCAGCATGTCCTTCAGCGCGCTCCAGTCCGGATCCAGCCAGTCCAGATCGTTGATGGGATACGGGACCGGCAGCGCCTGGTCCACCACGGACCAGTCGCGGATGGTTTCGCTGGTGCCGTCCGGCACCCGCATGTAGTCGATCCCGGCCGGAACGAGATACACGCGCGGCTGGTTGGCCAGGCCGCCGCCCGACGTGCCCACGTTGTAGATGTTCGTGTAGTTGCTGAACCACACGCCCGCGCTGCGGATCTTCGTCGAGAAGTGCGTCGAGTCGTAGGCGTTGTCGCCGCCCGCGAGGGCGTGCCCGAAGAAGTTCTTGCGGAAGTCGATCGTCGTGCTGAACGGGATCACGATGGCCGGCTCGTTCGTCTCCGCCGGATTGAACGGGAGGCAGTAGCGCTTGAACTCCGGCACGTCCAGCAGGTTGTCGACCACGTGGGATTCCAAGATGTCGCGCCAAGCCTTGTCGCTGTTGGTCGACGCGAGGATCCGGAACAACTCCGTGCGCAGCGAGAACCGGCCGGTCTCCGTGTCCGGGTTGTTGAAGTTCAACCGGCCTTTCAGCACGTCCCAGTTCGCGTTCATCCGCGCCATGACGTCCGCCAGGCCCGGCTCCCCGATGGAGCCGCCCACCAGCGGCTGGCCGGAGACGCTGACGGCCCCGAGCATCCGGGACTTGGCGATCTGGTTCATGAAGTCGCGGCCGGCCGTATGCTGGGCGTCGGAGGCCAGCAGGCCCGTCTCGTAGTCGTAGGCCTTCGCCGCGAGATAGACGTAGCGCGCCGCGTTGTCGAACACCTGCTGATACCGGGCGAGCTGGTCGTCGCGGAAAATCCGGTACGCCATGTTGCGGTAGCGCTTGGCCGAGAGATCCGAAGACCAGTTCATGCGCAGCTTCTCGCGCTCGACCTGCAGGGCGTCGCCCCGGGCGATCAGTTGCATATAGCGCATGCCCGCAGCGGAAAACGCCTGCATCTGCGCGTACCCATCGGACTGCAAGCTCTGGTTGTCCAACGTGTCGATCATCTCATAGAAGGCCTGGCGCTTGTCGGCGCTCAGTTGCAGCCCGGCCACGGCGTCGCCGAGGGCCTGCTGGACGGCTTGCATGGCTTCTTTGACGGTCAACTTTATCTTTTCCGCGAAAATTTTCTCGACATCCGCGGACGCTTTTTTAATGGCGTAGGAGGCTTTGATTGCCGCGCGACCGGCAGGCGATGGATCGATCGCCATCCCGACAATCGCAGGGAGACACGCGATGGCCGCGTTTTGCGCCTCCGCGGCGGTTGTATCCTGGGCTTCCAAAATCGCTTCGTACAAGTCGATGCCATCCAAAACGCCCTGCATGACGGCCACGATCGAATTCTGGCTGAGCGTGAGGCGGCTAATCGTTATTTGCGCGTCCAGCTTGGACCTCAATTCGTCCGCCTTCTTGCGGACGGCGTCGGCATTGGCCTGCGCATTGGCAACCCAACTGTTCAAATTCTCGATCGATTGAATGAATTCAGCCAAGGCGATCTGGATTTCACCCGAAGCGCGGCGCTGCCCGACGTAGCTGTCCGGCTTGCCGGAAATACCGCCGGGCGTGACATACACGCTGACCGTCGTCGTGGTCGCGCTCACGTTCGGAACCAGATAGTTGTAGCGGGCATTCGCCACCCAATCGTAGTAGCTGTCAACGCCCATCGTGCCGTAATTGGCTTCGGTCACGCCATCATAGGCGTAATTTACGATGTCATAGGTGATGGTTTGGCCGGTCGGATCGGCGTCGAAGAGATCGAGGTACATGTAATGCAGGAGGTCGGGACCGTTGTAGCCCTGCGGGTAAATCTTCCCCGGCCCGATGTCGTCCGCATAGGGATAGCCATAGATTTCAACCAGTTCCCGGTTGATCGCCGCTTCCTCTTTTTGCACGGTCTCCTGGATGTCGCCGTTCGCATTCTGTTCGCGCAGGGCCTGGCCGGCGGCCTGGACGCGGTCGAACACCCCGACGGCCTCCCGCAGGACGGCAAGCGCCTTGGCGTAGGCCTGCTCGAAATGGGTCTTGCCCGCGTCGACGTCCGCCGCGCTGATATCGAATGGAACCGCGCCGGCCGCGAGGCCCAGCGGGTTCAAGGCGGTGTCCGCGCGATCCACCACTTCCTGCATCTTCTTGAACGACTGGGGAATTTCGGCCAGTTCCGGGACGGTGCCGCGGTCGATGATCTGGATGCCGAGATGGGCGCCGTTCTGGTCGCGGTTGGGCAGCACGGCGTTGCCCGTCAACCAGTCGAAATAGGCGCCCATGCCCGCGCGCGCGCCCCACTCGCCGACGCCCCAGGCGCGGTTGGTGGCGGAATCCTGCTGGCAGGTCCACGGCTTGGCTTCGTCGCCCGTGTAGAGCTTTTGATAGGTGCGTTCCAGGATGCCCACCGCCGCCTTGGCCTTGGCGGCGGCGGCCACGGCGATCTTCTTCTCATGCAGAAACGAAACGGTGATGTTCAGATCATACCCCGGCACGTCCCCCACCAGGGCGGTCCCGGCCAAGATGCCCTCCGCCTGCGGCATCCAAGAGAAATACCGCTCGTGGAGCAGCTGGTAGTAGCTCTTGAGCGCGGAGAGATAATAGCCATAGGCGTCGCCATGCCCCTGCGGATACAGCGAATACGCATCGCCGACGTCCAGGAACCCATTCGTGTTGACGTCGGAAATCCCGTAATTGAGCACGTAGGCGGGTTGGCCGCCCACGATGTCGGCGGTGAAATTCCACGGCAGGCGGTTGAAGATCGGATAGTCCGCGACCTGCGGATTCAGTCCGGATTCCCGCCCGCGCAGCAGGGCCAGTTCCTCATCGAGGAGGGTCGGCGCCTGGTTCTTGAACGAGAACAGCGAACTGGCATACGCGCCATAGAGGGCGTTCTCGGTGCCGATGCCGATCGTGGGATCCAAGGCGTCGGCATAGGCTTCGTTGCCCAGCACCATGTTGAGATCGTTGATCCGGCCGGCCGCCATCATCAGGGCCAGCGCGACGTTGACGCCCCCGTCGAAGTCCGCGTCGATGCTCAGGTTCCGGGCTTCCTCCATGATCGTCCGGTAGATGGCCAGCAAGCCGTTCTGGTCGAGCGCCTCGATGTTGAGCGGGATCTGCCCGTTGTAGGGGGGGCCGATCTGCTGCACGATGCTCAGCTGCGTGTTCACGTCGTTGTTCATCAGGTCGGCGAAACGCTGGTCGTAGGGATTGATGGCCTTCAACACGCGCTTGACCCAGCCTTCCGCCAGCGCCGGCTCCGCATAGCGGGTGAAATTCGTCCCGACGAGCGCCACCACCTCGGGATCCAGGGCGCGGTAGCGGCAGCGGATGTAGTGATCGGAGAGCCCGAAGATGCCCGCATCCCCGATGACCCGGTAGTTGGCCCCCGTGGACGAACCCGGCAGCGGACTCCAATCCGCTTCATTGGTGGAGGCCAGCCCCGCGATGGGCTCGGAAGACTGCCACTCGAAGAAGTAGTTTTCGGGGTGACCACCGAAGTCGGCCGTATAATGCATGGTCAACTGCTTGTCCAGCGGATTGGCCGACAGGATCAAGGCGAGTTTGCCCACGTACAGTTCGGGCATGACCCGGAGGATGTTCATGGTGACCACTTCGCTGGGGTCCACCATCCCCCGGTTCGTGCTGTTGTTGAAGAGGACCGTCACGTAGCCGGCACCCTTGCCGCCGGCGTTCAAGGCGGCCGAATCATAGGGGACGTTGGGTTCGATGGTCACGATTTCCGTCGGCAGCCGGTCGATCGCGTTCGACCAAACGGCGTCTTGTCCACGCACGCGGGACACGTCCAAGCACTGGCTGCGGTTGTCGCCCGTGAGCGTGTTGAGCAGCAGATAGTCGTAGCCGTCGATCCGCTCCTTGAATTCGCCGATCAACTGGAGCTCTTGGCCGGTGTCCGTGGCGTTGAAATAGAGCCGCTTGCTCAAGGACGGCGGCAGATCGTTGAACAGCGTGTGGCCGGTCCCTGGGTCCCGCGTGGTTTTCATCGCGGCCGGCAACGGATACATCTCCGTCTTCCGGGCCACGGTGGGATCGTACAACGCGACGCTGGGCTTATTGGCGACGGGGACCGATTGTTGATAGACCACGTCCACGCTCAATTGGCCGCGGATGGCGGGCAGGTCTTCGCGCGGCTTGGTCAGGGTCTGGGCCACGTACATTTCCGGCACGTCCTCCGGCCAGGTAATCCGGTAGGTCCACTTGACCGGCTGGCTGGGCGCGGCAGGATCCTTCAGCCATTGGATGGGGTTCAGCAAGGCCGGTTGCGCATTGGTCGCGGGGAAATAGAATCCGGGCTGATTGGGATAGTAGAACCGCAGGAGGAGATTGCTGGCGCCGCCGTCGTTTCCGGCCTGGCTGGCCCAGTCGCGCTGGTTCCGGTCCCGGAAATGGGTGCCGGTGATGAGGTTGTTGCTCATATAGGACGGCTGCATCGAGTTGAGCGGCGACGGCGCCTGGATCATGAGCCCGGCCGTCAAGGCCCGCTCGAAGGCATAGAACTCATTCGTGGCCAGCACCCGATAGGCATCCACGCCGGGCCGGCCTTCGTCCAGGTTGTCGTACACCACCAAAACCAGTGGATCGGAGGAGAAGGAAGTTCCATTCGTCACGTTCAGGTCGTTGCGCAAGGCATAGACCGCGTCGCCTTGGATGAGCGCATGTTCCTCGTTGGGATTGTAGCCGGCATTCGTGGCGCTGTTCTGGTAATACACTTGCGCGGAAGTGCCCGCATAATCCCGGCCCAATTGCGACCGCTGCGCGCCGCCGGGCGTCACCACGATGGAGGAGGACGGCCCGGAGAAAACTAAATCCGCGTCGTTCGCGTTCAGGCTCCCATCCACCAATCGGATTCCGTAGGAGAGGTGGTTCGTTTCGCACGCATACCAGAGGAGGAGCGTTGGATCCGCAGGATTGTTCACCGTCCACCGCCCCTGCTGGATGGCCGCCGCATCCCGGGCCGTGTTCCAGACCCGGATTTCGTCCAAGCTTCCGGCGAAATTGCGGGTGTTGTTGGCGGCGCCGCCAATCCACAAGTTCATCGGGGTCGATGGAAGGGTCCACGTCAACGCCTGGCTGCCGGCCGCCGTTCCGTCGATATACAACGTGATGGCGCTGGCGGCCCCGTGCGTGAACGTGGCGGCCACATGCGACCATGCGCCGGTCGGCAGGGCCGCGGCGGAGGTGGCGCCATAGGAGGTTCGGCCGATCGTCGTGCGCGCCACGAGATACCCGTTGGAGAGCATGACCATCGGCCAGCCGGTCCCGCCGTCGAACAGCACATTCGTGGCGCCGGCCAAGGCGTTGGTCGGCCGGATCCAGGCCTCCACGGTAAAGTCCTGATTGCTTCCCAAGCCGATCTCGCCCACGGACAGGGACGCCGGACCCCGGATGGTCAGACAGCCGCTGGGACCCACGAGCGACGCGCCGCGGCTGCCCAGCCCGCTGGCGATGACGAGTTGCGGAGCGTTCGTTGGAAAGACATTCGCGTAGCGGCACACCAGCGAAGGCCAATACACCGGCTTGGTGAGCGGGATCTCGTTCGTGGCGAGATGCGAGGCGTTGAACCACCACGCCTCGAGCGGACCCGTGTTCACGCCGTAGAGATACGAGGCCGACGCCGCGGCGGCGGAATAGGTGGCCGGATAATCGTACAACGTCGTGAGATACCGGTTGCCCACCGGCAGATAGAGGTAGCCGGGCCAGTTCGTGTAGACATCGGCCCCGCCAAAGGCGCGGAGTTCCGTGCCGATGTCCCAGTTCCGGCTGCCGCCGGACGCCAGCCCGTTCGTGCGGAACACGCTGCGGATCGGCTCGAACCAGACCTTTTCGCCATCGAGGTATTTCAACAGGCTGTAGCCTTCGCCGGACGCGGTGAAGCGCTTGCCGCCGTCGAGGCTCGCATGCCCGGAGGGCACCTGACGGGGAAGGATTTCCACGCCCAGATTGTCGTCGAACAGCACCGGAACGCGGTTGCTCGCCTCCGCGCAGGTGACGTGCAATTGCGCGTTCGAGCTCCAACTCGTCCCGTAGATGTCCACCTCGAACGGCCACACCACGCCCATCTTTTCGGCGGCCTTCCAGTAGACTTCGATCCGCCACTCCTCGTTGGTGGGCGTCTCGCGGATCGCCCAGATCCAACCGCGCTGGGCGCCCTGGCCGTGCTTGTACACGTACACGTTTTCGGGATCCTGCCCCGTCTGATCCGTCACGCCGCGCGTGACCTCGTTGAACAATTCGCTCGTGTCGAATTGCTGGCTCTTCGGCAGCAGCCGGTCGCCGACGTTCGCAAGCAACAGGCTGCTCATCGGCTGCAGGACCTCGACGACCTCGTATCCCAGCAGCATTTGTTGGCCCGATTCGGCGGCCGTGCGCGAATAGGTCAGCAGGAAGCGGCTGCCGCTGGGCACGTCGGTGCCCGCGTGCAAGTTGTTGCCCGTGTCGATCCACACGCCGTTGGAGTTCACCCCGTTCGCCCCCGGCACGTACTGCACCTGTGAATTGTAGTAGATCGTGGCGCGATAGTTCTGCCCGAACTGGATCGTCGGCCCCGCGTACTGCCCTTCCGTCCAGTACAGGCGCACCGGCCGCTGCGAGGGGTTCGGCGACACGACGTACAGGATCGTATTCAACGAACCATCCGCCATCGTCCACGTGACGTTCACCGCGCCCTGGTCCGCCGCCAGCAGCATGCCGGCATAATCCAGCCAGACCACGCAGTTCGCATTGTCCACCACGGGCGCGACCGTCGGATCGTATCCATCCGGCGGCTCAATCGCATCGCCGATGGACACGTTCGCCGGAACCGATCCGACCGGCGTGCCAAGGGTCGGCTTCAGCAGTTGGTTGGTCCCGCCGGCGCCGTCGGCCACCGTCAGCGCCAGATCGACGTAGAAGGTCACCTGGTCCGCGCCGCTGGTCATCTGATAGGACGAGCCGAAGGCCGACGTCGCGACGCGGTTCGAGGCCACCTCGACGTAGAAAACGTCCGTCGTCGACGTGACCGACGGATACCAGATGTTGCCATACGCGGTCTGCACGTTCGCCCGCGCCGGCGCGGCACCGGCCAGGCCGGAGACGATAAGGGCGCCGCACGTCCATTTCCAAACGGTCCATCGACAAGCTGTCATCTGGCGCCTCTCATGTCAGGGTCCGGGTCGCGCAGCGCGGCCGGTTTACGTTCCTTGGGTAATTCCACCGGTGCGGATTTCCATTCGTTGGGTTTCCCACCACCCGATCGCTTCAGCTCCGGCTTGATGATCCGCGGATCTTGGCGCGCATGCATGGTTGGCCCCGGTCTCGTTTCTGGCTAGCGGGGGCCGACAGCGATGAAATGGAACGATAGCTTTGCCATGTTGTCAGAAGAATTATATGTCTCCGCGGTAAAACCTGTCGCGGTCAAGTCAAACACGTGGACTTTGTTTCTTCTGTCGACGCCCCAAGGAATGGCGGTGACGGTTGGGACGTCCGAGAATGGCTGATGAAAAGTCACGAGATATCTCCCAATGACGGGATTGCTGATAAACCAGCCGCCGCCATGACATTGCGCCAGATCGGGATTGTCCAGATTGGTGCAGAATATCGATCCCCGCACGATGCGGAGATTTTCCTTTCCGGAGGCCGCATATAGGTTGGTGCTGATACTCAAGTTACCCCGGACCGTAATGTTATTGGAGAAGGTCTGGCTTCCGCTGAAAACATTGCCGCCGGCCAGCTTGGCCACGCCGGTCAAATTTGCACCGCTGCCGTTGAAGTTGGTGCCGCTAATGGTGGTGCCGCTAATGGCGGTGGCAGAGACCGTTCCGCTAAAGTTGGCACTATTGCCTACAATGCCGTTGGTCGCCGTCAGGGTGCCGCCCACGTCGAAATCGCCGCTGGCCCGGCGGGCATACATGGCCTGCTGGGCGCGGGCGGCGAAGGGGGTGGAGAGGAACTGCTGGCGCGGCATGGCTTCCGCCGGGGTGGCGATGGGGTTGCGGTTCTGGTCCTGTTTGACCGTGATGCCCAGAAAGAGGTTCAAGTTGTCCGGAGAGCGTTCATCAAACCACAGGGCCTTCCAGAGTTCGTTGGGCTGGAATTGCGTGGGATTGTCGTTCAGGGCGGTTCCTCCGGACTGCCCGAGCATGACGCCGAAGACGCCGTTGTTGACGAAGACCTTGTAGCCCGCGCCCCAGAGCGCTTTGTCCAGGCCCCCGCTGGACTCCGGATAGATCCGGAAATCGATGTCGTAGATGCCGTTGGTGTAGGGCAAGCTTTCCGACGTCAGAAGCGTGCCTTGGTAGTTCACCAGCCCGGCCGGAATGATGTTCACCGGGTTGGCGGGGATCTCGGCGGAGGCCGAAACCGCCCAGCCCGCGGCCAGGCCGATGGCCAGCACGGCCAGGAATTTCGCTTGCGATCGACTGAATAGGCTCTTTGTCATGGCTGTTTCTCCTGCATTCTTAATTCGATGGACTTGAAATCTTCTGCAACGTGAAAAGGCCGGTGGCCTGGATGGACGCGCCGGGCGTCAGCAGGCCGTACACCGTTTCCGAATAGGTTCCGCCCCATTGGTCGATGCCCCAGTCCGCGGGCCGGTTGCCCGTAGCGTCCGTGGCGCTGAACTGGAAGCTCAGGGTGCGCGCGACGTCGTAGGACTCGATCCCCGCCTCCAGATTCACCGGCAGGCCGTTGTTGTATTCCTTGTTGTCGTGGTCGGGCGAATACAGGTGCACGAACGGATTCACGCGGTCGTCGTAGGGCATGAAGAACGAGCCGGAATTGCTTGTGCCGAAGGTGCCCGACAGCGCCACCGGATCCATGAACGGGAAATTGATGGCGCTGATGCGGCTGACGGTGCCGCTGGGATGGGCCGCCACGAACGCGGTGGCCTCGGCCAGCGTGTGCAGCACGACGTTGGTGCCCCCCAGATACGTCCCGTCCATGCCGGAAACGGACTGCACCGCGGTGGGCCGCCAAGCGACAAAGGCCTGCTGCAGCAGCTTGGCCGAACCATCGCGGGCGACTTCCATCAGGATCCGGAAACTGAAGGGCCGCTCGACCGGCGTCACGAGGGATGTGTTCCAATTCGTCGCAAAGCCGCCGATCTGCGCCCGATTCACGCCCGTGACGAAGACATCCCCCACCCACAACCCCGTCGGATCGCCGGTGGCCCGGGGGGACGCCACGAAGCGCACGCCGATGAACTGGTTGACGGTCGTCCGGTTTTCACCGTCGCGGTCGCTGATCGCCAGCACGCTTTGATACACGGCGTTGGCGGCCGGATTGACCAGCGCGGCCGGATTGGGTTTGATGCCGATCTTCACCGTGCCGCCGGGGGCCAGCACGTTGGTCAGCGCGGTCGGCAGCGGCACGTATTGCACGCCGAGATTGGCCGGGTCCCAGTTCATGACGCCATACAGCAGCGGAACCGCCCCGGCCACGGCCGGCTGGTCGCCGGGCGGCGCCGCTTCGGATGCCTGCTGGCGCAGCACGACGAGGCGGGTTTCGCTTGTGCTGTTGTTGCGAATGGAGATCGATTTCGGGGCCGTCCCGGCGCGGAAGTTCATCCAGCCGTCGTCCTGGCCGTCGAGCTGGACGCTCATCGGCCCCGCATAGCTCGAGACCTGGTTGCACAAAATCCAATAGGCCTGCCCCCGGACGAGGGTCTGGACGTTGGGCTGGAAGACCGCGTATTCGTAGCCGCCGGTCGACACCGTGTAGATGCGGCTCGCCGCGCCGTACGGCGTCGGAATGTCCGCGGTGGCGGAGAAGAAATCCGTGAACGTGGGCGCCGCCGAACTCGGCACCGGCAGCCCGTACAGGCTGTACGCGTTGCCCGGCCAGGCATACGAGTTCAGAACCGGCGTGCCTTTCAGGTTCAGCGCGCACCCCGATGCGTTGGTCACGTGGATGTAATAGGCCTGGTTGGCCAGCAGATCGCCAAAGCTGGACAGAAATTGCCGGTCGCTGTCCGGCGGATACCACGTCTGCCAGTCGCCGGGGCGCGGAAACGGGTTGCCCGGATCCACGTCGAATTGGATGGCCGCTTCCGGCCGCTGCCACTTGTAGACCTTGTCCACCGGCAGGTTGGTGAACACCACGTCGAGCGCGCGCGGCTCGGGCTGCACATGGAGATAGATGGCGTTCCAGCCCGCTTTCAAGGCGAAATTCTGGGAAACCCATTGGGCTTGGGATGAAACCGCCCCCGCAACCAGACCCAACAGGACAACCGACGAGAGTTTTGTTCGCATAGAAAAATGGCCCGTCTATGTTTTTTTTCAGGGTCATTCTTTTGCGCAGCGCTGTCAAACATTAATAAATAATTATTTTTTATATTTTAATGTAGCCGCACTTCACGGACGGTGATAGATTCCCGCAATGAAGACATTGTCTCTCGAGATCCGGAAAAGGATCCTGGCCTGCTACGATGGCGGCAAGGAAACGCGCGCGTCGGTGGCCCAGCTCTTCGGCGTGTCGCTGGGCATGGTCAAGAAGCTCCTCCATCAACGAAAAGTGCTGGGCGACATCGAAGCGCTCCACTGGCGGGCCGGGCGGAAAACCATTATTTTGTTGCGGCACAATAAAATGCTGCTGCATTTTCTCAAAAAACATCCGGATGCGACATTGGAGAAATTGCGGGTGGCCTTGGGCATGGACTGCTCCCTGACCACGATCCACCATGCCCTGGCCAGATGGGGGATGACCCGGAAAAATAGGCGCGCGCAGAAAGCCATCCCGACCCACAAGGCGCGCGAAAATCGAAGGCGGGACATCGCCAGGAAAGCCATAGGCAAGAACAAGACTCGCTGATATATTTTTTAAAATAGCATAGCCTTTCAGGCCTCCTACCCATCCGACTCTTGGGAATTGGCGACGATCAATTCTTAAAAAAATGGATGGATAGGGGCCAAATTCGCCGCTCTTCCTGTCAGATCCGGCTGTCCTGTCGGGCCGGGAGCGGGAAGGGTGCGGCGTCATCTTGCCGCCGGAAAAGAGAAGGGCGGCTGGAAGCCGCCCGTCCCGTCAGATCCCGTCCGTTGGGAAATCCGGAAATGCCCCTACTCCGCTGTTTCCCGCCCGCAGATCGCTTCGGCGAGGCGCGCGGCGGACTGCGCGGCCCGGGGACCGGGCTTCAACAGATGATCTTCCGTCAAGAGGCGCACCTGTTCCGGCCGGAATCCCAGGCGTTCCCAGTCGGCGACCAGCGCGGCGCGGCGGGCTTCATCCACCGGCCCGCCCTGGAAATCCAGCAGCAGCGCGGGCTGCCGGCGGATGAGCGCTTCCTGCGAAATCTTCGGCCACAGAATTTGCACGTCGGCAAAGACGTTGCTGCCGCCGGCCTTTTCCACGATTTCATCCAAGAACGTGTCCGGGCCCGCGGTCATCAATCCGGACAGGTCGCCCGGCGCGTGTCCCAGGGCGATGAACACCGGCACCGGCCCGCAGGAAGGAATCGCGGCGAATCCGCTTTCCAGTTCGGCCAGCAGCGCCTGCCCCTGTTCCGCCACGCCGAGCGCCGCGGCAAACCCGGCGATGGCGGCGCGCAGATCGTCCAGCGCATCCAAGGGCAAGGACAGAAAAGCGATGCCTTGCGAATGCGCGAAACTTCCCAGCGCTTCCGACTTTCCCTGCGACAGGATCAGGTCGGGCTCCAAGCGCAGGAGGCGCTCGCGGTGGGGATTCAGCGCGCCGCCGATCTGCGGTTTCGCCGCGGCTTCCGGCGGCCACTCCGTGAATTCGCTCACCCCCGCCACGCGGTCGCCGCAGCCCAGGGCGAAAACGATTTCCGCCACGGCGGGCGTGGCGCAGACCACGCGCCGCGCGGACCGCCCGGCCGGTCCACGGCCGGCTTTTTCGCCGCAGCCCGCCAGCAGGAGGACCGCGGCGGCCAATCCGATCAATCCACCACGCACACCAATCCCTTGAGATATTCGCATTCGGGCGCCTCGACGGGGATGGGGTGGTCCGCCGGCTGGCCCAGCGTTTCGAGGATGCGCACGCGGCGCTCCGAATCGTGCGCGGCCCAGCCGACCATCTTGCGGAATTCCGCCATGTCCACCAGCCCCGAGCAGGAGAAGGTGGCGAGGATCCCGCCGGGCCGCAGCAGCTTGATCGCGAGCAGATTCACGTCCTTGTAGGCGCGCAGGCCTCTTTCCAACCCCTCGCGGCGGGTCACCATGCGCGGCGGGTCGAGGATGATCAGGTCCCAGCTTTCGCGGCGGTCGCGGGCGAACCGCAGCCGGTGCGCGACGTCGGCCACCTCGTATTCCGCCGGCACGCCGGAGGGGTTCAGCTCGTGGTGCCGCCGCGCCTGCGCGAGGGCGGACTCGGACGAATCCCAGCCGAAGATCTTGGCCGCGCCGGCATGGGCCGCGCAGATTTCGAATGCGCCCGTGTAGCAATAGGCGCTCAGCACCTCGCGCCCCTTGGCGTAGGCGGCGACTTTGCGCCGGTTCTCGCGCTGGTCGAGATAGAAACCCGTCTTCTGCCCCCCGGACAGGCCCGCCTCGAAAACAAAGCCGTTTTCGCGGATGGTCACGACCTCGGGCATGGGATCGCCGCCGAGTTTTTCCGCAAGGCCCTCGCGCTTCACCGCTTCGCCTTCCGCGCGCACGGAAACGCAGGCGGCGCCCGTCGCCGCCTTCAACTCGTCGACCACGACGGGAAGCCAGGGCTCCCAGACCTTGCTGCCCACCTGCAGCGCCACCACATCGGCATATTGGTCGGCGATCAGCCCCGACAGCCCATCCGCCTCCGAAAACACCATGCGATAGGCGGTCGTGTCGCGCCAGTCGGCCTTCGGGCCGTACAGCCGGTGCCGCAAGGCCACCGCGCGGCGGATGCGGCCGCGCCAAAAGGCTTCATCCAGCGTTTCTTCCGGATTCTGCGCGTACATCCGCACGGCCATGTCGGCCTCGGGATGCCACAGCCCCCGGCCCAGCCATTCGCCTTCGGTGTCGAACACGTCGGCCGACTCGCCGGCGGCCCCCGCTCCGTCCACTTCCTCGATCGCCCCGGAAAACACCCACGCGCTGCCGCG
Organism: Opitutia bacterium; assembly: GCA_009928955.1. Taxonomy (GTDB): domain Bacteria; phylum Verrucomicrobiota; class Kiritimatiellia; order CAIQIC01; family Lenti-01; genus Lenti-01. Next base: position 6,292 of record SABN01000033.1, on the reverse strand, counting down.
GAGGATCTGTTTTTCCCGCCCCGCCTTCAGCCGGACGCGGATTTTCGCCCCGGCGGCCCCCGCTTCATCTTGCTTTGCGTTTGTCATATTCATAGGATTGTCCGTTGATAGTTCGAAATGGTCAAACAGTAAAAGAGGTCCCTCCATGCGCATCCATGCCTATAAAGCCCTGCGGCCCCGCGCCGACGTCGTCGCCCAGATCGCCGCCCCCCCTTACGACACCGTGGACACCGCCGAGTCCGCCCAACTCGCCGCCGGCAATCCCATGTCGTTCTTGCACATCAACCACTCGGAAATCGACCTGCCGGCCGGCACGGACCTCTACGCCGACGCGGTGTACGCCAAGGCCGCTGAAAACCTCCGGAGCTTCAAGCAGAACGGCTGGCTGGTGAGCGAAGACCGCCCCCTGATGTATCTCTATGCCCAGACCATGGGCGCCCACACCCAGACGGGCCTCGTCTGCTGCTGCCACATCGACGACTACGTCAAGGATGTCATCAAGAAGCACGAATTCACCCGCAAGGACAAGGAAGACGACCGCACGAAGCACACCGCCACCATCAACGCCAACGTCGGCCCCGTCTTCATCGCCTACCGCGACGTGGACGCCATCCGCCAAGTCCTCGCCCCGATCCCGAAGCAAGCCGCCCCCATCTATGATTTCGTGGACGAGCTTCAGGTTCGCCACCAGGTTTGGCCCGTCGAAAACGCCGCTGCGGTGGAAAAGCTCTTCGCCGACCAGGTCCCCGTCAGCTACATCGCCGACGGCCATCACCGCTCCGCCTCCGCCGTGCGCGTCGGCACCGAACGCCGCGCCGCCAACCCGAATCACACCGGCAACGAGGAATACAACTGGTTCCTGTCCGTGCTCTTCCCGGCCTCCGAGCTGAAGATCCTGCCCTACAACCGCGCCGTGAAGGACCTCAACGGCCTGTCCGAGGCGGAGTTCCTCAAGGAAATCCGGGCCATCTTCACCGTTTCGGAGAACGCCGATCCGAGCCCGACGGCGCCGCGGCACATCAGCATGTACTTCGGCCAGAAGTGGTATGGCTTGACTTGGCCCGAGGTGCAAAGCCGCAATCCCGTCGACAAGCTCGACGTCAGCACGCTCCAGAACGGCGTGCTCCACCCGCTGCTGGGCATCGACGATCCGCGCACCAACAACCGCATCAAGTTCATCGGCGGCATCCGCGGACCGCAGGAACTCGTCCGCCTCGTGGACCAGAAGGGCTTCGCCGTCGCCTTCTCGATGTATCCGACCACGGTCGACCAGCTGATGGCCATCGCCGATGCCGGCCAGATCATGCCGCCCAAGAGCACGTGGTTCGAGCCCAAGTTGCGCACCGGATTGCTCTCGCACGAATTGAACTGAGACAACCGGATGCGGCCACGACTGCCCAGCTGGTTCCGCCGCCCGCTTCCGCAAGGCGCGGAAGGGGGCCGCGTGCGGAACCTGCTCGGGCGGCTCGATCTGCATACCGTCTGCGAAGGGGCCCGCTGCCCCAACCGCGCGGCGTGCTGGCACGACTCCGCCGCCGCCTTCCTCATCCTCGGCGACGTTTGCACGCGTGATTGCCGCTTCTGCGCCATCCCCCACGCGGCGCGCCCGGCGCCGCCCGACCCCGGCGAGCCCGCGCGCTTGGCCGAAGCCGCCGCCGCGATGGGCCTGCGCCATGTCGTCGTCACTTCCGTCACGCGCGACGACCTGCCCGACGGCGGCGCGGCGCATTTCGCCGCCACGATCCGCGCCCTCCGCGGCCGCCTTCCCGGCGCGACCGTCGAAGTGCTCATCCCCGACTTCCAAGGCGAGGCCGCCGCCCTCGATCTCGTGCTCGCGGCGGCGCCCGACATCCTGAACCACAACCTCGAAACCGTGGAGCGCCTCCAGCCGGCCGTCCGTCCGCAGGCCGACTATGAGCGTTCTCTCTGCGTCCTGCGCCACGCCGCGCAAGCCGGCGCCCGCGTCAAGTCCGGGCTGATGCTGGGCATGGGCGAAACGGAGGCCGAGCTCTCCGCCGCCCTGCGCGATCTGCGCGCGGCGGGCGTCTCGCTCCTGACCCTCGGCCAGTATCTCGCGCCTTCCGCCGCGCACCATCCCGTCGCGCGCTTCGTTCCGCCCGCCGAATTCGACCAGTGGCGCGCCGCCGCCCTCGCGCTCGGCTTCGCCTCGGTCGCCGCCGCCCCCCACGTCCGCTCCTCCTACCACGCCGAAGAACTGATGGCCATCGGGAGCGCCCCATGATCCGCCCCCCGCCCCGCATCCTGATTTGCTATCTCGTCCGCAACAGCGGCCACCACGCCGCCGCGCGCGCCATCGAAGCGCAAATCCGCCGCCAAAACCCTCTCGCCGAAACCCGCTGCCTGGATCTGCTTGAAACCACGCATCCCACGTGGAGCGCCATCGTCCAGAACGCCTATATGTCCACCATCCGCCGCACCCCGGAACTGTGGGAGACGCTCTACGACAATTTCTGGTTCGACCTGCTCACCCGCTATATCCGTCCGCTGGTCCAGCGCGGCAACAGCCTCAAGCTGCGCATCCTGATGGACGCCTTCCAGCCCGACGCGATCATCTGCACGCAGGCGCATCCGTTCGCCGTCCTCTCGGCCTACGCCCGCCGGCAAGGCACCCCCATCCCGATCTGGGGCGTCATCACCGATTTCCTGCCTCACCGATTCTGGCATGTGAAGCCGGACGAGCACATCCGCTATGTCGTGCCCACCGAAACCGCCGTGCAGCGCCTCATGATCCTCGGCACCCCCGGCGACCGCATCCACACCTTCGGCATCCCGATCCAGGCCGACGTGCTCGCCGCGCGCCGCCGGACCGTCTCGCGCGAAAACGGGCGGCGCATTCTCGTCATGGGTGGCTCGCGCGGTCTCGGCGCGCGCTTTGCCACCATCCGGCATCTCGACCGCGCCGCCGCGGACTTCACCATCGATGTCGTCACCGGCACCAACCGCCGCTTGCGCAAGCAGCTTCTCGCCGCGCGCCACAAGTTCAAGCATCCCATCCGCATCCGCGGCTATGTGCAGGACGCGATGGCGCTGATGCGCCGCGCCTGCCTGCTGATCGGCAAGCCCGGCGGCCTGACCTCCGCCGAAGCGATGGCCTCCGGAACGCCGATGTTGATCATCCGCCCCTTGCCCGGGCAGGAGCGCGGCAACACCGAAATGCTCGTGCGCAACGGCGCGGCCATCCATCTCGACCGCGACCGCGACCTGCCGGCCGTCGTCGCTTCGCTGTTCGCCAATCCCGCCCTGCTCGGCATGATGGCCGAGCGCGCCAAGGCCCTCGGCCGGCCGGACGCCGCCCGCGACATCGCCGCCGCGGTGCTCTCCCACCTTCCGCAAGAGGACATCGAATGATCTACCGGTTCTACCGCTTCATGGCTTTCCTCGTCCGCATCCTGCCCCTCAAAGGCGCCTATTGGCTTGGATTGCGCCTGTGCGACCTGATGTTCTTCGTCAACCACCGGGGACGTCTCGCCGTCCGCGACAACCTCCGCACGATCTTCGAAAGCCAAGGCATCCTTCCTTCCCGCCAGATCCTCGACGGCTGCGCCCGCAAGACCTTCCAGTCCTTCGGGAAATATCTCGCCGACTTCATCCGCTTCCGGAAGCTCTCCCCCGAAGGCGTCCGCGAAAGCATCAGCATCCAGGGCCTCGAACATCTCGAAGCGATCCGCGATTCCAAGCGCGGGGCCATCCTGCTCACCGCCCACTACGGCAACTGGGAGCTCGGCGGCGCTTTCATCGCCTCCATGGGCATCCCCGTCCACGCGGTCGTCCGCCCCGTCCCCTCCCCCGCCCTCGAACGCGTCTTCCAATATTTCCGCGAACAGCGCGGCCTGAAGGTCATCCCGCTCGCCCAGGCCGGCACCGGCATCCTCAAGGCCCTCCGGCGCGGCGAAGCGGTCGCCCTCGTCGGCGACCGCGACTTCACCGGCAACGGACATCCCCATCGCTTCTTCGGACGCGACGTCTCCCTGCCCCGCGGAGCCGCTTGGTTCGCCCACCGCACCGGCGTCCCCATCTATATGGGCTTCGCCACCCGCGCCCCCGACGATTCCTTCATCCTGCGCATGCATCCGCCCATCGACCCCGCCCACGAGCCCTCCGAAGAGGCCATCCAGGAGAAAATCATCGCCATCATGGAAGACACCATCGCGCGCGACCCCTGCCAATGGTTCATCTTCGATCCCTTCTGGCCGGACGAATCCGGAAATCCGCCTCCCCCGACTCCCTGAGCCCCATGAAACGACTGCTGTCCATCCTGTTGCTGTGCGGAGCCGCCGCCGCGCAGGCCCAGCAGGAGGAGGCCCTCTGCGCGCCGCTTGCCGCGCCCCCCGGACAGGTCGGCATCCGCGTCGACGCCCTCCCCGGCAGCTACACCCTGTTGACCGCCACCAACCTGAACGCGCCTTGGACGCCCGAAACGAATTTCACCATCGGCGCCGAAGGCTCGACCGACACCGCGTTCCCCTTCCTCGGACGCCCGGTCCTCTTCATTCGCGCCGCCGGGTCCGCCACCTCCACCGGCGCGACGCACGTCGCCCGGTTCTGGACGCAGGGCCGTTCGTTCTCTCCGGTGCTCTCCCTCGCCGACGAAACCCTTGAAACCCTCCTCTGGACCTGGAGCGACGGCACCACCAGCAGCGACCATCCGGAGGCCACCCGGGATTTCGGCTCCGCCGCCAACCGCCTCCAGCGCCTGTCCGTGGAGCCCCCCGCAGCCCTCACCGCCATCAATCTCGGATTCGACGCCTCCGATGGCGGCGAAACCACGCCCCTCCCCTTCCGCGATCCGCAGAACGTCTCCGCCGTCGAGTTCCCGCACCCCCTCCCCGGCCTCCGCTACTTCGCCGCTTCCTACAACCCCCTGACCAACACCCTCGATTTCTCCGGATTCACCGCCCTCGAAGCCGTCGAATGCTTCCAAGCCTCCACCCTCCGGCACGTCGTCCTCACCAACCTCCCCAACCTCAAGCGCGTCTGCCTCGAAGGCGCCGACCTGCAGGAACTCGACCTCTCCGGCAACCCCGCCCTCGAAGATGTGCGCGGCGCGCTCAATGCCTTCACCGAAATCCGCGTCGACCGCGGCACCGGCTCCAACCTCTGGCACTGGTGCACCCGCGACAACCCCCAGCTCGTTCAATCCTTCCAGGACGCCATGACCAACTTCTTCGCCCTCCGCGAACTCTACATCTGGAACAACAACCAGAGCGGACACTTCGCCCCCGTCTCTACGTATCTGGTCGATCTCCAAGCCGCCGACAACCGCTACGCCTCCGCCGACCTCTCGGGGAAAGAACATCTCGTCAACTGCAGCCTCTCCGGCAACCGCCTCACGAACCTCGTGCTCACCGGCTGCGCCGCCCTCCGGATGATCGACGTCCACGGCAACCGCCTCGGCACCGCCCAGCTCGACGCCCTCCTCGAATTCCTGGACCGCTCCGCCCCCGACGTCTACAGCGCCCAACTCGACCAGAACGCCGCGCTGCCCTCGGAAAACGGCTACGCCGATTATGTCAACCTCATCAATCGCGGCGTCTCCGTCTATGTGGATTGGCCCCATATGTTCGACGGCCGCACCAACGCCCCCGGCGGCTCCGACGCCCTCACCTTCGTCACCACCGGAGCCCATCTGCGCGTGGAAATCCAGACCGACCACGGCACGCCCACGAACATCCTCTGGCACTGGGGGGACGGACGAATCAACCGGGACGTCACCTCGGTCGACCAATATTTCAGCGCCGACGGCATTTTCACCAACTACGTCGAAGTCCAGCCCCCCGGTTGCGTCAGCCGTTTCGGCGCCGAAGAAGGCGCCGAAAACCAAGGCATCCGGGCCGTGTACAACGCCTCCAACTTCCCCGCCCTCTCCTTCCTCTACCTCTCCCAGCAAGGCCTCGAAGAACTCAGCCTCGCCGGCTGCGCCAACCTGACCCAGCTCCATCTCGCCGGCAACCCCGTCTCCGCCGCCACCTGCGACCAGTGGTTCATCGACCTCGACGCCGCCGTCACCGGCCCCGTCGCCGACGCCGAGTTCTTCTATCCCGCCGCCGCCCCCTCCGCCGCCAGCGCCGCCGCCCGCTCCAATCTCGCCGCCAAAGGCTACGCCCTCCAGCCCCTCTGATCCCCCCGGCTTTCCGGAGGGCCAGGCTCCGTCCTGCCCGTTTTCCACGCTTTGGAGCCTCTTGCAGAACGAACCCGGACGACGCGGAGGTCGTCCCTCCATTGCCAAGAACACGCGGTTGCGCTTGTTTTCTGGAGGGTCGGGCTCCGTCCC
>SABN01000344.1 GCA_009928955.1 Opitutia bacterium | reverse complement strand
GGTGCGCTGCCCCTTCTCCGAGATGGTCTTCTGGGAGGAGACCTATGCCCGACAAGGGCGCGCGGAGGTGCCGAACGAGATGTGGCAGAAGCGTCCGAAAGGACAACTGCTCAAATGCGCCAAAGCGGCGAGCCTGCGGGCGGCGTTTCCCGAGGAAGCCGGCTACACCGCCGAGGAGATGGAAGGCAAGGCCATCGAGGGCCATGCCCCCGTCGACGGCGCCGTGGTCGAGGGCGCGGTTGTCACCGCGCAACCGACCACGCTCCAGCCGAGGGATACGCCGACAGCGGCCGACACCGGGTCGGTCGACACCGCTCGGCTAACCGAAATCGACGAGACACCCGTCTCCGAGACCGCCCCGACGGATCTCGCGCATCGGGATGCCGTCATCGACGCGCAGGTGGCCAAGCAGGTCGCCACGCTCGTGGAGCGGGCCTGCAAGGTCGGCGCCTGGGGTCAGGCCGAGGACTATGCCCGCGCCCGCTTCAACGGGGCGCATCTGGCTTACGCCCTCGCCGAGTTGGAGCAAGCGGCCGCACTGTCGGTGCTCGCCAACGCCAAGGCCGCGGAGACCAAGGCCGCCGAAGCGCCCGTCGCCGAAGCCGCGTAAAGCCTATGACCGCCACGGACGGCAGTCGCGGGCGTTTCAATCATCAAACCCCCGGGGGGCACGCGCTGCCCCTCGGGGACGGTGCCCCCTTTTTTCAGGAGCACCCCATGCACGTCATCGACATCACTCAACTCACCCCCGAGTGGCACGCCTGGCGTTCCGCCGGGGTCTCGGCCTCGAATGCCGCAGCCGTTCTCGGCGTCTCGCCCTACAAGACGCCGTGGCGGCTGTGGGCGGAGAAGATCGGCATGCTGTTGCCCGAAGACCTGAGCGGCAATCCCGTCGTACGACGCGGCAACGCGCTCGAAGACACCGCCCGCCGGGGCTTCGAAGAACGCCACGACACCTTGCTGCTGCCGCTCTGCGGCGAGTCCGACACCCACCCGGTGATCCGCGC
>SABN01000155.1 GCA_009928955.1 Opitutia bacterium | reverse complement strand
GCGACGATGAGCCTGTTGGGCTTGGGCGCGCTGGCGATGGTTCTCCGTCGCAAGATGAAGAAGTAATTCTTTCCCAAGGATGACTCGAAAGAGCGGCCGCAAGGCCGCTCTTTTTTATTGGGTGTGGCGCAACGGAAGTTGCGCCGCAGCCTTAAGCACCCCGGGGCAAGCCCGGTGGTTTTCGATCCGGGGACAAGCCCCTCAGGCCGTGGGATGCGGGACGGAATCCCCCGGGCTTGCCCCGGGGATCGTTAGGCTGATACCCTGCAAGAATGTTCCTGCCGCCGGTCAACGCCCCCGACCTCCACCTCGCCTTCACCTACAAGGTCTACCTTCGCTGGCACACCCACCGCCTGCGCCCGCTTCCGGCGCTGGCGGCGTTGACGCTCGCCGAGGCGCAGGAATTCGCCGCCACCGCCGGCATCCGGATTTTGGAACTTTCCGCCGACGAGCGGCACCTGCTGGCGCTGGTTTCCCTCGCGCCAACCGATTCGGTCTCGGTCTGCGCGAGCAAGCTGAAGGGGGCCTTGAGCAAATGGCTGCGCCGGCGCATGGGGCTGGCCGAGGCGGAGAATCTGCTGGGGCGGGGCTATTTTGCCTGCACGGCGGGGCACAACGTGCGGGAAGACGTGACGGGCTATCTCGACAAGCAGCCGGCGCACCACGGATATGATCGACGCATCTTGCCGCCGGTCTTCGTGAAGGAATGGGAACCCGCGCTGGCGGAGGAGTCTCGGCTGAATCCGGCGCATGCCATGGCCGTTTTGCAGTTCCACGCGGTGCTGGCGGCAGCCAATCGCCACGGCGTGTTTGGGGACGAATCGGGACCGGTCCTTGCGGAAGACTGGCGGCGGATCCAGGAAAGCGAGCGCTTCAAGCTCTTGAAAGTATCATTCGTGCCGGACCATATCCATCTGGCTTTGCGGGCGCATCCCGCGGTGGTGCCGGTGGAATTGGTCGCGCGCCTGATGAACGCGGCACAAGAGCGGATGTTGCGGGATTTTCCGGAGCATTTGATCCAGGCGGGGATATCGCGGCTATGGCCGAACGGCGCGTATCTGGGGAGCTATGGGGACATCACCTCGAAACGGGTGCAGGGGTATATGCAGAGGTGGGAGGCGGGGGCGGAGGCCGGACAAGTCCGGTAGGGGCATTCGCAACCTTAAGCACACCGGGGCAAGCCCGGTGGATGTCGATCCAGGGACAAGCCCTACGGCCGTGGGTTGCGAACCGCAATCCTCCGGAATCCCCCGGGCTTGCCCCGGGGAGGGTTGGATTGGTATTCTGTCCAGCCTATGAAATTCGAAGACATCGCAGGGGAGGCGTGTCCCTTCTGCTCACGGCCCGGCCCGAGCCTCAAGTATCGGTTTGAGGATTGCGCGATTCTGCGCTGCCACGGGTGCGGCCTGATGTGGCTTCATCCCCGGCCCGGACTGGAGCAGCTGCACAAGGTCTATGACGAGGGGTACTACCAGAACAAGGAGTTTTTCCAGAAAGACGGGAACAAGCTCTACGGATACGTCGATTACCTGGCGGAGCGGATCAACAAGCAATACGACTATCAGCGGGTGGTCGGCCGGGTGAAGGGCATGCTGCCGGAACGGGGCGGTGGGCCGGACGGCAAACCGCGCTGGCTGGACGTCGGGTGCGGGCTCGGGTTTCTGATGGACGTGGCCTTTGACCAAGGCTTCCAGGTGCAAGGAGTGGAATTCAACCGGTCCGCGATCCGGTACATCCAATCCAAGTTCACGTATCCGGTGGAATATGGGCTGGTGCAGGAGCTGAAGTTCGACGGGACCTTCGACGTCATCAGCCTGTTCGACGTGATCGAACACATGAACGATCCGGCCGACTCGCTCCGGTTCTTGCGCGGGATCGTCGCCCCGGGCGGCGTATGCGCGATCCAGACCATGGACAGCGACAGCTTCATGTCGCGGCTGATCGGGAAACGGCTGGAGGATTTCCGCCGGACGCGCGAGCATCTCTATTTCTTTTCCCGGAGGTCCATCACCCGCATGCTGAACGAGACCGGCTGGGAGGTCGTGGACATCCGCTTCGTCGGACACACGTTCCAGATCGGAGATCTCATCAAACGGATTTCCGTGTATGGGGGTTGGATCGAAAAGCTCGCCAAAGCGCTGGTGCATCCCCGCTGGCTGCTGGAAGCGAACATATACTTCAATCCCGGCGTGAAAATGATGGTGTACGCCCGGCCCAAATGACGCCGGCCGGTTGCCAGTGGGGGCCGGAAGTGGTATAGAAAGCCCGTGAAACCGCTGCGCATTTCCTTCGTGCTGGCCGCGTCCGCCTGGCTGTCGGGCGTGTCGGCGCCGGCGCAGACCCATGGCGTTTTCGCCGATTTTTCCACCTCGGCGGGGACGTTCACGGTGGAACTGGACACCGTGCGGGCGCCGCGGACGGTCGCGCATTTCATCCGGCTGGCGGAGGGGACGCAGTCGTGGATGGATCCGGTGAACGGCGCGGCGCGGACGAACCCTTGGTATGCCGGAAGCGGATTCTACAAAGTGGTTCCCGAGCGCGAGAACACCAACAACCTCCTGGCGCTGCAAGGAGGCCTGCGCCCGGTGGCCGGGGCTTGGAGCGGCGGGCCGGGATACGCGATCCTGGACGAAGCGACCAATGGCTTGAGCCATTCCAACGGGGTGGCCGCGATGGTGACGGACGGGCCCCACACGGGGGCGGCCGAGTTCATGCTCTTGCTGACGAACGGCGCGCCGTATTGGGACGGGCGGCAGACGGTGTTCGGCCGCGTGAGCGCGGGGATGGACGTGGTGCAGGCGATCGCGGGCGGTGGACAAACGGACGGACAGTTGGCGACCCCCGCGTCGATTTCCACCGTGGCGATCCGGCGGGTGGGTGCCGAAGCCGAGGCGTTTGATGTTTCAGCGTGGGCTTTGCCGCAAGTGGTCGCGTCGGAGACGGCGTTGCGCGTGGAGGCCGGGACAAACCTGTCGTCGGTTGCATACGACGTTCCTCCGAAGAGCGAATATTCCATCATCCACACGACGAACTTGATGGCCCCGGCCTGGTCGATCAACGCCATGGGTTTCAATGCGCAGACGCAGACGATTCGGCGGACGAACACCTTTCTGGCGCAGCCGGGCGAGTTCGGGACGGAGCACTATTTCCATGCGGCGCAGGCGCAGTATCCGGTGTTCAGCGCGATTCCGCTGGACGAGATGGTCGGGATCACGTTTGCGGCGCAGGAGCACGACGGGACGGTTTACCAGTATTGGCTGAATCTGGTGGCCAAGACCGGCTTTTGGCAGAACGTGACGACGCCGGGGGCCGTCGTGAAGATCAATGACGCTTTTATGTCATATGAAACGCGAAGAGGCAACTGCACCCACCTCAATTTCATGGATGTGAACGGAAACATTTTCGACTACGTGCTGGGATTTGATGCGGAGGGGGCCACGACGGGGCGGTACTATCTGTCGCTGACGTCCGCTTGGCCGGAAGAATTGCTGGGCACGGAATGGGGCGCTTGCCAGTACGCGGCGTGGAATCCCGGGGCGAAGTCGAAACGGGTGGCCCTGAAGCTGCCGAGGAGGACAGGGCCCGAACGGCGGGGGGCGACCATTTCCAAGAGGGGCATCCGCCGTCGGGAATAGGCGGACTTCGGTTTTCTTGTAGATGCGCCCGCTGGGCGCGTTGGATCGGCCCATGCCCGAACAGCCCCCGCGCCCAGCGGGCGCGGCTACAACGCGGCTACCGCGGCGCTTGGGCCGACGGCGGCGGGGAGACGACGGTATAGATGCGGGTGGCGAGGCGGGTGGGCGCCCACTGGCCGAGGGCGGGGACGAAGGTGTAGAGACCCGGATTGACGGTCGCGTTCAAGGTCTCGTCGAAGCGCAGCCACGGGGGGAGTTCCGTCCCGATGCCGGTGAGGGCGCCGCCCACGGTTCGGGAGGCGCCGGCTTGGTCGTCGCGGCCCGTGTGGAGATGATAGAACATCAGCGCATCCTGCGCGCCTTCGTTCATGACGACGTGGGTGATCTGGCGCTCCGCGACGATCTCGCGCGCGCGGTTTCCGGGCAGCGGGTCGGCGAAGCATTCCGCCGAGGTTTCCATGCCGGCGAGGTTTTCCCAATAGAGCGAGCCGATGCCGTCGCCGACGCCGAAGTAGTACGCCGCGGGAGCCATCTCGGACGGCGCGAGCAGCCGGAGGGGCGTGGCGGGGAAGGCCTGCTTCAAGTTGACCATCAGATTGCGCAGTTGCATGGCCTTGAAATAGAGCGGATCGATTTTGGAGACCCGCCCCATGAGAAGCAGCGGATGGAGGCCGATCCCCAGGCCGATGAGCCATTGGAGGCCCAACAAGGTGGCCACCAGCAGCGCGGTGCGGCGGGCGAGTTGCTCCCCGGACGACCGCAACGCGCAAATGGAGGCGATCGCCAAGAGCAAGCTGGACACGGCGGCGAAGGACCGCCAGCGGATTTGCCAGAGCAAGAGCGCCGTGAACAGGACGAAGACGGGAAGGGCGAAGCGCACCATGAGCCGGGCGGAAAAGGCCAGGCGGAGTTTGGGCTGGAGATAAAGCCATATGCCCGCGCAGGCGAGCCCTGGGCCGATGAAGCGCAGCAGCAGGAAATAGAAGTTTTCGTTGTTCTGGACGGCAAAGGCCTGGGCGGTGAGGAATTCATGGATGTGCCGCGCGTGCAAGCGCCACATCAGGAGCGTGCGCGGAAGATAGCTGGATTCCGGCCCGAACAACACCAGCGCCGGCAGCGCGGCGGCGGCGAGCAAGGCCCATCCGGCGTGAATTAGACGCGGGGCGGACAGGCGGCGGTCCACGTGTTTCCAGCGCGCCAGGAGATAGAGGCTCTCGCCGATGCCCAGCCAAGAGAGGGCATACAAGGGATGGTTGACTTCCAGGCGCAGCGGGAAGGGGCCCGGCGCATATTCGAGCGCATAAAACAGCAGGGCGGTCCCGGCGCCGGCCCACGACCAGTGGCGCCAGCGTTCCGGACGCATGGATAAGCCGGCGGATTCGGAGGCGCCGGGAGAAACGAGAAGCGCAAACGCGGTGGCGAGGGCGAGGGCGGCCAGCGAAAAATAGAAGATGGTGGCGCCGAGCCAGAGGCCGATGCCGCCGAGGATGCCGGACAGGAGGAAGAGACGGCGCGCGCCGCCGTCCGCCCGGTTGGAGGAGGTCCACCCGAATCCGCTGAAGAGAAGGGCGAGGCCGCAGAAGAACGCGGCCATGATCTGGAAGGCGTGGTGGTCGGGGCGCAGGGGGTGGAAATCCCAAAGCAGCAGCGCCGCCGGCGCGAGGGCGCACAGCGCGGCCGCGCCGGGGCCGATGCGGCGGCGCAAAA
>SABN01000343.1 GCA_009928955.1 Opitutia bacterium | reverse complement strand
CATGCGCCGGAAGGGATTGTAAAACATCGAGCTGCGGTCGCCCGTGCCGCCGGTGATCACGCGATTGATCCAGTGGATGCCGTCCGCCGAGGTCATGCTTACGCCGGGGATTGTCCCGCCCGGCCCGCGCATGAACATCTTGTAGCGCTGCAGCGGATCGGCCGCTTCCCAATCGGGCACCACCGTCCACGAGTCGGGCGTCAGATCCGGCGGCAGCACCTGATTGGTGCCCGGCACCACATCCAGCTCCGGCCGCTCCCAATCCAGCCCGTTGGTGCTGGTGGCGTAGCAGATGGTGTGGATCCAGCCGGCCTCGTACCAGAGCTTGAACAGCCGTTCATAGGGATCCCACCAGAGCCCGCCGCCCTTCGGCACGGCTGCGGCGTTCCGGCTGCCGTTCAGTTCCAGTTCGGTCTCCGGGCGCAGCACCGGGTTCCCGGCATATTTCTCGGGCATGCCGAAGACGCGCTGCAATGTGCCGGTCGCGATCAGGAAATCATCCACGAACAACTGCCGCCCCACATCGATGGGAATCACTTCCGGCGGCGCGGTCAGATACGGCACCGCCATCGACGCCCAGTCCGCCGTATCCACGGTGCGCGGCGGCCAATTGGTCGAGAGTTCGATTCCATTGTAAAGCCGCTCGCCGCGTCCGGGCAGGAGGTCGAACGGCGGCGGCGGCCCGTCGGCTTCAGCGAAACCGGCCAGCACCGCCCATTTCTGAAAACTGAAGGTCTCGTCCTGCGCGACCTGTTTCTGATAGGTGCGGCTGACATCAAAAGGTGACGTGCCGAAAAGCTGGAAGGCGGCCGGCGCCTTGACCCAGACGAACCCCAGCGCCTCCAGACGCGCGCTCTGCGAATGCGTGGCGAGCGCGTCGGCGGGATCGGCGGTGATCACCGTCAGCACGCCGGCCCGCGCAACCGTCACCGCAAGGCCGCCCTCGATGCTTGCGCGCAGGAAGGGCAGCCCGCACAGCCAGTCGGGCGACTCTGCCACCGTGTACACGCGGTCC
>SABN01000154.1 GCA_009928955.1 Opitutia bacterium | reverse complement strand
GGGGGGGGGGGGGGGGGGGGGGGGGGGGGGATAATGGAGCCAAAGGTCGGATTCGAACCGACGACCGTCGCATTACGAATGCGGTGCTCTGCCAACTGAGCTACTTTGGCGTCAGAAACGCGGACTATGCCAAAGCCCGCGCCGCCAAGTCAAGCGCCGGGGACGGCGGCCGCGTTTTTCCTTGCGTTTCCGGGCGGTTTGGAGGAGATATGGCGACGTTCCAAGGGGATGGAGTCCCCCGCTGAACCGTCCGGGTTGCCCGGACTGATGACTCCTGTTGCCGAAGGTTTCGGCGGCGGGAGCCTTGTGGAAGCCCCGCCGCGGCGGGGCTTTTCGTTGGCCGCGCCGGCGCGAGGAACACATGAAACAGGCCGGGCCCCGGCCGGAAACGGCGATTGGAGCGACGCTCGACATGGATATGAGCCTTAAAATAACGGGATTGGCCGTGGCCGGCGCTTGCGGCGCGTTGGCCCGCTATGGCTTGGCCGGCTTGCTGGACCGCCAGATGGGGTCGTCCTTCCCATGGGGCACCTTGGCGGTCAACGTGGCGGGCTGCTTCCTGTTCGGCCTGATCTGGACGCTGACCCAGGAAAGATGGCTGATCGGCGGCGAAATGCGCATGATCGTCCTCGTGGGCTTCGTCGGCTCGTTCACCACCTTCAGCGCCTTCCTTTTCGAAACCGACCAGATGATCGAACATGCCGAGTGGTTCATGGCCAGCTTGAACTTGGCGGGCGAACTGGGCCTGGGCCTGGTCGCTTATCTGGCCGGAGCTTTCGTCGGCCGGCTGTTGTAGGATGCCCGAGGAGCGGAACATGGATCTTCCCCACGAAGCGGAATTGCTGAGGATCTTCATCGGCGAAACGGACAAGCACGGGCGCCGGCCGCTGTACGAGGCGGTCGTTGATGAAGCCCGGAAGCAAGGGCTGGCGGGGGCCACGGTCGTCCGCGGCGTGATGGGGTTCGGCAAAGCCAGCCGGATCCACAGCTTCAAGCTGCTGCGGCTTTCGGAAGATCTGCCCATCGTGGTCGAGATCGTGGATCGGCCCGAGCGGATCGCGGCGTTTCTGCCCGCGTTGGATCACCTGGGCGTCCGGGGGTTGGCGACGCTCGAACAGGTGCGGGTGATCCTGTATCGCCACGGCGGCGAGCCGATCGGCCGGGCGGAGGGCTGATCCGATGGCGCTGGGACTGGCGACGGTGGTGATCCTGGGGCTGATGGTGGATTTTCTCTTCCGGAAGCTGCGGGTGCCGGGACTGGTCGGCATGATGGGGGTGGGCGTCGTGCTCGGCCCGTGGATGCTGGGGGCGCTGGATCCCGGCTTGCTGGCGTTTTCGGCCGACCTGCGGATGATCGCGCTGATCGTGATCCTGCTGCGCGCGGGATTCGAACTGCACAAGGACAAGCTGCGGCGCATCGGGCTCCAGGCGGTGCTGCTGGCCTTCATCCCAGCGACGCTGGAAGCGCTGGCGGTCACGGCCCTGGGGCCGCGGCTTCTGGGGCTGACCTATTTGGAATCGGCCATCCTCGGCACCGTTCTGGGCGCCGTCTCGCCGGCCGTCGTGGTGCCCCTGATGCTCGATTTCGCGGCGCGCCGGAAAGGGACGGACAAGGGGATTCCGACGCTGGTCATCGCGGCCTCCTCCCTCGACGACGTGTTCGTCATCGTGGTCTTCAGCGCGCTGCTGGGCCTCTACACGGGCAGCAAGGTGAATCTGCTGGGGAAACTCGCCGGCATTCCGATCTCCATCCTGTCGGGGATCGTCGCGGGGCTGGCGATCGGTTGGATCCTCTATGGCGTGTTCCGGCGGTTCAATCCGCGCGCCACGAAGCGCCTGCTGGCCATTCTGGGCGTTGCGATCGTGCTGGTCGGGGTGGAGGCCCGCGTCGAGGAATTTCTGCCCTTCGCGGCGCTGCTGGCCGTGATGGCCATCGGCGCGATCATCCTCGCGAAGAGCGAGCATATGGCCCACGAAATCTCCGGCAAGCTGTCGAAGATCTGGGTGTTCGCCCAGATCATGCTGTTCACGCTGGTCGGCGCGCAGGTGGACGTGCGCGTCGCGTGGCAAGCCGGCCTGGCCGGCAGCGCGCTGATCGGGCTGGGGCTGGTGGCCCGGAGCCTCGGCACGTGGCTGTGCCTGGTCGGCAGCGAATTGACCCCGGCGGAGCGGTTTTTCGTCGTGATCGCCTATCTTCCCAAGGCAACGGTGCAGGCGGCCATCGGCGGCGCGCCGCTGATCGCCATGCAGGCCGCCGGGATGGGTCTGGGTCCCGGGCAGGTCATTCTCGCGGTTGCCGTGCTGAGCATCCTGTTGACCGCGCCGCTCGGGGCGTGGCTGATCGCCTGGGCGGGCAACCGCATTCTGAAGCAAGAGCCCCTCGGTCCCGCTTTGGGCGAGACCATGGACGCGGACCGGATGCTCGAGGAAACGAACGGCGGCGGGCGGATCCCCCAAGCGAAGGTGCCGGCCATCCGCTCTTCGAACGGGAGTCATTAGGATTTCGTTAGGATGCGGGTCAATGGTTGTTTTCCGCCGTGCGACTTGTTAGGCTGAATCCGCTTCATCGCCCTTGATATGCCGCCACCCAAATATAAAATCTGCAAAACCTGCGGCAACCGGAACCATCCCCGGGCCGGCCGGTGCGCTTGGTGCGGGGAGCACCTCCGGAGTCCGATGGACTGGTTTTCGCTGATCGGCATGCTGCTCATCGTGCTGTTGGTGGTGGGCCTGATCATCTATGCGATCCAAGACCGCCCGCCCTCTCCGGCCAAGCTCCGCTTGCCGGGCGCGGGGCCATCGCAATCCGCGGATTGATTCCGCGCGACCCCTTCGCGGTCACGCGCGGACGGTGAAGCGCGCGCGCAGGAGCAGCGCGCAGCCCAGCATCAAGATGACGCCGGCGGCCCACTGCGTGGGGGAAAGCCGCTCTCCCAAGAAGAGATGCGCGAGGAAGGCCGTTTGGAAGGGGATCAGCAGCATGCCGCCCTCGGAGGCGATGGGTCCGATGACGAGGAGGCCGCGATAGAACAGCATGTGGCTCAAGGCCAGGCCGATGATCGCGGAGAGGAGCAGCCAGCCCCACTGGGCCGCCGGCAGATGCAGCAGGGCCGGCCAATCGCCCAGGCCGAGCATCAGCGCCAGCAGCGGGGGAAAGGCCAGCAGGCTGATGAGGCCGTAGGACAGGTGGGTCGGAACGCCCGCGAGGTTGCGGCGGACGAGCACCACGTAGAGGCCCCAGGTGAAGGCGAAGCCCAGCAGCAGGAACATGCCCGGCACCGACGTGCCATCCGTGCCGAAGCCCTTCTCGAACATCAGCAGGAAGCCGCCGAGGGCGCACAGCAGGCCCGTCCAGAACAGAGGCGAGCGCATCAAGGGGCGTTCGCTCTTCAGCAGCCAGAAGCCGAACAGCGCGGTGAACGGGATGGAGAGGCGGCAGCCGAAGTTCAGCATCGTGGCGTTGTTGTAATAGGGCGCGAAGCCGAAGAAGATCTGGCAGACGGTGTGCGCCGCCGCCGGCGCCAGCGCCGCCTTCCCGACCGCGCGGCGGTCGGCCGGCGCCATCCGCCGCAGGGTATGCGCCACGAACGGCAGCCAGAACGCCGCCGAGAAGAAATAGCGCGCGCCGTTCACCGTCCACGGGTCCAGCAGATGGGTGAAGTGCTCGAGGAACAGCGGAATGACCGCCCAGAAGAGCAGGGCGGTCAGCATCGCGGCGAGGGCGGCGGCTCCTGCGCGGAAGTGGACGGAAGAGGTCATCGGGAGCCGCAGTGTACGCCCCGCCCGCTCGAAGAAAAGAAAATTGCGGCCGCTCCCCCATGCGGGAGATCGCCGCCGGGATTCCCCTCCCGCCCGGGCGGAATTCGTTCACGATCACATATAATTATAAGTGATAGTGGCGGCTTGGGGCCGGGGGCGGGCGATCTCACCGGAGGCGGGCGAGCTCGGCGGGGGCGAGTTCGCGGAGGGGCTGGCCGCGCAGGTCGGATTCGGTGAGCGCGCCGATGCGGATGCGGCGGAGGCGCTTGACGCGCAGGCCCAACGCTTCGAGCATGCGGCGGATGTGGCGGTTGCGGCCTTCGCCCAGCACGATGCGCAGGGAGGGGGGGCGGCCGGGGCGCGACGCTTCCGGAACGACGGCGAGGGCGCGCAGGACTTCGCCGTCGTCCTCGACGCCTTCGAGCATGGCGGCGATCTGGTCGCGGGAGGCGAAGAGGTCGGTCCAGGCGCGGTATTCCTTTTCGACGTGGTGGCGGGGGTGGGCGAGGGCCTGGGCGAGTGCGCCGTCGTTGGTGAGGAGGATGAGGCCTTCGCTGTCGTAGTCGAGGCGGCCGACGGTGTAGAGGCGCAGGCGCGGGTCGGCGCCCATGTGGGCGGCCCATTCGACGAGGGTGGGGCGGCCCTCGGGATCGAAGGAGGTGCAGACGATCTTGGGCGGCTTGTCGGCCAGATAGGTGCGGTGGCGCTCGGGGCGCACGGGGCGGCCGTCGAGCTCGACGGCCTGCGTTTCCGGATCGACGCGCGAGCCGAGTTCCGTTACGCGCACGCCGTCGACGTGGACGCGCCCGGCGGTGATAAGTTCCTCGCAGCGGCGGCGCGAGCCGACGCCGGCAGAGGCGAGGAATTTCTGCAGGCGGACGCCGCCGGGGGAAGGGGTCAGGGGACAGGGTTCAGGGTTCAGGGGGGTGGGATGGGTTGGTTTGTTTTTCATCGGAAGGGGAAGCGGAAGGGGAGTCGGAACAGGATGTGTTGGAGCGCGTCCACGATGGACTCCTTCAGGCCTTGGGAGAAGGGATCTTTTTCGAGGGGCATGTTGGAAAGGGCCTCGTCGAAGGCCGCCTTGCGGTCGGGGTCGGCCTCGAGGGCTTCGGCGCGTTCCCGGTGGGTCTGTCGGTCTTGAAATCCGGGGGTGGACTGGTGGCCGAGCTGGGCCATGGCGAGTTCGCCGCCGTCGAGCCAGGCCAGCGAACACGGGCGGCAGAGGTCCATGTGCAGGTCGAAGCCGGGCACGTGGAGGGGACGCTTCTGCATGGCGAGATGGCAGCGGGGGCAGCGGATGGGCTCGGGGTTGTCACCCTGGAAGCCGTCGCGCGCCTCGGCTTCGAGCTCGGGGAGTGTTTTGCGCGGCAGGCGCTTGATGGACTCGTAGCGGGTCAGGTCCACAAGGTGCCCCGCGCAATCCGGGCAGCGCAGGACGCGGAAGCCTTCGTAGTCTTCCGGCTCGAGCGGGACATGGCAGACGGGACAGTGGCGGTTGATCATGGGCGTTTTCCACAGTATGGAAACAATTTCCGAACTTTTTCCACGCTATGGAAAACTTTTTCGCATTTTTTCCACGCCATGGAAATCCTTTTCGCGCGCAATGCGTTTAAGGAGTTTATAAACTCCTGAAACGCATTGCGCGCGAAA
>SABN01000342.1 GCA_009928955.1 Opitutia bacterium | reverse complement strand
CCTCCAACGCGCCGCCAGCGCGCCAAGATCTTCGGAAGATTCGACCATCCTTCCTCCCCGGAATTCCGCTTCCCACTTCCCGGCGGCCCGCTTCCGCGCCCGATACAACGTGGCATAGGCGAAGCTCGGTTCCGCCGCACCGGCGCCGCCAACCCGTTCCGCCCCGCGGCGCACGTTGTCGACCATCCAGGCCGGCAGCCGCGCGGCATAATCGTTGCGCGCAATTTCGCCCGTGTGGCATGCCAAGGCGCGGCCCAGCTTCGCCAGTTGCCTCTGGTCGGCCGCGACCATCAGGTTGGGATGCTCCAGCGGATGCCAGTATTCGGTTTCCACGACGTGGAACATCCGCAGCTTCTCCACATCCATCGCCGCAACGCCGAGCCGATGAGTCGCCCGGTGCGTGGGATGCCCGTCTTTCGCATGCGGCATGAACACCACCGCAGGGCGAATCGCCTCGAGCAAACCGCTCAATTCCTTCGTTTGAGCGCCCGAGAAATCCGAACGTTTCAACCAGCGCAAACGGAACCCAAGTCGCGCACAGGCGAGCGCGAGCTCTTTCCGCCGTTCGGCTTTGCGCGCCTCTCGACTGCCCAGCGTGGCGGGAACCACCCAGACTTGAAAGCCGCACTCTTCCCGCAACCGCAAGGGCAGCAATCCAATGATGCATTCATCATCCGGATGCGGAGCCAAGATCAGCGCGCACTTTTTCATATCTCCTCTTATCCCGCCGCACCCCGTCTCCGCCAAGCCTTTTTTCACATCGCTCTTGTATTTCGACCCGATATGGCGTACCCTTAACCGGATATTAACAATGAGATTGATGCTTTACAATATGCGGTATGGGACTGGAACGGGGTTCAAATTCCATCTTCCGTTCCCCTTCGGCGGGTTTTTCCGGAAAACCGGCAAAAACCTGGATGCGTTGATCCGGTTTTTCCGCGAGCAGAAAGCGGATGTGCTGGGGCTCGTGGAGATCGACTCCGGCTCCTACCGCGCCGGACATCGCAGCCAAGCGGATCTCA
>SABN01000341.1 GCA_009928955.1 Opitutia bacterium | reverse complement strand
GGGGCGACGCCGACGTACCGGCCGGGGGTGAGGCTCCAGTCGTTGGCTTCGATCTCGGACCTGTCCGCCAGCTTGACCAGCCCTTCGACGTCGCGGAGGCGCGCTTCGGGGAAGCGTTCGACGAGCCAGCGCGCCTGCTTCCAGAAGTAGCGCGCCTGTTTGAGCTGCGCCGCGGCACGGAGACGCGCTTCGTCGGCGGCTTTGCGGAGGCGGGCAGCTTCTCCCCGGCGGGGGGTTCCGTTCTCCTCGCCGTTTTCGAGAAGGCGGCAGGCGAGCTTGTAGAGGGGGTCCGTCCGCTTGGCCAGGTTGCGGGCGCTTTCAGCGAGCGGCGCGAGGCGTTCCACCGCCTCTTTCGGCGCGCCTTGCTTCGCAGACAGGTCGTTCCGCTCGGCGCGGCGTTTCGCGAACATCCGGCGGAAACTCTCCGCGTCGTCCCCGAAGAGGGCGAATGCGTCGTCGAACTCCTTCAGCGTCTCGGAAGCGCCGGGAAGGTTCTTCAGCAGCGGAAGCGCCGTTTCGCGGAGCGCGGCGAGCGAGGCCGAGAATCCCGGCAGGGGCGCGTTGGCATCCTCAGGAGCGCGGAAACAGTTTTCCGCTTCGTCGAGCGTGCGGAGGCAGTAGTCCGCAACCAGGTCGAGGAACTTTCCGGTTTCGCCACGGTAGAGCCAGACGACGGCGAGGAGGTTTTTCTCCTGTTCGGGCGAGAAGTCGCAGATCTTGCGGGTGACCTTGCGGAAGACGTTCCGCGCGTCGATCATCAGCACCTTATCCCGATGGCGCGCGGGCTTGTCGCGGTTGAGGAACCAGAGTTCGCACGGAACGGCGCGGGTGTAGAAGAAGTTGGATCGAACGGCGATCATGACATCCACGTCGCCGGTTTCGATCAGCTTGCGGCGCACCGCGGCCTCGTCCCGCCCGGCGCTTGATGCCTGCGAGGACATGACGAACCCGGCGCGTCCGTGTTCGTTGAGGTAGCTGTAGAAGTAGCTGATCCAGACGTAGTTGCCGTTGGACACCTTCCCC
>SABN01000340.1 GCA_009928955.1 Opitutia bacterium | reverse complement strand
GTCTTTTTGATCGCTTCGCTCATCTTTTGTTCACTCTCCTGTTGAGGGCGCACGTTAGTTGTACGCCTTGAGGGCGATCACGCCGTTGTGTCCGCCGAATCCGAGCGAGGTCGAAATCGCCGCGCGGATCGGCCCCTGCACGCCCTTGTTGGGCACGACATCCAGATCGCACGCAGGGTCGGGATTTTCATTGTTGATCGTCGGCGGGTAAAAACCGTCGCGGATGGCGAGCGCGCAGATCGCCGCTTCGATCGCGCCGGCGGCGCCCAGCAGGTGGCCGGTCATGCTCTTGGTCGAGGAGACCTTGAGGCGGCGCGCCTGCTCGCCGAAGACCGCCTTGATCGCCTTGGTCTCCATCGGGTCGTTCAGCGGGGTGGAGGTGCCGTGGGCGTTGACGTAATCGACATCCTCGAGGCCGAGGCCCGCATCCTTAAGCGCGGCCTTGATGGCGCGGACGGCGCCGGCGGCTTCGGGGTCGGGGGCAGTCAGGTGATAGGCGTCGCCGGAGGCGCCGTAGCCGGCGAATTCGGCGTAGACGCGGGCGTTGCGCGCTTTGGCGTGCGCCTCGGTCTCGAGGATCAGCATCGCGGCACCCTCGGCCATGACAAAGCCGTCGCGGCCGGCGTCAAACGGGCGGCAGGCCTTCTCGGGCGTGTCGTTGTACTTTGTGCTCAACGCCTTCATGGAGCAGAAGCCGCCCACGCAGTACTCGGTGATGGTGGCCTCGGTGCCGCCCGCGATGACCACGTCCGCGCGGCCCGCGCGGATCATGTCCAGCGCCATGCCGAGCGCGTCGGTGCCGGAGGCGCAGGCGGTGACCACGGTGTGCGCGGCGCCTTTAGCCTTCAGGGCGATGGAGATGTTGCCGGCCGCTTCGTTGGCGATGAGCTTGGGAATGAGCATGGGCGAGAGGCGCCCCGGGCCGCGCTCGAAAAGCGTGTGGTAGCCCTCTTCGTCGACCTCTTTGCCGCCGATGCCGTTGCCAACCATCACCGCGACGCGCTCGGGATCGGCGCCGCCGTC
>SABN01000002.1 GCA_009928955.1 Opitutia bacterium | reverse complement strand
GGCCGGATGGGTGGGGGGGGCGGGGGCGGTGCTGGCGGTGGATGCGTGTCCGGGCATGGTGGCGCGGTGCGGGCACGCGGTGGCGGGCCAGGGGCATGTCCGCGCGATGCGGGCGAAAGCAGAGGAGGCCGACATCGGATCCGGGCGCTGGGATCTGGTGCTGTGCTTCCGGTTCTATCCGCACCTGGAAGACGCCGCCGAATTCCTGCGGCGCTGCGCGGGCTGGCTCGCGCCCGGCGGGGAGCTGGTGATCGCCAATCTCGAAGGCAGCGCGGAGCTCAACGCGATGCATGCGCGCCTCGCCGGCGTGCACAACGACGTGATGCCGTCCGGGGCGGACCTGAAGCGGCGGCTGGAGGCCGGCGGCTGGCGGGTGGACGAGGCGATCGACGAGCCGGAGGAGTTTTTCCTTCGCGCGCGGCGGGGCTGAGAGGCTTCGCGCCATGGAGAACCCGTTTCCACGCTCCGGGAAAATGGCGGCCGGTTCCACGCCGTGGCAGATCGGCGTGCGCGCGGCGCGCGCCAACCTGGCGCCGGGGCTGGTGCTGCAAGGCGCGGCGGCGGCCTGCGTGGCGGCGTACTATCTTTCTCCGGGATTCCACGAGCTGCTGCAGCACGTGGCCGTCTGGCAGGACCGCCATGGCATCGTCTTCTCGGTGGGGATGCGCGTGGTGTTCAACGGAATCGTTCCGGCGCTGTTCTGCGCGCTGATCCCGGGGTTGCGGGTGCGGCGGCCGTGGGCCGCGCTGGCGTTCGGCATGGTCTGGTGGGGGTTCATGGGGGCGAACACGCATCTGTTCTACGCCTTCCAGGCGCGGGTGTGGGGCGCGGAGGCGGGCGTCGCCACCGTCCTGCTGAAGACGGCGACGGACATGCTGCTCTATTCGCCGTTCTACGCCTCGCCGATCACGGCGATCGCGCATCTGTGGCAGGACGAAAACTATTCGTGGCGCGCCACGCGCCTGCAACTGGCCCCTCCGGGCTGGTACCGGCGCATCGTATTGCCGAACCAAGTGCCCGGGTGGACGTTTTGGGCGCCGAGCGTGATGGTGCTCTACAGCCTGCCCACGGCCTTGCAAATGCCGATGGCGAGCCTGCTGGGGTGCTTCTGGTCGCTCATGTGCCTGCAAATCGCCTTGCGGACCCCCGCCGCGTGAAAGGCGGGCGCGCGCCGGGACGCGGCGGAGGCTATTCGGGGATGAAGAGCTTCTGGCCGACGAAAATGCTGTCGGGGCTCTTCAGGGCGTTCTCTTCGACGAGGACGCTCATCTTCACGCCGTAGGCGGCGGCGATTTTCGAAAGGGATTCGCCGGACTGGACCACGTGCTCGATGCCGTTTTGAGAGGCCGATCGCTTGGTGGATCGCGCCGGGGCGGAAGAGACGGAAGAAGCCTTCAGCAGGGTGGCGATCTTCTTGGAGATGTCGTCGTAGATCTCCTTCTTGTCCTGCGCGCGGGCCGCATCGAGGGCCCGGATCTGGCGCTGGTGATCGTCGAGCTGGGTCTGCATCGACTGCACCTGGGCGGCGGAAGCGGTGGCGGGCTGGCTGGAGCGGGCGGACACGACCTCGCCTTGCACGCGGCCGAGTTCGGCGTCGGAGGCGTCCAGCCGCGCGTTCAGGCGGCGGATTTCTTCGCGCAGGTAGCCCACGTCGGCCTGCGAGGCCGCCGGCGGTTCGGTTTCCGGGGTGGTGACGCAACCGGTCCCGGCGAACGCCAATCCGGCGACCATCGGCAAGAGATGGAAAATGATCTTCATGGGGGGCAGGATAGAATGTCCGGCCCCGGGGCGCAAGAAAATGAACGGGGAAAAACGCGGGCCGTCCGTCCGCCGTTGCGGACATGGAAAGATTGCCTTTGATGGGGGGGGGCCTTATAGTGCCCGGTTCATGCATTCGTTTCGTTCCATCGGAATGGCCTTGGTCCTGGCGCTGGGCATCGGCTTGGCGGCGCCGGAGCCGGCGCCGGCCCAGGTGCGCACCCTGAAGGCGATGACCTATGCCGGGAAGCGGT
The DNA here is from genome assembly GCA_009928955.1 of Opitutia bacterium. Lineage (GTDB taxonomy): Bacteria > Verrucomicrobiota > Kiritimatiellia > CAIQIC01 > Lenti-01 > Lenti-01. The sequence continues at coordinate 83,309 of SABN01000002.1, read as the reverse complement.
ACGTGGCGCTCAAGGATTTGGCCGCGATGTATGGCCTGCCGCTGGCCCTGCCGGGGGGGAAGACGATCCTGATCCGGGGCCAGTACACCAGCCTCCAGTTCACGGCGGACGGGCGGCAGGCGGTGATCAACGGCAGTCCGCTCTGGCTGCATGCGCCCGTGGTCAAGGTGCGCGGCGATTGGTCGATCAGCGACGCGGACGCGCAGTTCGTGCTTGATCCGCTGGTGCGGCCATCGGCGTATCTGGGGGCCCGGGGAACGCGCACGGTGGTGTTGGATGCCGGCCACGGCGGCAAGGATCCGGGCACGATGGGCCGGAGCGGCTTGAAGGAAAAAGACATCGCGCTCGACATCGCCCTCCGGGTGCGGGCGCATCTGGCCGCAGCCGGCGTGCGCGTGGTGATGACGCGCGACGTCGACCGGTTCTGGGCGCTGGAGGACCGGCCCTATCTGGCGGCGCGCGGGGGGGGGGATGCGTTCGTGAGCATCCACATGAACGCGGCCGCTTCGCGCACCGTGCAAGGGGTGGAGACGTTCGTGACGGCGGCGGAGCAATATCCGCCCACGGCCGAGCCCAAGCTGACGGGCCGGTATCCGGCCGTGCCGAACAACCAGTTCAACCATTCCAACACGATCTTGGGGCACCAGATCCATCGCGCCTTGGTGGGCATCACCCGCGCGGAGGATCGCGGCTTGAAGCGCGCGCGTTTCGTCGTGCTGCGCAATTCCGCGATGCCGGCGACGCTGGTCGAATGCGGATTCCTGTCGAATCCGCAGGAGGAACAGAAGTTGGCCACGCCGTCCTACCGCGAGGTCGTGGCGCAAGGCATCGCGCAGGGCATCCTGAACTATTTCGCGCTGGTGCACCGGGCAAAGGTGGAGATGGGCGCGCCGCTGATCCAGGCGCCGACGCGGGTCGTGACCTCCCCCGCGCCGGTGCCCGCGCCCCTCGCGCCCACGCCGATGGCCGCCCGCGCCTGGGGCCCGACGTCGGCCCCCGCGCCCGCCGCCGTTTCCGCGCCGGCTCCGGGTCCCGCCGTCTGGGTGGCGGCGCCCGCGCCGGTGCCCGCGCCGGCTCCGGGTCCCGCGCCGGCGGAACCGGCGGCGTCCGTGGCTCCGCCGAGGGTGGAAGCCGCGCCGGCCTCGGCGCCGCCTGTGGTGGCGGCGCCGATCCCGGCTCCGGCCCGGACCTTGTCGGCCATTGCGCCGCCGCCCTCGAAGCTGCTGAATCCCAATCTGGTCACCCGCACGCAATAGGACGGGGCGCGGCGTGAAGCCCTCTCCGCGAAAAGGAACCGAGCACATGAAAAAAACGAGCCAGGACTTCCTGAAGAGGCTGATGTCGGCCGTTTCCCCCTCGGGCTACGAGCTGGATGCCGTCCGCGTCTTCCGCAAGGAAGCCGAAACCTTCGCCGCCGAAGTCCGCACCGACGTGCATGGCAACACGGACGTCGTGATCCATTCCGGCGGCTCGCCGCGCGTGATGCTCGCCGGGCACTACGACGAGATCGGGTTCATCGTGACGCTGATCGATGCGAAGGGCTATCTGTGGGTCGCGCCGATCGGCGGCTGGGACCCGCAGATTCCGCAGGGCCAGCGCGTCGCGATCCGCACGGCGCAGGGCGTCGTGCTTGGCGTGATCGGCAAGGTGCCCATCCATCTGCAGCGGCCCGAGGAGCGCAACCGCGTGACGCCCCTGACGGATCTGTGGGTCGACATCGGCGCGAAGAACCGCAAGGAAGCGGAAAAGATGGTTTCGGTGGGCGATCCGATGGTGATCGACCAAGGGGTGCTCGCGCTGCCGAACGGGCGGCTGGCGGGCCGGGCGTTCGACGACCGCGCGGGCGCGTTCGTCGTGCTGGAGGCGGCGCGGATGCTGGCCGGGCTGTCGCCCCAGGCCGAGATCCACGCCGTGGGCACGGTGCAGGAGGAGATCGGCAGCCGCGGCGCGGTCACCTCGTCGTTCGGCATCGCGCCGGACGTCGGCATCGCGGTGGACGTGACGTTCGCGACGGACCATCCGATGATGGATGCCGCGGAAAAGCGCGAGGGCAAGGTGGAGCTCGGCGGCGGGCCGGTGCTCTCGCGCGGGGCCAACATCAATCCCGTCCTCTACGAGCATCTGCTCCAGACGGCGAAGAAGCGGAAGATCCCGGTGCAGATCGTCGCCGACGGGCGCGCGACGCCGACGGACGCCGATCCCATGCAGATTTCGCGCGCGGGGGTGGCGGCCGCGCTGGTGAGCATCCCGCTGCGCTACATGCACACCCCGGGCGAGATCGTCAGCGTGGACGATCTGGACCGGACGGTCCAGCTCATCGCCCACGCGGTCGCCGCGATGAAGCCGGGACAGAAGTGGATTCCGTTTTAGAAAGAAAGAATTCAGAATTCAGGATTCAGAAGTCAGAATGAAGTCGATTTGCAAGGCCAGGGATCGGAAGGTTTCCATTCTGAATCCTGAATGCTGACTCCTGAATACCTTCCGGAGGAAAAACAATGATCACAGTCAAAGTGGTGGGTTGCGGGGGATATGGCGGCGTGGGGATCGTGGAGCTGCTCTTGCGGCATCCCGAGGCGAAGATCCAGACGCTGGTGGCGGCGACGGAGACGGGCATGCCGATGAGCGAGCTCTATCCGCACCTGAAGGGATTCTGCGATTTGACGATTTTGAAGCCCGACGATCCGGCGGCGCAGGAGCCGGCCGACGTGGTGTTTTTCTCGACGCCCGACGGCGTCGGCATGGCGCAGGCCCCCGCCGAGCTGGCGAAGGGCGCGCGCGTGATCGACTACAGCGGCGACTTCCGCTTCAACACGACGGAGGACTACGCCGAATACGCGCGGCGCATCGGGCGCGATCCGGCGCACAAGGCGCCGGACCTGCTGCCCAAGACCGTCTACGGGCTGCCGGAGCTGAACCGCGCGGCCTACGGCAAGGACCAGCGCCTCGTCGGCAATCCGGGGTGCTTCGCGATGAGCTGCCTGATCGGCCTGGCCCCGGCGGCGGCGGCGAAGCTGGTGGATTTCTCGAGCCTGATCTGCGACTGCAAGACGGGCGTGTCGGGCGCGGGGAAGAAGGCGACGCCGATCCACCATTATCCGGCGCGCTATGAAAACATGCAGGCCTACCGCCTGAGCGGGCACCAGCACGTGATGGAAGTCGAGCGCATGCTCGGCAAGCTCGCGGGCCAACCTCTGCCGGTGACGTTCACGGCGCAGGTCGTGCCCGTCTGCCGCGGCATCTTGAGCTGCCTCTACGGCACGCTCCGCGACGGCATCGGCCTGCCGCAGGTCTGGGAAGCCTATTCCGAATTCCACCAGGGCAACCCCTTCGTGCGGCTCTACGACAGCAAAGCCGCCATCGGCACCGTCCACGTGCGCGGCACCAATTTCTGCAACCTCATCGTGGACGTGGACGAGCGCACGCGCCGCCTGCGGGTGGTGTCGCACATCGACAACCTGATGAAGGGACAGGCCGGCAACGCCTTGCAGAACATGAACCTGATCTGCGGCCTCCCCGAGAACATGGGGCTCGACCATCCCGGCGCCTATCCGTAGACTGAGGATCGGAGGACGACAGATGAAAAAGTTCGCGTTGCTAGTCGCTTGGGCGCCGTTCGCGGCGTTCGCCGCCGGCGGTCCGCAGGTCACGATCTACAATGGCGGCTTCGCCACCGTGAAGGAAGACCGGACGCTTTCGCTCGCGGAAGGCGTGTCCGAGGTCCGCGTGACGGACATGTCGCGCCAGCTCGAGCCGGATTCCGTGCTGCTGCGGGAATTGGCGGAGACGCCTTTCGGCGTGAAGATCCTGGAGCAGAGCTTCATCAACGACCCGCTGACGCAAGGGTTGCTGCTGTACCAGATGGAAGGCAAGACCCTGCGCTTCGAGGAGAAGCGCGAGGACGGCACGGTCAAGGAGCACGTCGGCAAGCTGATCCGCAGCGGCTACGTCCCCGGCGGCGGTTCCGAGCAGCCCATCGTCGAAGAAGACGGCGCGGTGCGCTTTTCGCTGCCAGGCCAGCCGGTGTTCGAGGGCATCGATCCCAACGCCTTCCTCAAGCCCTCGCTCGTGTGGCAGATCGCCTCGAAGAAGGCGGGGGAGTGCCCCCTCGAGGTCGCCTACGTCACCGCCGGCATGAGCTGGGAGGCCACCTACAGCCTCGTCGCTCCCGCCGAGGGCCGCGATGAATTCGACCTCTCCGGCTGGATCTCCCTCCAGAACAACACCGGCAAGACGTTCGAAAACGCCGACATCAAGCTCATCGCCGGCGACGTGCAGAAGGTGCAGCCGCAATATAACCGTTCCCGCATTGGCATGGTTATGAAAAATATGGCATTTGCCGAAGAAGCCATGCCCTCCGAGCGCGCCTTCGACGAATTCCATCTCTACACCTTGCCGCGGCCGGTCCTGTTGCGGAACAACGAGCTGAAGCAGGTGGAATTCATCCGCGCGATCGGCGTGAAGGGCAGCCGGTACTATGTCTACAATCCGATGGTCGGCTATCGCTGGGGCGGCGGATACAACACCGATCCGGACTATGGCACGCAGGCCGAAAAGAAGGTTGGCGTGCGGATCGAGATCTCGAACAGCGCGACGAACCAGCTCGGCGTGCCGCTGCCGAAGGGCCGCCTGCGCCTGTATCGCACGGACTCGGTGGACGGCCGCCGCGAGTTCACGGGCGAGAACCAGATGGACCACCTGCCCAAGAACGAGCTGCTGAAGCTCGACATGGGCAACGCCTTCGACCTCGTGGGCGAGCGCAAGCGCGTGGACTTCACGGTGGACACCACGGGCAAGAAGATGACCGAGTCGTTCGAGATCAAGCTGCGCAACCGCAAGGAGGCGCCCGTCGAGATCCGCGTCGTCGAGCCGCTGTACCGCGGCGCCAACTGGAAGATTCCGGTTGCGAGCCTGCCGTTCACGAAATTCGACTCGAACACGGTCGAATTCCGCGCGCCGGTGCCGGCGGACGGCGAAACGGTCCTGACGTACACGGTGGATTATGGGTGGTAGGAAAAGTTTTCCACGGTGTGGAAAAAAGTTTTCCATCGCGTGGAAAAGTTTGGAGATGAGGATATGGAGAAGTTGAAATTCAAGGGGATGGCCGCGGCGCTGGCGTTCGCGCTGCTGGCCGCGCCGGCCTGGGGCGTGCCGACCATCGTGCACGATCCGATCCGCGTGGGGGAAAAGGGGCAGCCGCTGGGCGTGCGCGCCACGGTGCGCGACGCGGCCGCCCGCGTGGAGGCGGTGGCGCTGTTCTACGCGGCCTCGCGGGGGATGACGCCGTTCCGGTCGGCGATGTCGAGTTCCGGCGCCGGCGTGTGGTATGGCACGATCCCCGGCCACATGATGGGCCCGGGCGAACAGATGTTCTACTACATCCAGGCCGAGAACGCCGACGGGGAGACGAAGGAAACCGAGTGGCAGACGGTGAAGCTGGTGGAGGCGGGCGTCGCGCCGGCGGCGATCCCCTCCGCGACCTCGGTGGCGCAGCAGGCGCAGCGCGAGGCGCGGCCCGCCGGAACGCCGGCCGCCCCGCCGGCCGCGCCGCCGGCCAAGGTCGGCAAGGCGAAGTACCTCATCCCGGCCTCGATCATCGTCGGCGGCGCCGTGGCGATCGGCGGCGCGCTGGCGATCGCCACCCACAACAGCGGGGGGAGCGGCGGCGGCGGGGATTCGGCGGCGGTGACGAACGCCAACTTTGGCGGCAATTTCGACCTGTGCTTCACCCCGACCGCGGGATCAAACCTGACCACCTTCTGCGAAAGCGGGCTGGTGAACGTCTACGTGCGCAATGGCGGCGTCGAGATCGTCGGCCTGTGGGGCGCGGAAGTCCTGACGGCGGAGTTGAACGGGCTGCTCTTTTCCGCCGTGAAAGATGTCGCGGCCACGATCCGGTTTCCGGCCGCGCGTTTGATCGTGTCGGGCGAAATCACCGGCGCAACGTGCGCCGCGCGCGTGGACGGCTATTCCTCCGACCCGTTGCAGCCCGGCAACTTCGGCGGGCGGCTTGAAGCCACGAAGAGGTGAGCCATGCAAAAGACGAGTTTCCTGGAATTGGCGGAGGCGCGGCGCAGCGTGCGGGCGTACAAGCCCGACGCGGTGCCGGAGGAGATGCTGCAAACGGTGCTGGAGGCGGGGCGCCTCGCGCCGTCGGCCTGCAACAAGCAACCCTGGCGGTTCATCGTGGTGCGGGGCGAGGCGGTCCGGCGCGCCCTGGGCGCGGCCTATGCGCGCGAATGGTTCTGGAAGGCCCCCGTCGTCCTCGCGGTCTGCATCCTGCCGAAGGAGGCCTGGACGCGGTCCTACGACGGCAAGAACTATGCCATGGCCGATGGCGCGCTGGCCATGGACCACATGATGCTGGCCGCCGCCGAGCTGGGCTTGGGCACCTGCTGGATCGGCGCGTTCGATCCGGCGGCCGCCCATGAAATCCTCGGGTTGCCGGACGGCGTCGAGGTCGTCGGCATGACCCCGCTGGGGTTCCCCGACGTCGAGACCGCCCCCCGCGTGCGGTCCCGCCGTCCGCTGGGCGAGACGGTGATGAAGGAGCGCTGGGGCTAGGTCCCCGCGTCCGGAAGGGGTGGCCATGGGCGCGTTTGAACTGGTGTCGGACTTCCAGCCGACGGGCGACCAGCCCGAGGCCATCGCCGCGCTGCTGGAGGGCTATCGGTCCGGCCGGCGCTTCCTCACGCTGGAGGGGGTGACGGGCTCCGGCAAGACCTTCACGATGGCCAACGTGATCGCGCGGATCGGCCAGCCCACGCTGGTCATTTCGCACAACAAGACGCTCGCCGCGCAGCTCTATTCGGAGTTGAAGGACTTCTTCCCGGCCAACGCGGTGGAGTACTTCGTGAGCTACTACGACTACTACCAGCCCGAGGCCTACATTCCGCAGACGGACACCTACATCGAGAAGGACGCGAGCATCAACGAAGAGATCGAGCGCCTGCGCCTCGCGGCGACCGATGCGCTGATCAACCGGGAGGACGTGATCATCGTCGCGTCGGTCTCGTGCATCTACGGGCTGGGCTCGCCGGAGGACTACCGCGCCATGCTCATCCGCCTGCGCGTCGGCGAGGCGTCCTCGCGCGAGGAGGTCATGCGGCGGCTGGTGGATGTGCAGTACGCGCGCAACGACGTGGCCGCGCTGCCGGGCACCTTCCGCGCGCGGGGCGACACCCTCGACATCTTCCCGTCCTACAGCAAAGAGGGCGTGCGCGTGGAGTTCTTCGGCGACGCGATCGAAAGCCTGCGGCGGATCGATCCGCTGACGGGCAAGACGCTGCAAACCTGCGACCACGCGTCCATTTCGCCGGCGAAGCATTTCGTGATGCCCGCCGAGCGGATTCCGCCCGCCATGGAGCGCATCCGCGCCGAGATGGAGGAGCGCGTCGCCGAGTTGGAGAAGCAGAACCAGCTGCTGGAGGCCCAGCGCCTGCGCATGCGCGTGACCTACGACCTGGAGATGTTGCGCGAGGTGGGCTATTGCGGCGGCATCGAGAACTATTCCCGCCCGCTCTCGGGCCGCCCGCCGGGCGCGCGCCCCCTGACGCTGATGGATTTCTTCCCGCCGGGGTTCCTGACGATCCTCGACGAGTCGCATGTGTCGCTGCCGCAGATCCGCGCGATGTACAATGGCGACCAGGCGCGCAAGCGCACGCTGGTGGAGCACGGCTTCCGGCTGCCCTCGGCGCTCGACAACCGCCCCATGAACTACGACGAGTTCATGTCCGTGGCCGGGCGGGTCCTGTTCACTTCGGCCACGCCGGGGCCGCTGGAGGGCAGCCTGGCCGGCGCACCCGTGCGGCAGGTCATCCGCCCGACGGGCATCCTCGATCCGGTCGTCGAAGTGCGGCCGCTGGCGGGGCAGGTGGACGACCTGATCGAGGAGATCCGCCGCTGCGCCGAGCGCAAGGACCGCGTGCTGGTCACCACGCTGACGAAGAAGACGGCCGAGGATCTGTCCGCCTATCTGCAGAACATCGGCGTCCGGTCGAAATATCTGCATTCCGACATCACGGCGCTGGACCGCGTGGCGATCCTGCGCGGCCTGCGCAAGGCGGATTTCGACTGCCTGATCGGGATCAACCTGCTGCGGGAAGGGCTCGATCTGCCCGAAGTGGCGCTGGTCGCGGTGCTGGACGCGGACAAAGAGGGGTTCCTGCGGAGCGAGACCTCGCTGATCCAGACGGCGGGCCGCGCGGCGCGGCACTTGGAAGGGCGCGTCATCCTGTATGCCGACAAGATCACGGATTCCATGCGGCGCATGATCGATCTGACGCAAGCGCGGCGGCGCGTTCAGGAAGCCTACAACCTCGCCAACGGCCTCACGCCGACCAAGATCGAGAAGGCCATCAGCGAAAGCCTGGCGCAGACCGAGAAGGCGCGCGCGACCGAGGAATTCGTGGTGCGGGAGGCGGGCGAAGACTACGACGTGGTGCGCGCGATCGCCGAGATGGAGCGCGAAATGGCCGAGGCCGCCGAAGCGATGGAATTCGAGCGCGCGGCGCTGCTGCGCGACCAGATCTACGAGCTGAAGAAGGCGGAGAATCCCTTCAAGGGCACCGTGCAGGAAAAGCGCAAGCCGATGGTGTATCATCCGGGCAAAGGCCGGCCCGGCGCCCGGAGGAAAAAGAAATGAACGAAAACAACCTGCCGCTGGAACAGGAGCGGGAAATCCGCGAATTGATCGCCCGCGCGCTGGCCGAAGACATCGGCCCGGGCGATGTGACGACGCTCGCGCTGGTGGACGAAACGTCCACGGCCAGCGCCCGCATCGTGGCGCGGCATGAACTGGTCGTCGCCGGCGCGGGGATCGCGGCCGAGGTCTTCCGCATGGCCGACCCCGCGCTGCAAGTTGAGCGCCTCGTCGCCGACGGGTGCCCCGTCCCGGCGGGCGAGGCGGTTCTCCGCGTGGCGGGACCGGCCCGCGCCCTGCTCACCGCCGAGCGCACGGCGCTGAACCTGCTGCAGCGCATGGCGGGCATCGCCACCGCCACGGAATGCCTCGTGCGGATCGTCACCGACTACGGCACGTTGATCCTCGACACGCGCAAGACCGTGCCCGGCCTGCGGCGGTTGGACAAATACGCCGTCGCGTGCGGGGGCGGCACCAACCACCGCATCGGCCTGCACGACGCCATCCTCATCAAGGACAACCATCTCGCGTTTTGGCGGCAGAAGAACCGCGGCACGCTCGCCGACGCCGTGCGGTGCGCGCGCCGGGCCTATCCGGGGCTCAAGATCGAGATCGAGGTGGACACCTTGGACCAGTTGCGGGAGGTCTTGCCCGGCCAGCCCGACTGGGTGTTGCTCGACAACATGCCGCCGGAGACGGTCGCCGACGCCGTGGGCCTCTGCGGCGGGATCTGCAAGACCGAGGCCTCCGGCGGCATCACCAAGGAAAACGTGCGGGAATACGCCCGCGCCGGGGTGACGGCCATCTCCATCGGCGCGCTGACCCATTCGGCGCAAGCGGCGGATCTATCCCTCGAGTTCGATTGAGGCCGGCATGCCGTGGGGACTTCCATGTCGGTGGCTCGCGGAGACGGAGTCCACCAACGACGTCGCCCGCGAGTGGGCGCGGGCGGGGGCGCAGGAGGGATCGGTGGTGACCGCCGGTCGCCAGACGCGCGGCCGGGGCCGCCGCGCGCGCGCCTGGGAATCGCCGCCGGGCACCGGACTCTACGCCTCGTTCGTCCTGCGCCCGGGAGGGTTGGCGAAGAAGGCGCCGGAGCTGGCCATCGTGGCGGGCATGGCCGCGTTCCGCGCCTTGGAAAAGGCCGGCGTGCCCAACCTGCGCGTCAAATGGCCCAACGACATCCTCGCCGCCGGAAAAAAAATCTGCGGGGTGCTCGTCGAGCCGCGCATCGGAGAGGGCCAAATCGAGTTCGCCGTGGTCGGCATCGGGATCAACGTGGGGCAGAGGGCGGATGATTTTCCGCCGCCCTTGCGGGGGAGCGCGACCTCGTGCCGGCTGGAAGGCGCGCCGATTTCAGTGGACCGCATGCTGGAGTTTCTGGTGGAATCGCTGCAGACCGTTCGCCACAGTCCCTTCGACGCCCTCCGCGCCGCATGGCTCGCGGCGGGCGCCAAAGAAGAGGAGCCGGAGCTATGAACATCTTGGCGATCAACATCGGCAACTCCCGCACGGCGGCGGGATGGTTCTCGCGCGGCAAGATCCGGCGCTCGGCGCGCACCGAGACGACGACCCCCGTCATTCTCGAAGCCGTCGCCGATGACGAGATTCCCGACGGCATCTGCCTGTGCTCGGTGGCTCCGAAGCGCAACAAGGCCTGGGCGCAGCTCGTGAAAAAGGCCTTTCCGAAGGTGCCCGTGCTCTGGGTGGACCCCAAGCTGGATTTCGGCATGGGCGTGGATCTGAAGCGGCCCGAGCAGACCGGGAACGATCGGTTCGCCAATGCGGTCGCCGGCGCGGAACTGTGCGGCGCGCCGTGCATCGTGTGCGACTTCGGCACGGCCGCCACCTTCAATCTGGTGCTGCCCCGGCGCGGGTTTTCGGGCGGCGTGATCGCCCCCGGCTACGGCATGTGGTTCGCGGCGATGAGCGGCAGCACCGCGCAGCTGCCCAAGTTGAAACCCGGCGGCATCAAGTTGAAGACCGGCCGCAACACGGAAGAAGCCATGCGCTTGAGCGCCCGCTGGGGCTATCGCGGCATGGTGGCGGAAATCCTGTGGCAGCTCGGCAAGGCCTGCGGGAAAAAGAATCCGCAGGTCTGCGCGACCGGCGGCTACGCCAAGCAAGTCCTCGCCGACGCGGGCCTGAAGATTCCGGTCTTTCCCGACCTGACGCTCCACGGCATCGCCCGCATCTACGAGCGCAACGCGGAAGCGTGAGCTCGCATCCGGAGCGCCGGGGCGGGGGGGGCGGCTTGCCTCGGGGGCGGGCGGGGTGTATGCTGACCGGGATATGAAACACGTGACTTCCTTGACGGTGCGGCCTTACGAGTGCGACTCGTACGGGCATGTGAACCACGCCGTCTACGTGAATTATCTGGAGCTGGCGCGGATGCAGTTCCTGCATGCGGCGGGCTACGACTACAAGGGGCTGATCGCGGCGGGGTACTTCACGGTGATTTCCCGCGCGGACATCTCATACCGGTCGCCGGCCTACGCCGACGACGCGCTGGAGATCGAAACGGAACCGACGGAAATGCGGCGGGTGAGCGGCGTGTTCCATCAGGTGGTCCGGCGGGGCGCGACACGGATCGCGGAGGCGGACATCCACTGGTGCGTGGTCGATCGGGACGGGCATCCGACGCGGCCGCCGGAGCCATTTGATTTGCGGAGGTTGGTGCCATGAAGCAGCGGTTGCGCGAACAAGCGAAGGTCCAGGCGGCGCCCAAGGAGGCGTCGGAAGCGATCCAGCGGAGGCTGATGGCGCAAGATTGGTGGACGGCGGCGTTCCAGGTGGGAATCTATCGGTCGACGCCGAGCGAGCCGTCCACGGATGCGCTGTGGGCCGATCTGCTGGCGCGGGGGGCGCGGGTGGCGGTGCCGGTGCGGCGGGGAGTGGAATATGGCTGGGGCTGGGTGGATGGGGATACCCGCTGGCGCAACGGCGCGCATGGCATCCCGGAACCCGTGGCGGCGCCTCCGGCCCCGTCCGGCGAGCTGCGGGTGATCGTGGTGCCGGGGCTGGCGTTCGATGCGCAGGGCGGACGGCTGGGGCGCGGGCGGGGGCATTTCGACCGGTTGCTGGCGAAAACCGGGGCGCTGCGGATCGGCTTGTGCTTCGAGAACCGCCTCGTGGAAGCGGTGCCCATGGAACCCCACGACATCCGCATGGATGTGGTGGCGACGGAAAGGCGGATGATCTTCGCCCCGGCGGCGGCGGCGAAGCTGGAAGGATTGACCGGCTGACATGACGGTGTTCTGGGAATGGCTGTGGCCCACGTTGACGGCGGCCGGTTTCGCGCTGATCGGCTTCTTCGGCCATGCGCTGTTCGTGCGCGTGCGCGACGCCGCGGCGAACCGCGCGGCGCGGGACATTTTGGGCGAGGCCCGGCGCGACGCGGAGGTGCTGCGCAAAGAGGCGCAATTGGCCACGCGCGATGAACTGATGCGCACCCGCGAGAAGGCGGAAAGCGAACTGCAGCAGCGCCAGATGGTGCTTTCCACGGCGGCGGACCGGCTGTCGCGTCAGGACGAGCGCCTGGAGCGCGAGGAGCACCGCCTCGACGAGCGGGCGCAGGCGCTGGATGGCCGCGCGCAACACCTGGAGACGGACCGCGCGGCGCTGCAGGCCGAGCGCGCGCAGCTCGACCAGCTGGCCGCCGAAGCGCGCGGGCGGCTCGAAGCCATGGCTCATTTGACGGCCGCGCAGGCGCGGGAAGAGTTGCTGGCGCGGCTGGCCGGCGAACTGGAGGCCGAGTGCGCGGGGCTGATCCGCAAGGCGCAGGAAGACGCCCGGGCGACCGCCGAGGCGCAGGCCCGGGCGATCATCACGACCGCCATTCAGCGGCATGCGGCGGACCAGGTGTCCGACGTGACGACGGTGCCGGTGCATCTGCCGGACGAGAGCATGAAGGGGCGCATCATCGGGCGCGAGGGGCGCAACATCCGCGCGATCGAAATGGCGACGGGCGTGACGGTCATCATCGACGACTCGCCCGAGGTGGTGGTGCTGTCGTCGTTCGATCCCATCCGGCGCGAGATCGCCAAGACGACGCTGGAGCGGCTGGTGGCGGACGGGCGGATCAATCCGGCGCTGATCGAGGAGACGGCCGACCGGGTGGCGGCGGAGATCGACGATCTGATTTTCAAGGCGGGCGAAGAAGCGGTGGAGTCGCTGCGCCTGGCGCGGGTGCCGCTGGAGTTGGTCCGTCTGCTGGGGCGCTTGAAGTTCCGCACGAGCTATTCCCAGAACGTGCTGCGCCACTCGGTGGAGGCGGCGCGCCTGGCGGGCCTGATGGCGCCGGAGATCGGGCTCGATCCGGAAACCGCCAAGCGCGCGGCGCTGTTCCACGACCTGGGCAAGGCGGTGGACCACGAGGTGGAAGGCCGCCATGCGGAGATCGGCGCCGACCTGCTGCGGAAGGCGGGCGAAAGCGAAATCGTGGTGAATGCGGTGCGGGCGCATCATTCCGAGGCGCCGGCCGGAAGCGCCTATGCCGCGCTGGTGGCGGCGGCGGACGCCATCACGGCGGCGCGGCCGGGCGCGCGCGCGGAGACGACCGATCTTTTTCTGCACCGGATGGAGAACCTCGAGGCTCTCGCCAAGGCGGAGGTCGGCGTCGTCCGCAGCCTCGCGATGCAGGCCGGGCGCGAACTGCGCGTGTTCGTGGAGCCGACGGCCATCGACGACCCCGGGGCGATCCAGCTGGCGCGACGCCTCTCGCAGCGCATCGAACAGGCCCTGAACTATCCGGGACAGATCAAGGTGACGGTGGTCCGCGAGACCCGTTGCGTGGAATACGCCCGCTGACAGGCGAGACAAGAAAAGAGCCGAAAATGAAGATTCTGATGGTCGGAGACATCGTGGGCGGTCCGGGACGGATGGCCATGGCCCGCGTCGCCACGCGCTACAAGACGGAAGGCCGCGCCGACGTGGTCGTCGCCAACGCCGAAAACAGCGCGGCGGGGCGCGGCATCACCTCCACGCTGGCCGAGGAGCTTTTCGCCGGCGGCGCGGATGCGCTGACCATGGGCGACCACGTGTGGGACCAGAAGGAATCGATGGCCTATTTCGACCGGGAGCCGCGCATGGTGCGGGCCCTGAACCTGCCGCCGGGCTGTCCGGGCAAGGGCGCGACCACGATCCAGACCAAGGCCGGCCCGCTGACGATCCTCCAGCTCATGGGGCGCACCTTCATGAACGCCACGGCCGACTGTCCCTTCCGCGCCGTGGACGAATGGCTCAAGAAGAACGGATCCCAGAGCAAGATGATCCTGGTGGACATGCATGCCGAAGCCACCAGCGAGAAGGTCGCGATGGGCAAGTTCCTGGACGGGCGCGTGTCGGCCGTCCTCGGCACGCATACGCACATCCAGACGGCGGACGAAGCCATTTCGGACAAGGGCACGGCCTATATGACCGATCTAGGCATGACCGGCCCGTGCGATTCGGTCATCGGGCGCACCACGGACGCCATCCTGTCGCGTTTTCTGACGGGGATGCCGTCGAAGTTCGAAATCGCCAGCGGCGACGTGCGTCTGCACGGCGCGCTGTTGACGCTCGATCCGGCCACGGGCAAGGCGCTCAAGATCAAGCGCATCGAGGAAATCCTCTTCAAACCGGCCAAATGAAGCGGATTCTCGTCATCAAATTGAGCTCGCTGGGCGACATCGCCCACGCCTTGCCGGCCCTGCGCGCGCTGAAGGAGCGCACGGGGGCCGCCATCGACTGGGTGGTCCAGCCCGAATATGCCGGGCTGCTGGCGGGCTGTCCGGACGTGGAGCGGACGATCGAGTTTCCGCGCCGGAATTTCGCGCGGGGGTTCTTCGCGTTCCTGCGCGCGCTGCGGCGCGCGCGCTATGACGTCATCGTGGACTTGCAGGGGTTGCTGAAAAGCGCGATCGTGGCGCGGTTGGCGCGCGGCCGGCGGCGCGTCGGTCCCGCGTGGGCGCGGGAAGGGGCGCAACGGTTCTACGATGCGCAGCCGCCGCGCGGACCGGGGCCGCGCCGCCATGCGGTCGACGAGCTCATAGACGTGGTGGACTTGGTCGCGCCCGGCGCGGGGGCCGCGCCGGAGCCGCGGTTGACCTTTGCCGAGGCGGAAAACGATGGCCGGCCGGGCCCGCACGTGGCGTTCGCGCCGTTTTCCCGCTGGGCCACGAAAGATTGGCCGATCGAAAAGTTCGCGGAATTGGGCCGGCGGCTGGTCGCCGAGATGGGCTGCCAAATCCGCATCGTGGGCGGCCGCGCCGACGAGGCGCAGGGCGAGGCGTTGGCGCGGCAGATCGGCGAGCAGGCCCGAAATCTGTGCGGAAAGACGGATCTGCCCGGCCTTTGTTCGCTGTTGAAGGGCATGGATCTGCTGGTGAGCGTGGATTCCGGACCGATGCACTGGGCGGAGGCGATGGGCGTGCCGCTGGTGGCCATTTTCGGCGCGACGGATCCGGCGCGCACGGGACCCTATCGACAACTCGCCCACGTGGTGGCGAAGGAAGGGCTGGCCTGCCGTCCGTGCCACTCGCGCACTTGCGCGCGTGGCGACCTGGCCTGCCTGAGGACCTTGGACGTCGAAACCGTCTGCCGGGCCGCTCTTGCCAGGCTATGAAAGCAATCGGTTGCATGGTGCTTGCCGCGGCGCTAGGCGCCGGAACCGCTTTTGGCGGCAGTCCGCTGCGGGTGCCGACGAGGTTTTCGATCACCAACGATGCGGGATTGACGAATGAGTGGTTCGTGGTGGGGAGCCATCCGGATGTGGGCGCATGGAATCCGGCCCAGGCGATCAAACTGGTCTGGTCGGCGGGAAACATCTGGTGGGGCGACGTTGGCGTGCAGGCGGGAACGGCGCTGGAATACAAGTATGTGATGCGAGCGACCGCCGCCGGCCACATCTGCGACAGCGCCAATGCGATCTGGTGGCCGGCCGGGGACAACCTGCAGATGCAGGTTCCGGCAGAGCCGGCGGCGCCGTTTTCCGGCAAACGCATCGAATTCTATTCTGACATGACCAACGTGATGCTGGTCTATTCCATGCTTTCCAATGCCGATGTCAACGCGACCGTCACATGGACAAACACGCCCATGGCGCAGGCGGGGCCGGGCCTGCGCGCGGGCGAGTGGCGACATGTGGCAGAGGGTGTCGGCATTGAGGGGGAATGGATGCGGTTCACCTTCAACGGACGGAGAAACGACACCAACACATGGGAAGGCGCATGGGACGGGCAGGATTATTGGTCGCCGCTGGACGCAATGATCGTCCGCGACCGGCAGGTGTTCAACTATTTGCCGCCGTCGAATGGCGTGTCGGACAGCCAAGTGGTCACGACCAACGTGGCCTCCTCCTACGAGGAGGAGGGCGTCTACGGGCGCGATGTCCAGATCTATCTCCCGCGTGGCTACAACGAAAATACGAACCGGCGCTATCCCGTGGTCTACATGAGCGATGGCCAGAACGTCTTTACGAACAGCGATTCGCCGGTCTCCTGGGATGCGGATGCGACAGCGGACGCGGAGATCAAAGGGGGACGGATGCGAGAGGCCATCATCGTGGGGGTACGGTGTGCCGCTGACCGTACCATCGAATATCTGCCGCACATGGACCGCAATGGAGGAAAGCAGGGCAAGGCCAATCTCTATGCGGAATTCCTGATCCACAACGTGCGGCCAACGATTGATGGCCATTACCGCACGAAAAACGATCGCGCCAATACGGCGTGCATCGGGTCGTCGTCGGGCGGCCTGCTCTCGATGTATCTGGGCACGTGGACGAACGTGTTCGGATTGGTGGGGGCGGTGTCGGGGGTCTACAACACGAGCTTTTGTCCCAACTACATGGCTTGGTTGGCCAGCAACCGGGTGCATGCGGCGCGGGTGTGGATGGATGTCGGCACGGGAGAAACCAATATATCGGGCACGGACTTGTATCAATCGAACTTCGAGCTCTATTGGCATCTGAATGGGTTTGGCTATGTCCCCAACGCCGACTTGCGTTTTATGATCGGGTGCGGGCAAGACCACAACGAGAGCGCATGGCGCGAACGCCTGCCGGAAATCTACCGCTTCCTGCTCGATGTGCGCGAGGATCCGAATCCGTTGCTGCCGCAGGAACTCACGGCGACGGGATCCATCGGACAAGTGATGTTTCCGGTCTACGGAGGAACCGCCTATTCGGTCGAGCGTTCGGCCGCGCTGACCAACGGCTGGAGCGCAATCACCAACTGGCCGCGCGAATCCAAGCCATGGGACGAACGAACGGTGGACCTGCCGACAGATTCAACCGGGTTCTTCCGCGTGAAGGGCGAATAGTTGACTTGCGCAAATTTCAGGGATAAAAGAAGCAAGACTTTTGGAGAATACAATGAGCAGTGCGATTTCAGGCAAGGTGTTGGTGACGGGCGGCAGCGGATTTCTGGGGATCAACCTGATCCGGCACCTGTTCGCGAAGGGCGTGACGGACATCCGGTCGCTGGATCTGGTGGCCTTCGATTATCCCGAAAAAGACCGCGTCGACGCGGTCGTGGGCGACATCCGCGACGCCGCGCAGGTGGCGAAATGCATGGAAGGGGTGCGGTTCGTGGTGCATACGGCGGCGGCGTTGCCGCTGTATTCGGCGGAGGACATCCACACCACGGACGTGGTGGGCACGCGCCTCCTGCTGGAGGCGGCGCACGTGGCCGGCGTGGAGCGCTTCGTGATGATCTCGAGCACGGCGGTCTATGGCATTCCGGACCACCATCCGCTGCGGGAGAACGACGAGATGATCGGCGTGGGGCCTTACGGCCGCGCCAAGATCGAGGCGGAGGCGGAGTGTCTGACGGCGCGGGCGCAGGGCCTCTGCGTGCCGGTGATCCGGCCCAAGTCGTTCGTGGGTCCGGAGCGCCTCGGGGTGTTTGCGCTGTTCTATGACTGGGCCTACACGGGCCATGGATTCCCGATGATCGGCAACGGCCACAACCGCTACCAGTTGCTGGATGTGGAAGACCTGTGCGAGTCGATCTGGCTGACGATGACGCTGGAGGCCGGGAAAGTGAACGACACCTTCAACATCGGCGCGAAGGAATTCACGACGATGCGCGCAGACTACCAGGCGGTGCTGGACGACGCCGGCCATGGCAAGAAGATCCGCGGATTCCCGGCGGCGCCGATGATCTGGACGCTGCGGTTCCTGGAGCTGCTGAAATTGTCGCCGCTGTACAAGTGGGTCTATGAAACCGCCAGCAAGGATTCGTTCGTGAGCATCGAGAAGGCGGAGCGGGTGCTGGGGTTCAGCCCTCGTTTTTCCAACCAGGACGCCTTGGTCCGGAACTACCGCTGGTACGTGGAGCATCTGGACCAGTTCCGCAACGCCAGCGGCGTGTCGCATCGCGTGCCGTGGGGCCAAGGCATCCTGCGGCTGGCCAAGGCGTTTTTCTAGGCGCCATGAAGGGGCCGGATCCAGCCAAGGTCGAGCTGCGCTGCCCCGCCTGCGCGCGCGACTCGTGGCTGCTGCGCAAATCCCGGTACGACGGATTCACCAAGACCGGCGAGGCCCTGACCTGCGCGCTGTGCGGGCATGTGTTCGCATCGGAGGCGGAGATCGCGTTCACGGGCAGCCGCAAGCCCAAGGTGTTTTCGGAAGACGACCGGCCGCGGCCGGTGAAGGTGTTCCGCGAGGACGAGAAGGGGAAGATGTGCCGCTACTGCGCGGAATACGTGGTGAATCCCTTCCTGCAGCGCTGCGGATTGCATCGCTGCGAGGTGCAGGCGACGGATACCTGTCCGCATTTCCGCCCCAAGCCGCCGCCGCCGCCCGGAGAAGAGAAGACCGAACCGAATCCGCTTCGGCCATAGGGGTTTTCCACGCCGTGGAAAACGGCCGCACGGGAAAGATCAGTAGCCGCCGGCGCCGCCGAAGGGGATGGTGGGGGCGCTTTCCCAAGGCTGGGTCATGTTCCAGGGCAGATCGGATTCGACATCCGGCGAAGCGCATCCCGAACCGGCGAGGACGATCCCCGCGGCGGCGATGATGGCCAGCAGCCAGCGGAACCGGATCACGGCCAGACGGACGGGAGGGCGGAGTAGTAGCTGATCTCGGCGATCTGGAGGCCGACCACCGCCGCCAACAGCAGCACGGCCACCAGCGTCATGGCGGAGAGTCCGTTAGAAGAGAACATGGTCGCCCTCCTTGACGGTGTCCTTCTGGAAGTCCGGCAGGACTTCGGCGATGGTGACGTTTTCGCGGGTTGCGCTGAGGCGGATCTTGCCGATCATGACGTCGCCGCGATGGATGAGCATTTCGGCGCCGGCCTGGGCTCCCTCGGCGCTGCCGATGTCGATGATCACGAAATTCCATTCGGCGTTGGCATAGACGATCTTGGCCGTCGTGCCGGTCTTCATCGTGATGTTGCCGGGATTCAGCGCGCCTTCGCATTTCTCGAGCTGGTTCTTCAGATTGGCGGTTTCTTCTTCCAGATCGGCGAGCCGATCCTGCAAGCCGGCCAGCTGATCGGTCAGGTCGGCGACCTGGGCGGTCAGCGAGGCCTTCTCATCCTCGAGGCCGGCGATGACGTTGCTCTTTTCGACCAGTTCCTGATCCTTGCCGCGGATGGTTTCATTGAGCTGGACGATCTGGGTGCGGGCGTCTTCGAGCTGGGCCTTCGTGGTTTCCAGTTCGGCGCGGGTGTTCTCAAGGTCTTGACGGGTGTTTTCGAGGTCGGTCTTGGTGTCGTTCCAGCCCTGCAAGACGGCGTTCGCCACCAGATGGGCCTTGTTCAGTTCGCCATCGAGGCGGGGCAGGTCTTCCTTGACGCCGATCTTGAGGTTGGCGCCGATGAAGGGAACCGCCCGCTGGGCTTCCTCGGAGAGGGATCCCTTGAGGGTGGCGACGACGCGTTCGACGCCGCCTTCGAGCTTCTGGGTGCGTTCCTTGATCAGGGTACGCTTCGGAAAAAGCACGAGGGCCTGGATGCAAAGGGCGGCAATGCCGAGCAACAACACGATCACAACAAGCGGCTTCAACAATTTAGCCATGGGTTCCTCCAAAAACGTTTGTGCCGCGCATTGTGGTGCAAAGGGGCTGGGATGTCAAACTCCAAACGGAAGTGGCTCAAAAAAGAAGAGATGCGAGAGATCAATAGAACAAGAGCTCGGCCCATTGCTTGCCTTTTTCGGTGAACCGCCATGCGCCGGCGGTTTGGGCGACATAGGCGCGCCCGTTGCGGCCGAGGACGGCGGGAAAGACGGTGACGACCGCATGGCGCTGGTTGCCCAGCCGCGCGATCTCCGCGGCGGTGGCGTTGCGGCCCGAGAGGGGCGCGCCAGATTCGGAGAGGGTGAGGCGGATGGGGCCGCCCTCGTGGGGCGCGCCCTTCCAGAGCGCGGGGAAGCGGCGGAAATAGTCCGGGGTTTTGCCGCGCAGGACCACTTCGCAGGCGGGGGGAAGGGTGGCGAGATAGGTGGCCATGGTGAGGCCGGGGTCGCGGGAATGGGCGGCATAGAAGTCCAGCGGATCGAAGCCGAACAGATTGCCGCCATTGTAATTGCCGAAATCGGGCGTGATCTTTTCCGCGCGGCTCTTGAGGTCGAAACGGGAGTTGAGCATTACGCCGATTTCCCAGTGCAGATGGCTCCGGTCCGTCGGAATGGGCGGCCGGGTGTTGCTGGTGTTGCCGAGGGTGCCCAAGATGTCGCCGGGAGCGACGACGTGACCAGGGCGGATGCCGAAGCGGATGTCGGCGAGATGGCCATACAAAGTGTAGATGACGGCGGGTTCGGCCGTGCCGTCGCGCTTGGAGATCATGCCGAGGGAGGGATCGGGATGCTCGATCACCACGTATTTTCCATAGGAGGAATTGCCGGCGCCGGAATTGACGAAGGCCACGCGGCCTTCCGCGACGGCGAAGACCGGGTCGGTGGCGACGCCTTTGCGGTCGCGGGCGGTGGGGGCGATATCCACGCCTTCGTGGAAAGCCGGGAAGAGGCGCCCGTTGCGCTGGCCGGTGCGGGTGGATCCGAACTTGGCGGATTCCAGCCGGCCCGAGCCGGTCGGTTGCAGCACGCCGGGGGTGTCGGGCTCCAGCAGGTTTTGTTGGGGCGTGGGGGGCACCAGCCGCTGCCAGACCGGGGGGGGCGGAGGCGCAGGCTCTTCTCGCGCCGGGGGCTCGGGACGAAGTTCCCGGATGGGCAGTTGGCAGCCGCCTTGGCGGAGGGCCAGCCAGCGGAAAATAAAGAAATCCAGCGCCAGCAGGGGAAGGATCCAAACCAGATGGCGCAGGGGGGATTTGCGCGCGGGATATCGCATGGCCGATCAGACGGCCATGATGTCTTTTTCTTTGGCCGCCACCAGGTTGTCCACCTTCTTGGAGGAGGCATCGGTGTATTTCTGCACCTCTTCCAGCGCGCGGTCGCGGTCGTCTTCGCTGATGGTCGAAGCCTTTTCCAAAGCCTTGATGGCATCGTTGGAGTCGCGCCGGATGGCGCGCAGGGCCACGCGGGCCTCCTCGCCCATGCGGCTGGCGACCTTGCCGAGATCTTTGCGGCGCTCCTCGCTCAGTTCGGGGATGGGCACGCGGATGAGGCGGCCGTCGTTGAGGGGCGTCACGCCGATGTTGGCGGCGAGGATGGCTTTTTCGATGGAGGGGAGGGAGGAGGGGTCATAGGGCTTGATGACGATCAGGCGCGGTTCGGGCGTGCTGATGAGGGCCATCTGATTGAGCCGGGTCTGGGTGCCGTAGCACTCGACGTTGATCTGATCCACCAGGCTGGGGGAGGCCTTGCCGGTGCGCAGGCCGGAGAGCCCCTGCTGGAGGTGGGCGATGGCTTTTTCCATTTTGTCGTCGGTTTCGAGCAGGACATCGTCGGAAGATTCGTACATGGCGTTTCCTTTCCAATGCGTTTCACGCGGTGACCAAGGTGCCGGCTTTTTCGCCGCGCACCACGCGGAGCAACTCTCCGCGCTTGAAGAAATCAAAGACCAGTATAGGGATCTGGTTGTCCATGCAAAGCGAAAAGGCGGCGGCATCCATCACTTTCAGGCGGCGGGCGAGCGCCTCGGAATAGGTGAGGCGGTCGAACTTGACGGCCTTGGGATTGCGGACGGGATCGGCGTCGTAGATGCCATCGACCTTGGTGGCCTTGAGGAGGACCTCGGCGCCGATCTCGGCGGCGCGCAGGGCGGCGGCGCTGTCGGTGGTGAAGAAGGGGTTGCCGGTGCCGCCGCCGATGAGGACGACCGTGCCGGCCTCGAGCAGTTCGATGGCGCGGCGGAAGGTGAACAGTTCGGAGAGGGCGGGCATGGCGGAGGCCGAGAGGGTCTTGGCGGGCACGCCGGCGGCTTCGAGGGCCGATTGCAGCGCGAGGCTGTTGATCATCGTGGCGAGCATGCCCATGTTGTCGCCGTGGGCCCGGCCGAAGCCGCGGTCCTGGCCCTTCAGGCCGCGGAAGATGTTGCCGCCGCCGATGACGACGCCGACCTGCACGCCCATCCGGCGGACAGCCTGGACTTGCGCGGCCATTTCGGCGAGCACGGCGTCGGAGAGGCAATCGCCGGTCTGCGGATCGCGCAGGACTTCGCCGCTGAGCTTGAGGAGGATTCGACGGTATTTCGCTTTTTTCATGGGGTCCTTTCGCGGGCTACAGACGGTGGTCGGGGATGGAGCAGGTCGGCGGGTCGCCTTCCGGCGTGCCCAACCCATAGGTCCCGCCGGACGGGCAGGCCGGGATCGACTCCAGATAGGCCGGGGCGAGATTGGAGAGGCTCGCGGGGAATCCGCCTTTTTCGGAAGCGTGCTTTTGGCAAGCGGTCGCGAGGGCCTCGAGATTCATGGCGCATTTGGCGGCGCGCTGCTTCTGCTGGTTCTGGAAGAAGGCGGGCAGGGAGATGGCCGCCAGCAGCAGCAGGATGGCCAAGACGATGGAGACTTCGACGACGGTCATGCCTCGGTTCATGTTCATGCGAGATGCTCCTTCAGGTGCGCGCGGGCGGCGTCGGGAATGGGCAGGGGCTTCCGGGTCTGGAAATCGTAGTGGACCACCACGGCATCGCCCTTGGCGCCGAGAACGCCGCCTTGCCAGGCCTCCTGATGGACGGTGAAGGAGGTGCGGCCGATCCGGGAGACGGCGGTGCGGATTTCGATGTCCGCGCCCAGCGCCATGGGGGCGACGAAATCCACATCGATGTGCGCCATGATGAGATTCCAGCGTTCGAGGCTCAGGTCGGGGTTGAAATAGCGGAACAGGGGGTCGCGTCCCAGCTCGAACCAGACGGGCAGCATGGTGTTGTTGATGTGGCGCAGGCCGTCCACATCGCCAAACCGGGGTGTCAAACTCTTGGTGAACATAGGTTGTCGGGAGTTGGAATGAAAAGACACGATTAAACGGCGGACCGGGCCAAGAGTAAAGATGAAAGCGCGGGGCGGAGGGCGGAGAAAAAAAGCTTCATCCGCCGGCGCAATCCGCTAGAGTGCGCCGGAACCAACCCCGGGAAAGAGGAATTTCATGTTGACGACCAAGCGATTCGACTATGTGCCATTTGAGAAGGTCCACCTGCATCCGTCGGTGGCGAACCACCGGCCGCTGAACGAGGCCAAGGTGGCCCACTTCGCCGAGGACATCCTGCGCAACGGGCTGCTGGAGCCGGTCGTGGTCTGGGAGCGGAATCCGGGCGAATACTATCTGGTGGGCGGCTTCCACCGGCACAACGCGGTCCGCCGCATCCGGGCCGAGCATCCCGGCTATTTCGACCGGATCGACGTGCGGGTGGTCCATGGCGACCTCGACGAGATCCAGGCCTTGAACCTCAAGCTGAACGCCGATCGGCTGGATGCGCGCATCACCGACTATTTCGATGCGATCATCTTCATGGCCAACGCCAACTGGGACAAGAACCGCATCGCGCGGTTCCTCGACAAGAACGCGGGGTGGATCGAGGACATCCTCCGGTATGCGCCGGGAATGGATGCGCGGGTCCGGCGGCTGCTGGAGAACGGGCAGATCAGCTGGTCCAAGGCCAAGGCGGTCTGCAAAGCGGTGTTGGCGGCCCCGCCGGGGCAGGAACGCGCCGCGCTGGAGGCCGCGTTGGCCGCGTTGCAGTCTCCGGCGGCGACCTCCGCCCCCCGGACGTTGACCTACCGGACCGCCGCCCGGCGGCTGAAGGGAAGGACCGAACCGTTCCAGGTGTCCGGCGAAGACGTGCTGGCGTTGCTTCAGGTTTTGCGCGAGAAAACCGCGTCCGCCGAAAGCGTGGCGCGCGTGCGCGCGGCGTTCCCCGGCCTGCTGGAGCCCTAGGTTTTGCTTGTTTGCGGGGGAAGGGGATAGTAAGAAACACCTCCGGATGAAAACTCTCCCTAGACTGATCTTCGTGGCGGCGTTGCTCGCGGCGTGGGGCCTCGCCAGCGGCTGCGCGCTGCTTCGCAGAGGGGCGGCCCGGGTCATTTCGCCCATGGCCACCCAGCTGTCCGAAGGATTCATGCACCAAAGCGACGTGGATCTGGTGCGCGAGGGCGCGCCGGCGTTCCTGTTGATCCTGGACTCGCTGGCCGAGGCGCATCCCGACAATCCCGCCGTCCTGATCGCGGCGGCCGAGGCGCAAGTGGCCTATGCCACGGGATTCATCGACAAGGAGCAGAAGGCGCGGTCCAAAGGCATGTATCTCAAGGCGAAGACCTATGGGTTGCGCGCGTTGGCGCGGAACCAGCGGTTTGCCCGCGCGCTGGAGGGCAAGCAGGACGAATTCGAACAGTCCTTGCGGGGGTTCAAGAAGGCGGATGCCGGCGCGCTGTTCACCACGGCGTCGGCGTGGGTCATGTGGATCATCGCCAGCGCCGATTCGCCGGCGGCTTTGGGCGGCATGCCCAAGGTGCTGGCCATGATGGACCGGGTGCGGGAGCTCGATCCGGGCATCCGCAACGGCGGCGTCGACCTGTTCTATGGCATCTACCACACGGTGCTGCCGCTGGGCGGGGGGCGCGATCTGGAGAAGGCGCGCGCCCATTTCGAGCGCAGCCTGGAGATCGCGGGACCTGATTACCTGTTGGCGCGCGTGACGTTCGCGGAATTCTATGCCCGCTATGCGTTCGACCAAGCGCTGTTCGAGGACAGCTTGAAGCAAGTGTTGGCGGCGGATCCGCAAGTCCCGGCGTTCACGCTGATGAACGCCGTGGCCCAGAAGCGCGCCCAGACCTTGCTCGACCAGATCGACGAACTCTTCTGAAGAAAGGCGAACCCCATGAGATTCATCAAGACCTTCGGCCCGATCGGGCTGGCCGCCGCGTGGCTTATGACGGGGATGGCTTCCGCGCAGGTGACGCTGAAAATGGCCACGTTGGCGCCCGAGGGCAGCATCTGGATGCAGGCGCTCCATGACGCCAAGACCGAGATCGAGGCGGCCACGGGCGGCGCCGTGAAGCTGAAGATCTATCCCGGCGGCATCATGGGCTCCGAAAAAGACGTGCTGTTCAAGATCAAGACCGGGCAGCTCCAAGGCGGCGGATTCATGGGCTACGCCATCGGCAAGATCTGTCCGGACGCCAGCGCGCTGATGTTTCCGATGGCGTTCCGCAACTATGATGAGGTGGACTTGGCGCTTGAGAAAATGCGCCCGTTCCTCGATGAAAATGCGCGCAAAAACGGCTTTGAAACGGTGGGCTGGACCGAGGTGGGCTTCAGCTACGCCTATGGCATGAAACCGATCGCCAGCCTGGAGAATCTGCGCGCGACCAAGGTGTGGGGGCTGGATTCGCCCATGCTGATGGATCTGTTCGCCGCCGGCGGCATTTCGTCCATCCCGGCCAACGTCACCGACGTGCTGACGTCTCTCCAGACGGGGTCGCTGGAAACGGTTTTCGGCCCGCCCACGGCGGCGGTCGCGGTGCAATGGCATACGAAGGTGCGCTGCTACAACACGATGCGGCTGACGTATTCCATCGGCGGCGTCTTTTTCTCCTCCCCCGGCTGGGCCATGCTGCCGGCGCCCCACCGGGAGGCCGTCAGGGCCGCGTTCGACAAGCACTGCCGCCTGCTCACGCCCAAGGTCCGCAAGAGCGACATCGAGGCCTTGGACTACATGCGCACCCAGGGCGTGGCCCCCATCGAAGAGACGCCCGAAGTGCGCGCGGCGTTCGAACAGATCGCGGCGGTGGCGCTGCAAAAAGTCAAGGGCGCGGTGTTTTCGGCGGAGGCTTGGAATCTGCTCCAGCAAGTCCTGAAGGAAATCCGCGGCGCATGAGCGGGCGAGGCGAGAAGGCCTTCCGCCGCGTTTCCCGGTGGGTGGATCGGATCGAGCGCGCCATCTTGGCGGTGCTGGTCACCGGGATGGTGGGGCTGGCCGCCCTGCAGATCCTGCTGCGGAACGCGTGGCATACGGGCTTGAACTGGGCCGAGCCGCTGCTGGGCATGGCGCTGTTGTGGCTGACGATGCTCGGCGCGCTGGCGGCGGCGGGGCTGGGGCGGCATCTCGCGATCGATCTGGCCGCCGCCTTGATGCCGCGCCGCGGTTCGGTCTGGCTGGCGCGCGCCACGTCGCTGTGCGCGGCCATCGTCTGCGGACTGCTGGCGTGGGCCGCCGGACGCTACGTGGGGTTCCAGCGGGATGACAGCACCCTGCTGCTGGGCATGCTCGTTTATAAATATCACATCGTCATTCCCGTGGCCTTCTGGCTGATGGCCGTCCGCTTTGCCGTGCGGGCCGCCGTCCCGGTGAGATGGCTTTCCCCCCCGTTCGGGGAAGAAGGCTTGCCGGGCGAGGGGAGGACGCCGTCATGACGTGGGTCGTGATCGCCTTCGCCCTGCTGGGCCTGCCGATGTTCGTGGTCTTCGGCGCGCTGGCGATGATTGCCTACCAGTCCAGCGGAAACGATCTAGTGGGGATCATAGGGGAACTGACTCGCTTGACCGGCATGCCGATGCTGCAGGCGCTGCCGATGTTTGCGCTTGCCGGGTACGTGCTGGCGGGCAGCCGGGCCTCGGAGCGGCTGCTTCGCATTACGCGCGCCGCATTCGGTTGGATGCCGGGCGGGCTTGCGATGGTCTGCATCGTGCTCTGCACCTTCATGACGGCCTTTACGGGGGCCTCGGGCGTGACCATCGTCGCACTGGGAGGGCTGCTGCTGCCGGCGCTTCTCAAGGATGGCTACCGCGAAAAGGCCGCGCTGGGGCTGGTGACCAGCGGCGGCAACATGGGCGTGCTGTTCGCGCCCAGCCTGCCGTTGATCCTCTATGCCATCATCGCGCAGCCCATTTCCAGCGAGGTGACCATCGACGCGCTGTTCCGCGCCGGCGTGCTGCCGGGGTTGCTGGCGGTCGGCGTGCTGTGCGGCTATGGCGTCTGGGCGGGAATCCATGCCCGAATCCCGCGCCATCCATTCGCGCTGCGCGAACTCGGCTCCGCGCTCTGGGAATCCAAGTGGGAGCTGCCGCTGCCCTTTGTGGTGCTGGGCGGCATCTATAGCGGCGTCCTGGTGGTTAGCGATGCCGCCGTTATCACGGCGGCCTATGTGCTGGTCGTCGAAGTGCTGATCTACCGCGAAATTCCCCTCCGGAGGCTCACCGTTATCATTCGCGACACGGTGGTGCTGGTCGGCGGAGTTTTGTTGATTTTGGGCATGGGCATGGCCATCACCAATTTCTTAATCCTTGAGGAGGTGCCTCAGTTGATCCTCAATTGGGTGGGGACGCGGATCCAGAACCCGATCACCTTCCTGATCGCGCTCAATTGTTTTCTGCTGATGGTCGGCTGCATCATGGACATCTACACGGCCACCGTGGTCATTGTGCCGCTGTTGGCCCCCTTGGCCGTGCAATACGACATCGATCCGGTGCACTTGGCCATCATTTTCTTGGCTAATCTCGCCATTGGCTATAGTACGCCGCCGGTGGGGATGAACCTGTTCATCGCCGCCATGCGCCTCAACAAGCCCCTGATGAAGCTGGCTGCGGCCTCGTTGGCCTTGATGGGCTTGATGCTCGGCGTCTTGCTGCTGATCACCTACTGGCCCGCCCTGAGCCTCGCGCTGGTAAAATAGCTGTATCTGCATTCTGCATATCAAGATAGATCATATGTTGATCTGTTTTGTTTTCTTCCGCCATATGTTGGCTTTTTTTTCAATCATCCTCGCTATTATTCGCCATATATTTGCAAAACATTGCACATTACGCCTCGCCTGTTTCAAAAAAAGAAGCAATTCGTGGTAAAAGTGATCGATTATGAAAAATAATTACGATATCTTGTCAATTAGTGCCAATAATATGACATTTTTCATTTGAATCGCCGAGCCGGAAAAATCGGGGGGATCCCACGCGGAAACAGCCAAAACAAGGGCTTCATGACGCCAGATGGATGAATCGGCGAAAATTCCATAAATAGAGCACAAATACTGCAAATAACTGAAAAATGTCGACATTGATCAAATTGTGGCGCTATTTTTCCTGTTTATAGAATATCAACAAATATTTGCTTATAAAATCGAAGCAATTGTCTTGTGGCGGTGCGAATTCGGGGGGGGAGGTGGACGATGAACGGATTAAACGGTCCAATCCCCTTGCGCGGAGCAGCTGGGGGACCGGATTGAATTTCGGGCATTTCGACCCGGAAGAATACTTTAACAAAAACAAAACAATGTGTTGCATACAAGGAACGTGCGCGGTACTTTGTTTCATAGGGATTAGGAGTGAATTTGAAAAAAGTTCGGCAAATGGAAGCGGGTTGGAGGGTTCGAAGGGTTGTACCCCATGGCATTCGTCTCGTCCGGCGCGTAGCGTGTTCCCAGAAAGGACGATAGCCAACCGGCGGTTGTTCCAGGTGAGGGTCGCTATACTCAAAGAAATTCCGTGAGCGCAAAAATCTATATTCACGGATGGCGATTGTTGATCGGGGGAGCGTTTTGTCTCGGGGCGGCATGTTCTTCAGCCGTTGCGCAGGTGCGCCCGGTCACGGGCATCATGGCCCGCTATGCGACCATTGGCAGCACGAACGAAAACTATTCCGTTCGCGGCGCGGGGAGCGGCGACTATCCGACCGGGACGGTCTACAACCTGGCCTTCAATTCCAGCGAGCAGAACAACCTGATCATCCAGGGGTTCGAAACCGGCACCAACGTGTACAACTATGTGCAGCTGGCGCAGCGCATCAACATCGTGCGCGTGGACAACCCGGTCGTCACGGGCCTGCACAACATCGTGTTCTTCGAAGAGGACTCGGTGGCCAGCTCGAACGTGAATTTGAAGCCGTCGCTGGTCTCCACGATGGTGAATTCGCTCCGCAGCGACCTGGTGAACCGCGGCGCCGACAACGTCTTCGCCAACCAAGGCGACGGCAATGGCAACAACAACAACATCGAGCGCATCGACTACATTTTCAACGCCGGCTTCCCGTACTACAACTTCACGGACCAGCGCGGCTTCCTGGTGATGGACCGCGGCGGCAACGACCGGTTCAAGATCGCCGTGATCACCGCCGTCGACACCAACGGCCTGCCTGCGGCCTTCAGCCGGCCGGTGACCGTGCTGGACTCGGACTGGGGGCCTTCGGGCATCACGATGGAGACGACCGTGATGCGCGGCTACACGGAAGGCGGTTCGCCCTTGCGCCCGTCGGCGCGGACCAGCATGCAATCGCTGTCGGGCGTGTATCTGAGCTGGGACCAGTTCGGCCTCACGACGAACGACATGGTGTACGGCTATTCGCTGGCGGCCAACGATGTCTCCACGAACGGCGCCCATTGGACGCAGGTGACCAATCATCTCTATTTCCCGACGAACACGACGGTGGACTCCGCCTTCGGGGGCCTGGACCTGATCAGCGGCGGCGCGATGTTCTTCGACCAGGTGCTGGAAGTGGGCATCGGCGACCGGGTGTGGGAAGACTGGAACGGCGATGGCATCCAGGACGACGGGGAGCCGGGCCTGAGCAACGTGCTGGTGCATATCTACGCGAGCGACGAGGTGCTGGCGGCGACCTCGCGCTCCGATTCCAACGGCTATTACTTCGCGCAAGGAATGGGGCCGGGGACCTACACGGTGCAGTTCTTCCCGCCGGACGGCTATCAGTTCAGCCCCCAATATGCGCGGACCGATCCCGATCGGGACAGCGACCCGGATTCGCTTTCGGGAATCACCGACCCCTACGTGCTGGGATCCGGCCAAACCAACCGGAGCGCGGATGCCGGCTTGTTCCTGACTCCGGGAGATCTGCAGCTGAGCAAGACCGTCGCGCCCACCAACGTGAACATCGGCGATGCGGTGGTCTTCACCCTCGCCCTGACGAATGCGGGCACCCCGAACACGGCCTTGATCCAAGTGACCGATGTTTTGCCGTCCGCTTTCGTGTTTTCAGGCTATGGTTCGACTTCGGGCGCCTTCACTTCCGCGGACGGCGTGTAGGATGTCGGCGCGCTGGCCCCGGGCGCTTCCGCCACGCTGTCGATCACGGGAACGGTGAATGTCGGCTCCGGCGGCAGCCGGGTGACGAACGTCGCCAGCGTCAGCCGCATGAACCGCCCCGACACCAATCTGGCCGACAACGTGGCCTCGGCGAGCTTCGAGGTGCAATCCGCCGATCTGGCCTTGTCCAAGATCGCGGATCGCTCCGCCATGGAAGAAGCCGACCCGGTGGTCTTCACCATCGCGGTGACGAATCGGGGGCCGTACGAGGCCGCGGGAATCGAAATCGACGACCTTCTGCCCGCCGGGCTCTCGTTCACCGCCGCCAATGAGAGCCAAGGCTCCTATGATGACGAAACCGGCGCGTGGATCGTCGGAACCTTGACCAATGGCGGGACGGCCACGCTGGAGATCTTCGCCACCGCGCAAATCGGCAGCGGGGGCCTGTTCCTGACCAACACGGCCAGCATCGGCGCCAGCAGCCATGAAGATCCGAACCTGACCGACAACGCCGCTTCGGCGGTCGTGCTGGTGTACGGGGCGGATCTGGCCATCGCCAAGCGCGTGGAACCGCTGGCGGCCGCCGAGATGCAGACGGTGACCTACACGCTGGTGGTCACCAATCCGGGACCTTCGGAAGCCACGGGAATCCAAGTTTCGGAACCCTTGACCAATGGCCTCTCCTATGTGAGCCACGATGTTTCGCACGGTTCCTATAGCGGCATCTCGGGCGTTTGGGCGGTCGGCACCTTGGGCGTGAATGCCGCGGCAACCTTGACCATCCAGGCCATGGTCGGCGGCGGGACAATGGACACGGTCCTCACCAACCGCGCCCGCATCACGGCCACCGACCTGCCGGATCCGGATGCCGCAAACGATGAGGCCACGGCCGAGCTTTCCGTCAGTTCCCTGGTGCTGACGAAGGCGTCGGACGTGACCCTCACCGTTCATCCCGGCGGGACGATCACCTATGTCGTCGTCGCCAGCAATTCCGGCAGCCTGACGCATGCGAACGTTTCGTTGACCGATCTGGTTCCGGCCGGAACGACCTATGTGCCCGGCAGTCTGGCCGTGACGCGCACCCCCGCGACCTTGGCGACCAATGTCTATACCAACTCGACGACCTTCATGGCGCCGGCCGGCGTGACCAGTATCACCGTCGAAGCTTGGGGCGGTGGCGGCGGCGGCGGACGCGCCCGCGGCAATCCGGCCACCGGCGGCGGCGGGGCGGGCGGCTCGTATGCGAAGAAATCCATCGCCGTCGTCCCGCTGCAAAGCTACACCGTCACCGTGGGGGCTGGCGGCATCGGCGGCTATAGCACCGGAACGGATTCGCAGCACGGCAGCCCCGGCACCCCGAGTTGGTTCAACACGACCAACACGGTTTTTGCGCAAGGCGGCGAGCGGGGGTTGAGCGACGGAAACATCAACAATCGCAATGGATTGGCCGGCGCGGGATCTTCCGCCCTGTGCGTGGGCGATGTGAACTATCGCGGTGGAAATGGCGGGGGAGGGCGGTACACGTCCGGCACCAGCTATCGTTCGGGCGCGGGCGGCGGCGGCGCGGGCACCACGGGCAACGGCGGCGACGCCCTCACCAACGGCGTCAGCGGATCCGGGACCGCGCTCCATGGCGGCGATGGCGCAACGGGTGTCACGAACAACCGCACCGGGGCCAATGGCGCCACCTATGGCGGCGGTGGATCCGGCGGCAAGGCGAACACCTACACGGACCGCAACGGGGGCAGCGGCGCCAATGGATTGGTGCGGATCGCCTACGAATCCACCGGCGACACCAACGCCCCGCCCGATCTGGCGTCCAACTGGACGCTGGCCCCCGGACAGAAACTGCAAGCGACCTTCCAGGTCCAGGTGGACGATCCCTTGGAGTTGATGGCCATCACCAACACCGCCACGGCTTCCAGCGACCAGCAGCTGGTTCCTCTTTCTGCCACCGTGGTCGACCCGGTCATCCATGCCGATCTGGTAATCGAGAAATCGGCCAGCGCGTCTGCCGTGGAAGAGGGCGGGGCATTGTGGTTCACCTTGATCCTCACCAATCGCAGCGCGCAGGAAGAGGCGACCGGCGTGGAGGTGGGCGACTTGATCCCGGCCGGATTCGTCTTTGATGACGCGATTCCGAGCCAAGGGGCCTACGACCCGACCACCGGCGTGTGGCTGGTTGGATCCCTGGCGCCGGAATCGGCGGCGGTCCTCCAGATGGAGGTCACGGCGGCCGCCGGCTCCGGCGGTTTCTGGTGGACCAACACGGCCACGGTCACGGCCTATGATCAAGTGGATCCCGAACTCTCAAACAACGCGGCGAGCGCCATCGTCTTGGTCGAAGGCGCCGACTTGGCGCTGACCAAGACCGTGGACAACCCCACGCCGAACGAAACCTCCCAGATCGTTTACACCCTCCGGCTGACCAATTCAGGGCCGTCGGATGTCGCCGGCATTTCCGTGTTCGAACCGTTGACCAATGGATTGGTCTATGTTTCCGATTCGCCCAGCCAGGGCAGCTATGACAGCGGTACGGGCATCTGGAGCGTGGGAGCGGTGACGTCCGGCTATTCCGCGACCCTGACGCTGACGGCGGAAGTCGGCGTCGGCACCTTTGGAACGGTCATCACCAATCGCAGCCGCATCTCCGCGGCCGACCTCGCGGACCCCGTCAGCGGGAACAATCAAGATGAGGCGACCATCGCCATCAGCGGATTGCAAGTGGTCAAGACCTCCGATGTGGTCGGCTACGCGACCCCCGGCGACATCATCACTTACACCATCGCCGTCTCGAATCTCAGCAGCGTCGCCCACACGGGGATTCAAATCGGCGATGCGCTTCCGACGGGAACGGTCTATGTGGCGGACAGCACGTGGATCGTTGGCCCCGGCACCAACTCGGCGGCGGGAGAGGCCGCCCCCGGGCTGGCCACGAATCGGACCTTGGAAGCCGGCGAAGCCCTGACCGCCACCTTCCAAGCCTTGGTCGTCAACCCCGGCTCCGTCACCCAGTTGCTCAACACGGTCTCGGTGACGTGCGACCAGCAGCCGACGCCCGTGGTGGCTTCGGTCGCCGACGGGGTCCGCCACACCGATCTGGGGCTTTCCAAGACCGTGGACGACGTGCATCCGGACGAGGGGGAAACGGTTGTCTATACCATCGTGGTGACCAATTCGGGACCCAACGCCGCCGGCAGCCTCTTGGTTTCGGAGCCGCTGACCAACGGGCTCACCTATGCCTCCCACATCGCAGGGCAGGGGAGCTACGGCAGCGCCTCCGGCATTTGGGAGGTGGGAACGCTTGCCGTGGGCGCCTCCGCCCAGCTGCAGATTTCGGCCACCGTGGATGCCGGCACGGCGGGGACGGCCCTCACGAATTGGGCGCGGATTTCCGGGGCGGACATGGCGGATATCCTTCCCCTCGACAACACCGCCAGCGCGGTGATCACCGTGGTCAGCGTGGATATCGGGGTCGGCAAATCCGCCAGTCCGCTCGTTCCCGTTGAAAATGGGCTGTTGGTCTATGCGATCGCCGTCACCAATTTCGGTCCGGATCCGGCCACGGCCGTGGAAGTGACGGATGTCTTGCCCAGCAGCCTCTCCTATCTTTCGCATGAAGCCGGGCAGGGGACCTACGACCCCGAGACCGGCATCTGGGCCGTCGGAACGATGGAGCCGCTGCAGATTTCCACGCTGACCCTCACCGCCGTGGTCGGGGCCGGCACCGCCGGAACGGCCATCACCAATGCGGCGAGCCTCACCGGCGTGGATCAGATTGACGCCGATGCCGGAAACGATTCTGCGCAGGTGGTCGTCAATCCCGGCGAGGCGCTGCTGACCATCACCAAGCGCGCCGAACCGGCCGGGCCGGTGTGGGCGGGCGATGTCATCACCTATGCCATTTCAATCACCAACCGAAGCGGAGTCGCGCAAACCAATGTGACGGTGATCGATCCGCTGCCGGCCGGCGCCGTCTATGTGGCCGACAGCTGCCAAGTGAACGCGCCGGTCACGGTGAATGAGACCTTTGGCGATCAGTTCAGCCGCCGGGTGTATTCCAACAATGACGGGACCCAACTCTGGGCCGGCGATTGGGTGGAAGGCGAGAACAACGGACCGACCGCCGGTTATATCCAGATCCAATTCGACAACGGCGTCGACGAAACCTACACGCTGCGCTTTTCCGGCGGCAGCCAGGCGATCCGCCGCGCGGCGGACCTGTCTCTTTTTGCCAGCGCAACGTTGGAGTTCGACTATCAGCGCATCGGTCTGGAGGCCGGCGAATATGTGGCGATCCAAGCGTCTTCAAATGGAACCGCTTGGACGGAACTGGGCCGGTTCTCGGGCGCGGCCACCGATGCGGATTATATCCATTTCAGCGCAAATCTGTCCGCCTTCATCTCCACCTCGACCGTCATCCGCTTCATCAGCCCCTCGGGCATGGATTCAACCGACGTCGTCTGGATCGACAATGTGCTGATCACCGGCACGCGCCGCTTGAATCAAACGGTCCCGGGCGGCGAGCCTCCCGGCTTGGCCTCCGGGATCACCCTCGAGACCAATGAAACCATGCTCATCCAGTTCGAAGTCTGGGTCGACAATCCGGCGATCTACACCCAGATCGTCAATCAAGCCTCCCTCGCCAGCGCCCAGATGCCCACGCCGCAGATCGCGACGGCATTCACGCCGGTGGACACCTGCTTCACCGCCGCGCCGGAGGGATTGCACGCCGATCCGACGAACGTCACTTCGTTCACGGCCCGATGGACGGAGGTCCCCGGCGCGCTCGGATATCGCCTCGATGTCAGCACCGACATGGTGTTTTCCGCCGGCGCCGATGTCGCCGGCTATTCCAACCGGCCGGTGCCCGGCACCTTCCTGTCCGTGACCGGGCTCATCCACGAGGTCACCTATTATTTCCGGGTGCGGGCGGAATGGGACAGTCTCTGCACCAGCGCGAATTCACAGACCCAGATGGTCACCACGTTGGGATTGCCCACGATCGCGGTCTTCCCGGATGAGTTGGACTTCGGGATCGTGAATGTCCTGGACTCTTCCAACCTCACCGTGACCGTGACCAACAGCGGCACGGGCGAACTCGGCCTGAGCTCCATCGGCTTTTCCGGCCCCGGCGACAACTACTTCTCCGTGTTGCCCGCCACGGCCTCCATTCCGTCGAGCAACAGCATCACCCTGACGGTGACGTTCTCGCCCGCGGCGGGCGGAACGAGCGAATGGACCATGATCCTCTACAACAATTCCACGGATTTCCCCGAGCTGGAAGTGCCGGTGAGGGGCGCGTGCTTCGACCCCGACGCGCAAGTGCCTGAATTGCTGAATTTCTGGGCGACCGATTCCTTCGCCCTCACCAACGAAGTGACCGATCGCTCGCTGGGGGGGGGGATGGCCACGGCCAGCTTCACCTTGTATCATGCCTCCGGCATGACATTGGAAGGCGCCTCGTTCGACCTGATCTATCCGGATGGCAATCTGGCGTTGAGCAACGCCGCCTTTTCCGACATCGGGCCGATGTCCTTGGGCGGACGGGATTGCCAGGAGTTTTTGACCACCATTCCCCGCTTTTTCCCCGCCGTGCTGGGGACCTATACCGCGCGGGTGACGGCGGCAAGCTCCAACGGCATCTGGTTGACCGAGGAAACCCACTTCACTTCCATCTCGGCCGGATCGGCCGTGCCGATGACGCTGGACACGTTCAGCCGCGCCGACGTGGCCGACAACATTGGCGAGGGCTGGCTTTCGAATCTCACGGGCCCGGTCGGCGGCAACGTTCAAATCCGGAACCGGGTGCTTCAGCTCTATGGCCCCGGCGGAACCGGCGGAACCAACGGGCGGATCTCGGTGGTCCGCGACCTCTCCGCCCGCTATGCCCCCGTGCTGACCAACAATGCCGGCACGATGACCTGGGCCTTCAATTTCTACTCGGGCCGCACCAACCAACTGGGCTTTGCGCCCGGCGCGTATGGCGCCGCTTTCGTGCTGGGCGCGGATTCCGCCGGGTGGGTTTCGGGAACGGGCAACGGCTATGCCGTCCGCATCCGCAACAGCGAAGTCACGCTGGCGTCCTTCACCGGCGGGCTGGATCTGGATTCCGACCTGACCGCCCTCGGCGCGTCCGCTCCCCTGAGTTCGGCGACCGCCTCCGTGGCCGTGCAGGTGGATCTGGAAGCGGCAACGGGCATCTGGCGCCTGTATGTCCGAGAACTCTCCGGCTCCGGCATCGGCGCGTTTGGCAATCCGCTGGATGATATCACGGAAAGCCATCTGGTTGCGCAAGTGACCAACACCTTCCATCTGCATCGCGCCCTGCCCTATGCCGGATGCTATTGGAACCACGGCAATGCCGCCGTCGGCACCAACACCGCCGCTTTCTTCGACGATCTCTATGCGCCATATGTGCTCCTGCCCAGCGAGCCGATGCGCATTTCCGCGGTCGACAACGACATCATGCTGCCCACCTCGCTCGGCTATGTGTGCGTGAACGATGACCCCGTGCCGGAAGAAGTCCCAAACCGCTTGGGCGTCGTGTGGACCAATACGCCGGAATTCATCGTCACTTTCGACCCGCTGGCCAGCGATCAGGATCCGGGGTACTCCATCCGGTCCATCCAGCGCGACGTCCGCGGCATCGGCGAATACCGGGTCTCGCCCGATCCGGTCAATGTGCTGAGCGCTTCGAACCGGGGAGGCCTCGGGCGTCCGTTCCCGGTGGTCACGACCAACGGCGCGCTGGCCAACTATGGATTTGAAATCATCGCGGACGGCGGCGATTGGAAACTGGACTCCAATTGTTTCTACCAGACCAAGGCCGATGATTTCACGCGGGTGTTCGAGGGGACCAACAGCCTTCGCCAGTCGCCCGGCGGCGTGGCCTACCAGATTTTCGAATTCCGGAATGAATCCGGCGTGATCCCGCGCGTGGAGATGTCCGGGTGGTATCGCGGCGGGCCGGCCGGAGTGACGATCGCCGCTTATTCCACCAACGACTTGCTGAATCCGGTGGGCACGGCCACTCTTTCGCCGGGCCTGGCGGAGGACTGGACCTCCTTCTCGCTGCCGGCGCAGGATCTCGGCGATTCGACCATCGAATTCCTGAAGGTTTCCTTGACGGCCGAAGGCGGAGAAACCTTCTGGGATCTCTTGCGCCTTTCGGTGGACATCGGCACGAATCGGTCTTCCATGCGCTTCCGCGCGGGGGCCGAAAACCAGGGATTGGTGCCTCAATATATCTTCGCGGTGGATGCCGATTACAACCGGGGCGGGGATCGGCTCGCGGGGTTGACCAAGTATTTCTACATCCCGTTCGACATGACGCCGCCCACGCCGGTGAACATGCCCCTCGGCGGAACCGGCGCTTCCACCGAAACCGTGGATGATCCCACCACGCAATTCGACCTGCAATGGAGCACCAACGGCATCGGCCCCGACGACCCCGGCGACCCCGTCCATCCCACCAAGAACCCCGGCGACATCGATATCCTCTCCAAATGGCATACCTACAAACTCTATTGCGGAACCTATGATCCTCAGTTGGTCCCGTTCAACGATGATCCCACGTCCACCAATGGCTACATCTACAAGACCTTCGTCGCCAACGGCGCGTATCGTTCGTGGAATCAGGTCAATCCGGACACCCCGATCGCCGATCCCTCCGCGCCAAGCTATCAATCGAATTATCTGGCCTTGACCAACTTGGCGACGCCGGCCGTCCGCCTCTACGATCTGGAGTACGATCAAGATTACGTGGTGGTGGTCGTGAGCGTGGACAAGGCGGGCAACATCGGGAACGCCGGGGTCCAAAGCTGGTCCACCAACAACACCATCCGGTTCGCCCTCATCCGCGGCGAGACCATCGACAAATCCGTCGCCAAGGCCGCTTTCCCCGAGGCCCGGCTCGACAACACCAACACGCCGACCGCCGCGGCGCTTCATTGGATCGCCTCGGGACCCACCAATGAACAGGGGATCTATACCGCCGTTTCAAAAGACTATGATCTGATCGCCTGGGATTCCGCCCGTTTCCAGGAAAGCAGCAACAACCAGTGGCAGTTGGTGGACACGGTCCGTTCCAACTGGTTCGTCGATGATGGCGGACAGATGAAATCCAGAGGGCAGCTGCGGTTCTATCGCGCGTCCTACAAGGACCGCTGGCGCGCCACCAATGCGCTGGGACTCGTCCAGCGCCGGGTGGCCAGCGAGGAAATCTATTCCATGCACAACGTGGTCCTCTCGAGCGGCCCCAACTTCGTGGCCTTGCACGGCACGCCCTACACCAACACCTTCAACGCCGTCTTCGGCGGCGTGGAGACCTTCCCGGGGGGCGCCAGCGCCATGCCGGATTCCGGATCCACCGTGTTGGAGTTCTACAACCCGGGCACCAATGCCTTCTCCACCGAGCAGTATTTCCTGAGCACGCAAGGCCGATGGATGCGGATCGGAGGGGACGATGTCACCGATGTGCTTCAGCCTTCCAACTTCTTCAGCCGGGGCTTTTCCATCACCTTGCCGGATCCATTGCCCGAGATCTATGTCCGCACCAACGCCATGGATGCCAATCTGGATCTCGTGCTCCCGGCGATGATCTGGTCGCCCATCATGCAGGTTCCGACCAACCAATTCAGCCAGGTGATCCACACGGGCCAGGCGGCTTCCTATGGATCCGGCGGCGGACGCACGAATGTCATTGCTCCCGAAGTGCGGATGTACAACGTGGCGGCGCTGCGCCTGCCGGTTTCAGCCCATCCCGGCGAAATGCAACTTCTCGAATCCGGTTTTGTGTGCGGGAACCGGGATGCCAGCGATCAACTCTACACCATAAACACGAGTACCAAGACCGTTCGGAACGGGAGCACCCTCTATTGCGACGCCAGCCACATCTGGCGCTTCATGACAACCGATGAAGAGGTGCCGCCCGGATTCTTCGCCCCGAACGACATGCTGGTGATCATTTCGAAAAACGGGGGCGTCGGCAATACGTGGACGTGGCGCTACGATGCCCAAAACTTCTACGATTTGCCAACGCGCCGCATGGAACCCTAGGTCGTCCGTTTCCTGGTCCAGGGTGAGCAGGGGAGGGGGGGCGCTCCTGAAAATCAACTGAACGCCTCCGGTGCGCATCCGTCACCCGGGGGCCAAGGCGTCCCCGGTGGTTTCAAATCTTGAGGCGGTCGCTCTCTGGTTTGTCAAATGCCCCGCTGTCAACATCGGCATCTGCGGTTTCCCGATCATCCAACAGCCCTAAGGTCAGCGCCGGGATCACGGGCCGGGCAATGGTCGGCTTTCGACCGCGCGAGGCGGCTTGGCACCAGGCCGGGGGGGCCATCGCGGAATGGCTGCTGACGATCTGAAAGCGGCCAGAGCATTTGAGAGTTTGTTGTAGGTGCACCCGGGCGCGGACTTGCCAAGCCTTGGCGAGGGAGAGTCAGGCAAACGACGGCCCCACGGGACCGGCCACAGTAAAACCCAATCTGGCCGGATGGCGTAGACGGAGATACAAGAATAGGTCCGGCGGAAACGTCGAACGCCAATCTGCGCACCCAATCATCCACACGATCCACAGACTTGTGCACAAAGTTATCGTCGGGTCCAAAATGCCAGCGGCCTGAAAAGCCACCCCACATATAGATGCCATATGCGCGACATACGCAACATAATATGTATTATGCGACGTTGCTTGCGGTGCGGCAAGGCGGCCTGAAATCAAGAGGCCGGTGATTTTCGCCGGCCCCCCCCCCGTG
The DNA here is from genome assembly GCA_009928955.1 of Opitutia bacterium. Classification (GTDB taxonomy): domain Bacteria; phylum Verrucomicrobiota; class Kiritimatiellia; order CAIQIC01; family Lenti-01; genus Lenti-01. Next base: position 43,565 of record SABN01000002.1, on the reverse strand, counting down.
GACGCCTGTCGAATTCCACTGCCGTAATCCGCTGTTCTGATCTGCGTCCTCCCCGGTTGTGTTCCCCTATGGTTCCGCCGCCTTGTCGTTTTCCCGTCGGATTTGAAACAACGGCGCTCCGCGTTGCGGCCGGTCGCCACTGTTTGAATGCGCTTCCCCAAAAACCTCTGGACCTGAATGTTCCGTTCTCTTGAGCGCGTCCGTTTTGGCCGACCGTGTCTTCATTCCCTCGATAGACAAAAATCTTTCCTTCTGGATTTCATCCGCTGCCTTCAGGCTTGCCCCCTTGTGGCTCGAACGGTTCAACGGGAAAAGCATCGACGCCCGTTTAATCTTTCACTGCGGCCGCATCCTCCTCCAGTATTCCCTTTGGAATACATCCTGGCGTTATTTGATTCCCGTCTCGTTCAATCGTCCGTGCACTGTTGGCTGGGCGCCATTCGTGCTTTCCCCGGTCGAGCTTCGTCTTGCGGTTCATTTTTTACACATTCCCGATGCGGCCCTTCCCCGATATTTTGGCGGATTCCTTGATGCGCCGAAATTCACATAATGGTGTTGTCGTGACAACAGAAAGCCCGATTCCGCAAGATGCGGAATCGGGCGGAAACCGAGTGGCGGGATCGTCAATCTTGAGGCACGAACGAATCCTTGCCCACGCCGCAAACAGGACAGACCCAGGAATCCGGAATGTCTTCGAATGTGGTGCCGGGCGCGATGCCGCTGTCGGGATCTCCGGCGGCCGGGTCATACACATAGCCGCACACGGTGCATAGATATTTCATTGCTCTTCTCCTGTTGGGTTGGGGTCTGTTTTTAAAGTATCGCGTCCCGGCTTTTCTGGGCGCGAAGGTTCGACAGCAAGGACTTGATTTCCTGCGAACGGGATTTATCGCATACCAGCGTCACTCCATCGGCCTGCACCACGACCAGATCCTTCACTCCCACCAGCGCCGTGAGACGCCCTTCGCTGACCACGATGTTGCTGGCGCTGTCAAAGGCTTCCACATCTCCCAGCGAGGCGTTCCCGGCCGCATCCTTGGGAAGATGCGCCTCCAGCGCGGGCCATGAGCCGACATCATCCCAAGCGAATGCGCCCATGCAAACCACGATGTTCCCGGCCTTCTCCATCACCGCATAGTCGATCGAGATCTTTTCCAGCGCCGGAAAATCCAATTCCAGCGCCCTCCGGAACGCCGCATCGTCTGGACAGGCCGCCCACGCCGCGATCTTTCCGGCAAGGACCGGGTGGAATTCGGCGAAGGCTTTTTGGATGCTCCGGACCGACCAGACGAACATGCCGGAATTCCATGCGTAGCGCCCCGTGGCGAGATAGTCCCGGGCGGTGGCCGCGTCAGGTTTCTCGACGAAACGCTTGGCTTTGAAGAAATCGATGTGGCCCGATCGCTTCCAGAGGCCGCCGGCCTCGATGTAGCCATAGGCGCTGCTGGGCTCCGACGGAGCGATGCCGATGGTCATCAGGACATCGTTTTCCGCACACAGCGCCAATCCACGGGTCAGCGTGTCGCGGAAGATCGGCAGGTCGCCGATGATGTGGTCGGCGGTCATGACGCAGAACACGGCCTGCGGATCACGGCGCTTGATCCAAGCGGCGCCGGCCGCGATGGCGGCGGCCGTATCGCGGCCGACGGGTTCCCCCAACACGCCAACGGGACTCCCCTCCCCCAGCATCCCTTGGATCGGAGCGACGAGCGACTCGTTGGTCACGATCAGCACCCGCTCCGGAGGCACGAGGCCTTGCAACCGGTCCACGGCTTGGAGGATCAACGGCTGGCCGCCCGCCAACGCCAGCAACTGCTTGGGACGGCGAGACGTGCTCAGCGGCCAGAACCGCTCGCCCTTGCCGCCGGCCATGATGACCGCATATGCATTGTGCAAACTCGCCATGACAAATCCCAGATTTTCCACACGGCGGGAAATCCCGCGCAGGGGCCGATGCCGCCCCTAGAACTGCACCGGTTGCATCCACTCGGGCAGATCGCCGGAATCCACCGCCTCTTTCGTTGCTTTCTCGGTCTTGGCCTTTGCCTTGGCTTTCCCGATGGCTTCCGGCGGGGTCGGCTTCGTTCCGCCGGACTTGCCCATCTTCGCTTCCATCTCGCGGACTTCTTCTTCCAGCTTTTTCAGCTTGGCTTCCACTTCCTTGCGGGCCGCACTCTCCGCGGCAATGCGCGCCGCGGCATCTTCCCCAGCGGTCTTTTCGTGCGCGGTCACTTCTTGCGCGATGCGGATGGATTCAGCCCGACTCGCTTCTTCGGCCGCGATCCGGGCGTTCAATTCGGCCGCCTGAAAGGCGGACTGGGCTTCGGCCTCTTGGTGGAGCTTTTTCAGGGAAGCCGCCTTTTGCTCTTCCAATTCACGCATGGCCGCTTCGGCGGCTTCCTTGCGGGCGGCCATTTCCGCCAACCGTTTTTCCGTTTCTTCGCGCATAGCGCGGACCGCGGCCGCTTGCTTTTCAAGAATTTCCGTTTGGCGAACGGCTTCCAGCGCCTGTTTCTCTTCCAGCGCCAGACGCTTGGCCTCTGCTTCCATCGCCTTTTTTGCGGCGGCTTCCGCTTGCAACGTCTCCTGCTTGGCCTTCCATTCGGCGGCCTTCCTTGCCGCCGCTTCTTCGCGCACCCGCTGTTCTTCGGCCCGTTGACGGACGATTTCGGCCAACCGGGCTTCTTTCTCCGCCTTCTTTGCCATGGCCGCCAGCCGCTTGGCCTCGATGCGGGCCAAGCGGTCCGCCTCATATTGGCGATCGGCTTCCTCTGCGGCGGCTTTCTTGGCGGCCAATTCGCGCTCGCGTTCTTCGACGGCCGCCTGCTTCTTCATCATAGCCAATTCCGCCTTGGTGGGCTGAACGCTCACCAGGGGAATCATTTCCTGTTGATTCTCCGTCAACGGAACCACCAGCATGCTGGTCGGCGGCGCGGCAATCGGTTCAGCGCCGGGCTCCGCCCCGGCCGGCAAGATCCATTCTGCCGCGCGATGGGCTTCGATTTCCTCTTCCACCGTGGGTCCGGACGGCCGGTCGATTGCTTCGGCCGGGGGGGCTTCCGCAGGTCCGGCCATCGGCGGAAACGCTTCCATGGGTTCCAGGACCGGAAGAACGGCCATTTCGACGGCCGGCTTCTCCTCTGCGGATTTCTTCTTTCTCTTCTTGGGTTTTTCCGCCTTCGGTTCGTCCTCGGATGGTGCCGCGAGGGCGGTTCCCCCCGCCCCGTCCGGCAGTTCCGCCGTCATTTCCGGTGCCGGCGGTTCCGCATCCGCAACCGCGATGGCCGGGGCCATTGTTTCCGGCTCGATCCCGGGAATCGCCTTTTCCACAACCGCTACTTCGGGATCGGCGGCCGCCGTGTCCGGCGCTGCCGCCAACTCCTCTTCCAGCGAAGGGGGCGGAGGCGGTTCGGTCGTTGGCGGATCGATGGGTTCAATGGCGACTTCTTCGACCACCGCCGCCACTTCCACCGGTGGCGCTTCGGCCGCCACGGGCGCCGGATCGGGAAGGGTTTCCGGCAGCGCCGCATTTTCAGAAGCGATCTTCGCGGACTCGTCCAACACCGCCTGCTTTTGCAGCAAAGCCAGAACCGAACCGATCATGAGTTCTTCGGCGGTCTTGTTCTTTTCCTTCAGTTCTCCCTGCAAGGCGTCCGCCACGATGATTTCCGCGATGCGTTGCCCCCCATCGGTTTGCCCCTCGATCAGTTGGGCGACGCTCAGATTGCTTTCTTTCGCCATCTTGACCAGATGGTTCTGCGCTTCGATCAACAAGGCCTGCATCGAAGCGCCTGCGGTCGCGTCCGGCGCGGCATTCAGGGCTCGCTCCGGCGCATGCAGCATGTCGGTCCACTGCTCGTTCACGTTGTCCAGGGTCTGGATGCGGTAGCAGGCGTCCACGATGATGTAGTACCGGCGCGAGATCTGATCCACGGTTCCGGCGAACGAATAGGTGTCGCCGACGCGAAGCGTTTGGAATTTCGGAGCCAACTCTTCGGGAACCCAGACCGTGCCGGCGCTTTTCAGTTTCATCGCCAGGTAATCCTTGCGGTCGAGCCTCTGCACGCGGCCGGCCGGGAGCGTCTCCATCGCATCGGAAAACAGGATGGCGCGGGCCCATGCGCTCTGGGGAGTGCTCACCAAGGAGGCGGCGTCGATCTTCACATAGGAATCCTGGACGGGAGAAGTGGTTGCCGCCCAAGCCAAGACTCCGGCGAGGATGCCCGATGCCATTGCCATGCCCAGTTTCATGCGCTTCATATTCATGCCGCCTTTTGCCAAATGCTTCGTTCCCTATATATCGTGGTTTCTGCGCAAATCAAGCCTATCCTCGCCCCTCGCCATTCTTTGTCGGGGGGGGCGCCGGCGGCTTTCTCTGCCGGGAGGCCTTCCGGAGGCTGTTCCAGTGCTCGATCCGCTTGCGGATGATCTCCTCATACCCTTCCGCGGAAGGCTGGTAATAGACCTTGTCCGTCGGCACATATTCCTGATCCACGAAATGGCCTTCGAACTCGTGCGCATATTGATAGCCCTGATGTCCAAACTCCTTCGCCGCCCGTTTCGACCCCGTGCTGCGCAGGGCGCGCGGCACGGGCAGGGTCCGCCCGTCCTTCACGTCGGCCATGGCGGCTTCCAGCCCCATATAGGCGGCATGGCTCTTGGGCGCCGTCGCCAGATAGGTCGTCGCCTGCGCCAGCGCGATCCGGGCCTCGGGCATGCCGACGAAATCCACCGCCCCCAGCGCCGCCACCGCCACGCTCAGGCCGCGGGGATCCGCGTTGCCGATGTCCTCGCTGGCCAAGATCACCAGGCGGCGCGCCACGAAGCGGGGGTCCTCCCCCGCATAGAGCATTTTCGCCAGCCAGTAGAGCGCCGCGTTCGGATCCGAGCCCCGGACGCTCTTGATGAACGCCGAAATGGTGTCGTAGTGCCCGTCCTCGTCGTGATCGTACAGCACCGCCTTCTTCTGGATGCTTTCCTCCGTCACCGCCCGCGTGAGGTGGATGGCGCCATCCGGCCCGGGCGCGGTGGTCAACGCCGCGATCTCCAGCGCGTTCAACGCGCGCCGCCCATCGCCTTCGCAAACCGCCGCCAGATGCGCCAGCGCATTGTCATCCATCGCGATCTTCAGGTGTCCCAACCCCTCCGGACTCGTCAACGCCCGCCGCAGCAACCCCGTCACCGCCGTCGCATCCAGCGGCTCCAACTGGAAGATCTGACTGCGCGAAGTCAGCGGGTTGTTGATGAAGAAGAACGGATTGTGCGTGGTCGCGCCGATGAGGGTGACGGCCCCCTCCTCCACATAGGGCAGCAGCACGTCCTGCTGGGCCTTGTTGAACCGATGGATCTCGTCGATGAACAAAATCGTCTCGCGCCCGGACACCGCTCGCCGCTGCTTCGCCGCCTCCAGCGACTGCCGCAAGCCCGCCACGTTCGACAGCACGCCGCTCGACCGGTCGAACGCCCGCTTCGTCGTGCGCGCAATCACCTCCGCCAACGAGGTTTTTCCGCATCCCGGGGGGCCGTACAAGATGAGGCTCGACAGCCGGTCCGCCTCGATCGCCCGGCGCAGCAACTTGCCCGGGCCCAGCATATGGTTTTGCCCCGCGATCTCCTCCAAGGTGCGCGGCCGCATCCGCGCCGCCAAGGGACGGCGGGCGGAGGAAAGTTCCGGCGTCTCCGCCGGAGGCTGTTCAAACAAATTGCTCATAAAACCTGCGGTCTAGGATGCCAGAATTCCCCGTCCGACCCAATCCTTTTCTTGCCGCCTCCAGCCCAACCGGCTGGATCCCCATTGCGACAAGCATATGATCAATATATCCGGTATTTGTAAACTATGTCCGATAAATATCTAGAATACATCAATAAAATGAATATATATACGAAATCAAGATATTTGAATATCAACAGTTTATAAACTGTTGATATTGGAGGAAACGCAAGCCTGAGAGAGGGCGGCGACTCTTACGCTTGAATTCTCCGCCCCATCCGATACCCTCGCCTCCACCAATGAGAAACAAGCTGCCGGTTTTGCTTTTCGCGCTCTATCTAATTCAATTCGCCGTTCTGGCCATCCGCCCGGTTTCGCGCCCCACTTGGATTGCTGAAAACGTCACCGTGCTGCTCATCGTGGCGCCCTTGGTCTGGCTGTATCTCAAGGGCGTCCGCTTTTCCAACGCCGCCTATCTCTTCATGGCCGTGCTCATTTTTCTGCACACCATCGGCGGACATTACACCTTTTCGGAAGTGCCCTTCGATTGGTTCACCAACCTGATCGGAGCCGAGCGCAACCATTTCGACCGCATCGCCCATTTCTCGGTCGGCTTCTACGCCTACGCCATCCTCGAGTTCATTGAAAGCCGCCGCCTCAGCGCCAACCGGGGATTCAGCCTCTGGTTCGCCCTCGCCCTGATTTTGGCCGTGGCCGGTCTCTTCGAGATCGTCGAATGGCTCTATGCCGTTTCAGCCGATCCGGTGGCCGGGGCGGAATTCCTCGGTTCGCAGGGCGACATCTGGGATGCGCAGAAGGACATGCTGGCCGACGGCCTGGGCGCGGTCTTCGCCGCCACCGCCTACCATTTCGCCCACCGCGGGCGGTTCCCCGATCCCCTCCCCGCCGGAAAAGCGCTCAAGGCGCTTCGCTCACCTTGACGCCATAGAAGAAGACGCGCTCCTCGTTGGCCGTCGGCAAGTCCAGCCACACATCCGCGCCATCGGCGTTGGTCACGGGCGGCCCCTGCCACGACCACTGGGACAGCATCAGGTTGGTCGTCCCCACCACCCGGAACACCCGCCCGGTCCGGCCATTGACCACCACGTTCGTCGCGCTGCACGACACGATCTCGTACACCTCGTTCGTGAGGCCGCCGCCGCCGCCGCCCGTCACGACCAGCACGAGTTCGTTGGTGGTGGTCACGCCCGTGCCCCGATCGGTCAGCACCGCCGTCACCGTGTGCGGACCGACGTCGGCCTCGGTCGTGCCGCCGACGATCCGGTACCAGTTCCGCTGATTCTTGGAAGGAGGCTTTTCAAACGGCGGCGAGAGGGACCACTCGTTGTCCCAGTCGGTCCCGCCCCCATGCAGCGCCACATTGGTCGTCTTGATGTCCACGATCCCGGGCACGGCGATGTTCGTGGCCCGCGGCACCAGCTCGAAGGTCGGCGGAGAAACCACGCGGACCGTCACGCTCGTCGCCCCGACCGCGCCGACGCCGGGGATGCTCGCCGACACGGTCACCTCGTAGTCGTCCCATTCGTTGGCATCCACCGGCGAAAACCGCAACCGCAACGGCCCGTGGTCATCGGCCGTGAACACGGCGTGCGCGTTCGACGGCACCATCGACCAGGTCCATTCCCGCAAGACCGCCTCCGCATTCTGCAGCGTGAACTCCAGCACGGTCTCCCATCCGACCGGCGCATTCGTCTCCCCGCTGAAGACCAGCCGGGGCAGCAGCTCGTTGGCGGGCCGGACGCGGACGTTGTCGATGTTGGCGATCTGCTCCGCGTTCCCCGTCGAGATCAGGCGGATCCACACGTCGTCCGAACGCCCCACGTCCACCGAAAACACGCTGTTGGTGATGTCGTCGTGCCCCTCCACGTTGAAGGTTCCGTTCGGCACCTCCGCCCACTCCTCCCCGTCGCCGCGGATCTGCAGCGAAAAGGTGACCACCCGGTTCGACCGATAACAGGCAAAGTTCAACGACACCGTTCCGATGCCGGGAAAGGCGTCCATGCTTTCCATGGAAGCAGCCAACGCCGTCGTATGCTTGAACCGCGCCGAGGTGGCCCCGATCTTCCGGTCCGTGGAATCGCTGGTCGCGACGTTGAGGAATCTCCAATTCATTCCGTTGAGGTTCGTCACCCGGCCGGCGCCGATGTCGTATCCGAAGGCCGCCCCCTCGAAGTCCACCCATCTCGGGCCCTCCAGCACGGTCATCGGGCAGCTCGCCCGGTGGGCATATCCGGTTCCATCCGGATCGGTCGCCGCGAATGAAAGCGTGAAGGTCTTCCCGACATCCTCCGCGGAGGGAATCAGCAGCAGATTCGTCGTGTCCGCGTTCCACATCCCCCCCGCGAAGGCCGGCGCGATGCTCCATTCTCCCGTCCACGCCTGGCCGATGTCGTACACCGTCGCCGCCACTTCGAACTCTTTCCCCGCGTAGGCCGGGTAGGCGTTCGTCTGCGGCAGCCGCGCGAACAGCCGGAACGGCTCCCACGTCAGATCGTCGATCGCCATCCGGCCACTCGATGCCAAGCGGTTGGAAACCATCAGGGTGAACTCGTTCGTGAACGGGATCCGGTTCGAGGCATCGAACGCCGCGAAGGCCGCCACCTGCGTGCTGCCCAACACGCCGGAAGACTTGTAGTTGGCGATCTGGATGCCGTTCACCAACACCACGCAATCCGCGGTGGCCGACAAGACCTGCTTGAACGCCGCCGACACTTGCGAGCACCCGCCCGTGATCGTTCCGGACAGCAACCAGCCTTTGTTGGTGGAAGACCCCGTCTGCAAGGTGATGGACGGGTTGTTCGTATAGACCGTCGGGGTGCCGCTGGCATGCGCAAAGGTCCACACGACATTCTGCTGCCCCGTGAATGACCCCGCTTCCACCCATGTGTTGCTCAACCCCGTGCCGTCGAACGTCTCGGTCCCGGCGCGCGCGGACCCCGCGCCCAGCAGTCCCGCCCAGGCCAATCCCACCGCCACTATGCGCAACGCCTGCATTTCGGCCATCATTCAAGCACATCCCCGCCCCGCCCCGCGAGCGCAAAATCCGCCGCCGCGCGCTCTCACGGCATCGTGAAGTCCTCTTTCGCGCTCACGCGCAGGCGGATCGGACAGACATCGGCGAACTCCCCGTCCGGCTCGCCCAGCAGCAGCGGAATCGTGGTGGAGAACTCCACCTCGTACTCCCCCGGCCCCCAGAACCGATCGGCGGGACGGATCGACAACTCCACATCGTAGGTCTCCCCCGGCCGCAGGGCGATGAACGGCGTGCGGGCCAAGGGACGCCACCCCGTTGCATCGGGGCAGGCGACCGCTTTCGGGTCCGGCAGCCACTCGTCCGGATAGAACAAGCTCTCCCCCCGGGGCGGATCCGTCCGGTAGATCCGCAGGGAGATCGTCGTGCCGATCGCCCCAAACACGGGGAATCGGAGGAGCTGCGGCGTGCGGTTCGCCACGCGCAGCACGACCGGAATCGAGTCATCGGCCCCCACCGCCCCTCGCGCGCCGAATACGAACTCCGCCGCAACGTCGCGAAGCGCGGGCAGCGCGCGCACGACCAGGTCGACCGGCGGCGTCCGCTTCCCCGCGAATTCGAAGGACAGCGAATAGGTCCCGAGCTGGATCTCCTCCCCCCGCAGCTCCTGTCCGCCGGTCCATCCCAGATCGAGCGCGCCATCCGACGGCCAGCTCACGGCGGAATCCGAGCGGGTTCCATCCGGCCGCGTGATATGCAGCAAACAGCTGTTCCCCTCGATCTCCGGAATCGGCTCGTTCCCCTTCGGAGCCACTCCGATCCAGAACCGGATGGCTTCGCCCAGGACATAAACTTTCTTGTCGAGCTCGAGCGTGGGCTCCGCACCCGTCGGCGCGGCCGCCCCGGCAGCCGCGACCAGTCCCAGGCCCATCGCGGCCAGCGCGAGCCACACCGCCCCCCCTGCGGTTGGCGGCCGCAGGAGCCGGCGGCGGAAGTTTTCCACAGTGTGGAAACTTTTTTTCCATTGCGTGGAAAAAACCGAAAAAAGTTTTCCATTGCGTGGAAAAACCGGCCCGTTTTTTCCACACCGTGGAAAACTTTTTTCCACACCGTGGAAAACCGCGCGATCGGCGACGTCCGGCATGGAATCCTCAGGGGTCCAGCGCGGCGGCCGCGTCGGGGAAGGGTTCGAGGACGCGCGGCAGGACGCCCTTCAGGTGGGAGATGGCGACGCCGTAGTTGGTCATGGGCACGCCGCGCGCCGCAGCGGTCTGCAGGCGGTGGAGCATCTCGCGGCGGTTCAGCATGCAGGCGCCGCAGTGGATCACGAGCTGGTACTGCTCCAGATCCGCCGGCCAATCGCGCCCGGCCCTCACGTCGATCTGCAACGCCTTGCCGGTCTTTTCCCTCAGCCAGCGCGGGATCTTCTGGCGGCCGATGTCGTCCTCGTTCGCATGATGCGAACAAGCCTCGCCGATCAGGATCCGGTCGCCGTCCCGCAGCTCGTCGATTCCCCGCGCGGCCTTCACCATCGCGGGCAGGTCGCCCTTCAGCCGCGCGAGCAGGATTGAAAAGGTCGTGCAACGCACGTCCGGAGGCGTCTCGGCCACCATGCGGTCGACGACCTGCGAATCGCAGACCACCAGATCCGGCGGAGCGGACAGCCGGGCCAGGGCCGCGAGATATTCGGTTTCCCGCGCCACCACCGCGACGGCGCCGCCGTCGAGCGCGGCGCGGACCGCCTGCGCCTGGGGCAGGATCAGGCGCCCCTTGGGCGCCTCCTTGTCCACCGGAATGATCAGCAGCGCCATCCCGCCGGGCGGCACCGCCCCGCCGAAGAAATCCGGCGTCTGCAGCGAACCTTCCGGCATCAGCTGCCCGAGCGCGGCCTTGAAGGCGTTCACCACGCGGTCCCGCTGTCCGGGGACCGCCGTCGATTCGATCACGTGCGGCGACACCGCTTTCAGCCGCGCGAGGAAGGCCGGCGAAGGCGTCCGCAGATCCGTCTTGCCCACCACGACCAAGAAGGGACGGGCGCCGGACTTCATCTCGCGAAGAAGCCGGTCCTCGTGCTCCGTCCAGACGTCGGGCTCCACCATCAGCACGGCCACGTCCATGCGGCGCAGCGCGGCCATCATTTTTCCGCGCCGCTGGTCGCCGAGCGCGGAGGCGTCGTCCACCCCGCCGGTGTCCGTGAAGACCACCGGTCCGACGGGCAGCAGTTCCATCGTCTTCTCCACCGGATCGGTCGTGGTGCCCGCCTGGGGCGAAACGATGGCCACGTCCTGCCCCGCCACCAGATTCAAGAACGTGGATTTCCCCGCGTTGGTCCGGCCGAACAGGCCGATGTGGAGGCGCATCGATTTCGGGGTCTTGTCCATCACTCCCGTCCGAATTTGCGGTTCAGCTCCCGATGGCTGAGCAAAATGACGGTGGGCTTGCCGCGCGGCGAGGTGTAGGGCATCTCGGTGCGGGCCAGGTCGCGGATGAGGGCGTTGAGCTCGGCGTCGGTCAGCTCGCGCTGGAGGCCGACGGCCTGCCGCCCGGCGATGGAGGCGATCAGCGGCTGCGCCCAATCCTGGGCCGCCGTCTTGCCGCCCTGCATCAGGCCGTCGGCGAGATCGGACAGGAGCGTGCCGGCGGCCACGTCCGCCACCCAGACCGGCAAGGCGTCCACGAGGAAGGTGTCCGCGCCGAACTCGGCCACGCCGAATCCCATGCGCTTGAGCAGATCGAGATGCTGGCGCAGGGCGTTCCCCTGCGCGGGGGTGACCGGCACGGTCGCGGGCGGCAACAGCCCCTGCGACGGCACGCTCCCCTTCTCCAGCGCGCCGAGCAGCCGCTCGTAGATGACGCGCTCATGCGCGGAGCGGGAATCCATCAGCACGAGCCCCTCGGCGGTTTCCAAGACGACATACAGCCCGCCGACGCGCCCCATGAGGCGGTATTCCGCCCACGGCGCGGCGCGGACGGCGGTCTCGCCCGCGACCGGCACGGGCGGCGGCGTCCAGTCCAGATTGGGCTGCGTCATGGCCACGGGCGCCGGCGCGGAAGGCGCCGCCGCATCGGCCGGCGCAGGGGCGGCCATCGGGGCGGAGGTCGGCAGATACACATGCGGGCGGGAGGATTCGCGCGGAAAGTCGTCGCGCTTGCCGCGGGGCAGTTCGGGGCCGGCGACCGCCAGCCGGATGGCTTCGATGATGACATCGCGCACTTCGGTGGGCCGGCGGAACCGGACCTCCTTCTTGGCGGGATGGACGTTCACATCCACCAAGTCGGGCGGCAGATTCACGTGCAGGAAGAGCGGCGCATAGCGGCCGCCCTGCAGCACGTCGCGATAGGCGCTCTGGATGGCGAAATTGACGACGGGCGATCCCGACGGGCGGCCATTGATGAAGACGACCTGCAGTTCTCGGTCCATGCGGCTGTACGGCGGAATGCCGGCATGGCCGCCAATCTCCACCACCCCGTTGCCGAAACGGATGGGCCGCAAATGGCCGGCCACTTCCGCGCCATACAGGTCGCGGATGCGGTCCAGCAGGCTTTCGGCGGCGGGCAGGCGATACACGTCTTCGTCGTCCGCCCGCAACGTGAATTCGATGCCGATGTTCGCCAGCGCCTCCAGCAGGAAGGCCTGCCGGATGTGCGTGAACTCCGTCGGGGCGGACCGCAGGAACTTGCGGCGGGCGGGCACGTTGAAGAAGAGATTGCGGATGGCGATGTCCGTGCCGCGGGGAGCGCCCGCGTCGCGCACGTCCTGGATCTTGCCGCCGAAGATCAGGATCTCGGTGCCCGCCGCCGACCCGGCCTGGTTGGTCGTGAGCGAAAACTGCGAGACGGACGCGATGGCCGCGAGCGCTTCGCCCCGGAACCCCATCGTGGCGATGGTGTCGAGATCCTTCAGTTCGCGCAGCTTGCTGGTCGCATGGCGCTCGATGGACAGCAAGGCGTTGTCGCGGTCCATCCCGGCGCCGTCGTCGCGGACGCGCACCAGGCGCCGGCCGCCATCCACCACCTCCACCTCGATGCGCGCGGCCCCGGCATCGATGGAATTCTCGACGAGCTCCTTCAGGACGGACGCTGGGCGCTCCACGACCTCGCCCGCGGCGATCTGGTTGATCACCGCGTCGGGGAGCACTCGAATGGGGGCCGGTCCGGGCATAGACGTGGGTTCTAGCAAAGCGCGGCGGAAAAATAGAGAAAAAACGGCGCGCGCCGGGAAGGGCGCGCGCGGCAGGCCGGGGGTTCCGGGGTCCTACAGGATCTGGACCTTCACGTCGTCGTCGGACTTCTGGTCGACGGCCTGCTCCTCGATGGGCTGATAGGTCGGCAGGAACCGGTAATAGACCTGCAGGGTCAGCGCGGCCATCGTGGTGGCATAGACCGGATGCATGTTCTCCCGTCCGGTGGCCCCCGCCTTCAACGAAAGCCCGGCGGAACTCCAGCTGCCGTCGGGATTCTGGTTGCGGATGAACTGGGGGGCGAACCGATTGTTCCATCCGGTCCAACTGGCGCCGCCTTGATGGAACTTGGTCTGGGCAATGTAGTACCAGGCATACATCGGCCAATCGGGCGGGTTCTTCCAGTCGCAAGTGGCGTCGCGCAGGAAATCGAGTCCGCCTTGGACCGGCTTTTCCCGGCCATGCCCCAGAAGCTGCATGCTGAGCACGGCCACGGCCGTGATGCCGTGGGTGGAATGGCTTGCGCCCACGTGGCTGTAATAGAAGCTCCCGTCCGCCTTCTGGACGGACTTCATGTCGGCGACGGCCAGATCCATCGCCGTCTTCAGGCGGGGATTCTCCGCGCCGGCGATGAAGGCCGCCTTCAGCGCCTGGCTGCACCAGCCGCCGAGCGAGGTGTCGCGGCGCGCGCCTTTTTCGAAGCGATAATCGAATCCGCCGTTGGCCTGCTGGCCTTGGATGAGCACCTCGGCGCCCTTCTCCATCGCGGGCTTGAGCGAGGGGATGCGGGTCATGCCATAGGCCTCGCTCAAGGCATACACGCAGATGGCCTGCGAATAGGTGCCAGCCGTGGTGTCCGTCTTGGCGAATTCGCCGGCCTCGTTCTGGCGCGCCACGAGATATTGGATGGCGCGCGTGACCGTCTCTCCGTACTTTTCCGAAGCGGTGGTTTCGCCGTGGGCCAGATAGGTCAGGATGCCCAGCCCGGCCATGGCCTCCCGGTCGCTCGTGCCCCACGAGCCGTCCGGATTCTGGTTGACGCGGAGCCACTCGAGGGCGCGCAGGACCGCCGCTTCGGCAACCGCGCCCCACTCGCCTCCATGGGTCAATCCGGCCCGCTTGCGGTTTTCATCGCCGACGCGGTCGCCCATGGCTCCTGGACGAAGGCCCTCGATGATGACCACGCTGATGGCGGGATCCAACGCCAAGGCGGGGAATTCCGCCGCCGGAGAAGGCGGAGTGAAATCGACCGTCTCGGGCGGGGTCGGGACATCCGCCAGATTGACGTCGGGAGGCGTGATCTCCGGGGGCAGATCAATGTTGTCCAACGGCTTCAGGAGCGGGGGGGGATCCGGATCCAGCGGCGGCATATCGGCCTTCACGTATTTGAACTCGATGGTCGGATCGTCGGGCGTGGTGGAAAAATCCACCAAGAAAAGAAGCGCCAAGATCAGGGACACGTGGAGGATCACGGCGCCGGTCGGCCCCGCCATCCATTCCGCGATGTTTTTGTGCAAAGCCTTGATTGAGGAATCCATACGCGCCTCCTTGACTGTGAGGATACCCCCCGCCCCGGCCGTAGGCCAGCGGAATTTTTCAAAAAAACGCCAAAAAAAACGCGCGCCCGGAAAGGCGCGCGGCAGGATGCCCAGAGGCGGATGTCCTACATGATCTCGATCTGCACATCGGTTTCAGACTTCTGGTCGATGGTCTTGGTTTCGATGGGCTGATAGGTCGGCAGGAAGCGGTAATAGACCTGCAAGGTCAGCGCGGCCAAGGTGGTGGCGTACAACTGGCTGTTGATCCCTTCCCCCCGGAATTCCCTGGTGACGCCATCTCCCGGCAAGGCATGGCCGGGCGAGACCCAACTGCCATCTGGATTTTGATTCCGAATGAGCGTGGGGGCAAACTTGTTGTTCCAACCCGTCCATGACGCCCCCCCTTGGTGGAACTTGGCCTGGCTGACATAGTACCAGGAATAGATGGGCGCTTGCTCGGGCTTTTGCCAGCTGCAATCCGCATCGCGGAGAAAGCTCAGGCCCGACTTGGTGGCCGGGTCATTTCCATAGCCGAGCAGTTGCAGGCAGAGGACCCCGACGGCGGTCATGTTGGGCTGGCGGCCTGGATTGGCGGCGGAATACGGGAATCCGCCGTCTTCACGCTGCCGCTGGATCAAGAAGGCCGCCGCTTTGTCCATGGCCGCTTTCAGCCCCGGGTTTTCTGCGCCGGCGATGTAGGCGGCCTTCAGCGCCTGAATGCAAAACCCGGAAAGCGACACGTCCCACTTGCCGGATTCGCCTTTATCAAACGTATACATGACCCAGCCGCCATGGCCTTGTTGCCCATTGAGCAGCAACTGAATGCTTTTTTCCATGACGGGCTTGAGGGAAGGGATGCGGGTCATGCCATACGCTTCGCTGATGCCGTAGGTCGCAATGGCATGGGCATACACGCCCCCGGCCCCCTCGGTTTTAACAAATTCACCCTTTTCGTTCTGGCGGGCGACCAGATAGCGGATGGCCCGTTCCACGGTCTGGCCATATTTCTCGGATGCGGTGGTTTCGCCGTGCGCCAGGTAGGTGAGGATGGCCAGCCCCGCATAGGCTTCCTTGTCGTTCGTGCCCCAAGAGCCTTCCGGGTTCTGGTTGATGCGCAGCCATTCCAGCGCGCGCAGCACCGCGGCTTCGGCATATTGCCCCCATTGGCCGCCGAAGGCGCCGATGGAGGCCGCGCGGCCCGCGCCGCTGCGGTTGGACATCTGGCCGGGGGCCAGCCCTTTCATGATGATCGGGCTGATCGCGTCGGAGGCGATGTCCAGCTCGGTCACCGTGTCCATGACGGGCGCGGCGGCGAAATCCTGGACGTCCGGGGGCGGAGTCATGTCCATGTTGACATCCGGCGGCGTGACGGTATCCACCATCTCCGGCAGATCTTCGGGGGGCTTGAGATCTTCGAGCAGTTCATCCAGCTGCTGATCGTCGACGTCGACGATCTT
Organism: Opitutia bacterium; assembly: GCA_009928955.1. Lineage (GTDB taxonomy): Bacteria > Verrucomicrobiota > Kiritimatiellia > CAIQIC01 > Lenti-01 > Lenti-01. The sequence continues at coordinate 27,687 of SABN01000002.1, read as the reverse complement.
GACTTCGATCTCCGACTGCTTCTCCTTGGTGGAGAAATCCACCAGGAACAACAGGGCCAAAATCATGGCCACATGGAGGGTGACGGACCCGGTCGGGCCCGCCATCCATTCCATCACATTTTTATGCAACGCCCTGATTGATGCATCCATGGCTCTCTCCGTTCTCCCAGCGTGCCAAATTCTAGTTCGAGGCGCTGACCACCGAAAGGCTCTTCAGGCCGTTCTTCGCGCACAGATCCAAGGCGCGGACCAGCTTGCCGTGCTCCGACACCGCCGACACCGTGATCATGACCGTCTGTCCCGCATCGATGGAGGCCATCCGGGCGAAGGCGGTGTCCAGTCCGTCCAGCGAGATCGGATTGTCGTTGATGGTGTAGCCATCTTGATACACGCCGACCCGGATCAGCTGCGGGGGCTTGTCGCTTGGATCCGCCTTGCTGTCCGGCGCCGGCCGGAACACATCCAGGTTGCTGACCACATCCACCGGCTTGATCGTCACGATGAAGTAGATCAGCAGCTGAAACACCACGTCGATCATGGGCGTCATTTCGAGCTGCCCGGCCGCCATTTCAGGTTTTTTCCGTTGTCTAGCCATGGAATTCCCTTTTCTTTAGGAGGGGGGCGTCGCTTTTTCCTTGAGGGCGGCGAAGCGGATCTTCCAGAGGCCCGCCTTGCCGCAGACGTCCATCACCCGCTTGACCGCCTCGTGCTTCGCCTGGAAGTCGCCGCGGATCACGATGGGCGTGCTCTGTCCCGACTCGTTCCGGGCTTTGTTCAGGATGTTGAACAGCTGCCCTTCGCTCAGGCGGGTGCGCATGATGGAGATGTCGCCGTCGGCATCCACGTCCACCACCACCGTCCGCGGGTCTTTCTGCTCCTCGACCGGCCCGTTCGGCGACATCGCCAAGCGGATCTTGGTGTCGACGGCCTTGGTTTGCAGATCCACCGTGACGACGAAGAAGATGATCAGCTGGAACACGACGTCGATCATCGGCGTCATGTCCAGCTGGGCATCTGGAAACTTGTTTTTTCTCATGGTCGACTCTTCGGGGGAGGCGAAGGCTATTCTTCCACCACTTCCACGTTCCGCAGGGCCTTGATCAGGTCCATCGTGAGGCCTTCCATGCTCAGGATGATGCGGGAGAGGCGGTTCTTGAAGTAGGTGTAGAGCGAGACGGCCGGGATGGCCACGCAGAGGCCCGCCGCCGTGGTCCAGAGGGCTTGGGCGATGTTCGTGGCCAGCATGGATTGCTGGGCCGCGCCCGCCTGCGTGTTGGCCAGGTTGGCGAACGCCATGATCATGCCTTGCACCGTGCCGAGCAGCCCGAGCATCGGGGCGATGCTGCCGCACATGTTCAGGTAGGACACGCGCTGCATCAACTTTTCGCTCTCCAGATCGGCCGCCGACCCGACCTGCTCCTGGATCACTTCGAACCCTTCCTTCACGTTGCGGAATCCGGCCATCAGGATCGACGACAGCGAGCCTTGATCCTGCTCGCAGCGCTGCAGCGCCTTCATCACGTCGCCCTGCTCCATCGCCTCGCGGACATCGTTCACCAGCGAATCCGGAATGATCTTCTTGGGATTGACGGTGATGAAGAAGTCGATGGCCAGCCATGCGGCGGCCACGGAGCAGCCCAGCAAGGCCATCCAGAGGACGATGCCCAGCCAACCGGAACCGGCGATGACGGACCACAGGCCCATTCCGCCGCCGTCGCTGGCCGACGAGGCCGCCGTCGCCTGGTCCATCACCAACTCGCCCGCGCCGCCCGCGGCGGCCGCCCCCTCTTGCGCCAAAGCGACGCCCGGCAGCAGCACCAAGGCCGCCATCCACACCATCCACACCACCAACCGAGATTTCTTGGACATGATATTTCTCCTTGCTCGTTTTTTAAACCGGTTCCGCCCTAGATCTTGCCTTTGGCCTGCGCGGCATAGGGGGACGCCCCGTATTCCGAGACCACTTTCTTGTACAAATCCTTCGCGCGCGGCTCGCGCATCTGCTCGAGGGCGGAAGCGGCCTTGAAGTGGGCCTCGCCTTGGATCGCGACATCCTTCACGTCTTGGAAGAGGATGGCGGTGCGCAGGTAATCCATCGCGGCCAGCTCGAGATTGTTCTGGGCCAGCTGGATGTCGCCCCGCATGGTCTGGGCCCGGGCGGCGTCGGGCCGGCTTCCCGAGGCGGCCACCGCGTCGAGCTGGCGGAGCAACGCGGGATACTGTTTCGCCTGCAGCATGGCGCGGCGCAGGCCCCAGGCCACGTCGGCATTCTGCCTGGCCTCGGGCGACACGAGGAAGAGCTTCTCATAGGCCTGCACGGCGCCCTCCGCGTCGCCCTTCTCCAGCAGGACCTGCGCCAGCAGCTTCGAGGCCTCCACATCCCATCCGAGATAGCGGAAGCGCACCACGACGCCTTCCAGCAGCTTGACCGCGTCGTCGTATTTCTTGGCGTTGCGCGCGGCGACAGCCTGGTCGTACTCCGCCGGCTTGTCGGCGACGGCCTTCAGGTAGCTGCCCTTGGGGAAGGTGCGCACGCCCACGTCGGTGGTCAGGTTGATGTCCCCGGTCGAGAGGGCGCGGATGGCCGTGCCGTCCACCCGGCTTCCGTTGGGCATCATCACATAGGGAGCCGCCAGGGCCGTCCCGGCGACACAGGCTGCGGCCAGACCGATCAGGATGAGTTTATTTGTCTTCATGGCTTTTCTTCTCCCTTTTCCAAATTAAGGCGTGGTTCCGGCGGGTGAAACGGGGGCCGCCGGCGCGGCCGGAACCGCCACGTCCGCGGCGACCTGCAGGGTGGCCGTGGTGCGTTTCTGGCGGATGTCGTTGATCTTCGGGCTGGTGGGATAGAGCTGCAGATAGCGGTCGCAGCTTTCCAGCACATCGGCGAACCGCCCCATCTCCGTGGCCAGCTCGATGCCGGCCAGGATGGCCGTTTCGATCTGGGCGCGCTCCTTTTCGGTCTTCATGTTCTGGCTGCTGAAATATTCCAGGCGCTTGTAGGTCGCCAGCGCGCCGATCTGGTCGCCGTCCTGCAGGAGCACCTGGGCGTAAAGCAAGCTGGCGTCGTTGACCAGCTCGGCTTCGCGGGCATACTTGAACACGTCGTTGAGCGCGATCTTCGCGGCGGCGATCTGGTTCAGCTTCAGGTTGGCGCTGGCGAGCTTGAACTTGGCTTGGTAGAACAATCCGGAGTTGGGCCAACGGGTCATCAGGTCGTTGAGCGATTCCACCGCGCCGGCGGAATCGCCCAGCTCGTACTTGGCCGCGCCGATGCCGTAGAGCGCGCGCTCCAGCAGCGGGCGGTTCTCCGTCTTGCCGACGACCTGCCCGAAAGCCTGGATGGTCTCGTTCCACTGGGCCTTGTCGAGCATGGCCTGTCCGACGCGCGCGAATTCCTCCACGGAATAGCTCGCCGGGCTCGCCAGCATGGCGGCGAGCGCCGCCTGGGCCTGGTCGAACTGGCCCAGTTCCAGCGCGCCGTTGATGCGCGCATACTGGGCGCTCTTGCCTTCGTCCGTGGAAGGATAGTCCCGCGCCAGCCGCGCGAAGGTCTCGTTCGCCCCCGGATCCTTCATCGCCATCTGGAGGGACCCCTTCAGGTTGAGCGCCTTCGCCGCCAAGGCCGACTGCGGATACAAGCCCAGGAATTCGTCGATCTTCGCGATGGCGGCCCGGCGGGTGCCGTCGCTCGGCAGGCGGCTCAGGCTGAAGGCGAGATAGAACCGGGTCTGTTCCAGCAGCGCTTCGTTCCGTTTGATGTCCTCGACGGACCGGCCATAGGGGTTGTTCGCGGGCGAAATCGCCTTGACCAAGGCGTCGAATTGGCGGACGGCATCGGTCATCTTGTCCGTGCGGCGGAGGCTGTCGCCCAGGGCGAACATCGCCTGCGCCCGCGTGGGGCTGGCCACGGACTCCGCGATGTAGAGCGTCATCCCGGGGATGGCGCCCGCATAATCCTTGTCCATATAGGATTTCCACGCGCGCTTGCTCAGCGCCTTGGGATAGTTCAGATCCTCTGGGTAATCCGTGATGATCTTGGCCAGATAGGCGTCCGCCAGATCCTGCTTGCCATCCTGCTCCGCCTTGGCGGCCAGATAGAACAGGATCTTGCCCGCATTCGGATCCGTCGGGCAATAGGCCAGGTAGCGGTCGAACATGTACAGGGACATCTCGGCGTTTCCCGCCTTGTTGTAGAGCTGAGCCACCGAGGCCAGCGCCTTGGCGGGAATGTCGCTCTTCTTGGCGAAGCGTTCGCCCAGGTAGTTGGCCGTCATCTTCGCGTAGAGCGAATCATTCAGGTTCATGTAGCACTGCACCAGATTGCCCAGCGCGCCCACCGACAACTCGCCCGCCTCCGGGAACTGCGCCAGCACGCGCAAGTATTCCGCCGCCGCTTCGGCGTACTTCTTCTGCAGGAAAAGATTGTCGGCCATCCGGAATTCCGTGCCCGCCGCCGCGTTGGCCAACTCCGGCGGCAGATCGATCTTCACCACCTTGCCATACTTGGCTTCCAGGATTTCCTTGATGGCCTTGGACTCCAGCCCGGCCGTCGGCCCCCACGGACTGTCGCCGTATTTGACGAAGACATTGTAGTATTCGCCGAGCGCCCCGCTGTAGGCTGCGATGGCCTCGCTCTCCTTGCCCGGCTGCCCGGCCAGCCCGTCGGCCTCTTCCTTCAGCAGCCGGCCCAGCAGCGAGCGGGCGCCGGCCATCGGACTCTCCCGCATCGGCAGGCCTTCCGCCTTGATCGTCTCGTCGATCGGCTTGATGATGTCCATGTACTGCATCAACGTCTTCTTGGCCCCCGCCGAATTGCCCCGCGCCAACTCGATGTTGGCCATGATGACGATGGAATCCACGAACTGCAGGTCCAGCCCGCCCCATTGCAGCGCCTCGCACACCTTCTTCGCATCGTCCAGCAGCTTGTTCTTCTCGTCCCCGCCCTTCTGCTCCGCCGCCTTGACCAGCGCCTGCGCGCGGAAGAGCATCATGGACCGCTTTTGCTCCTTGGACTCGACGATGTCCTCCACCCGCTGGAAAGCCGCCGCCGAGGCCACATGGTCGCCGATCATCTCCTTCATCTGGGCATATTGAAACGCGGCGTCGCGATAGAAGCGCGCCACGTCCTTGTCCGTCGGCTTCTGCGTCTCGTATTGCTTGAAGAAGGCGTCGTACAGCGTCCGCGCCTTGTCGGTTTCCCCGATCGCGAAATAATTCTTCGCCAGCGCCAGGCTGATCGCCTGCGACTTCGGATTGGAGAGGCCCATCTCGTTGATCAGCGCCTCCGCCTCCGCGAACTGACGGCGCTTGATCAGGATCTCCGCCTGGATGATCTTGCTGCGGTCCTTCTGGCTCGGATCCTTCGCCAGCACCTCGTCCACCACCTTCTGGGCGAACTCGGGGAACGACGGCGTGAAGGAAACCAGTCCGGAAGCAAATTCGAAATCTTCGTCGACTCCCGCCCACGCCATTCCCGCGACGATGAAACTCAACAGCCCGGCGACGAGGCCTGTACCCTTGCGTGTTCTCATACTCGTATCCATCTCCCCGGAAACCGGATGTCCACACGATGAACGCTGCTGCAGATTCATGGCTTGTTTATATCCCTCCAACCGCGCTATCGTCAAGCACCTAAGGAGATTTTTCCGTGCGGTACAAATCTTATGGCCAAACCGGCAAGCAGTTGTCCGCGATCGGGTTCGGCGGCATGCGCCTGCCCGACCCCCGAAACCACGATGCCGGCGTCGCCCTCCTGCACGCCGCCCGCCGCGCCGGCATCACCTATTTCGACACCGCCCCTTTCTATTGCGACGACCAGAGCGAGGCCATCTTCGGCGAAGCGCTCCGCTCCATGCCCGCCTCTTCCCTCCCCCTCTACACCTCCTCCAAATGCTCCCGGCCCGCCGCCTCCGATTTCCGCCGCGGCCTGGAGAAATCCCTCGCCCGCCTCGGCCTCCCGCAGATCACCTTCTTCCATCTCTGGTGCGTCATGGATCCTGCCGACTGGAAATCCCGCGTCGCCGGCGGCGCCCTCCGGGAAGCCCTGAAAGCCAAGGAAGAAGGGCTCATCGGCCATGTCTGCGTCTCCACCCACATGGACGGGCCCGCGATCGCGCAGCTGCTCGCCGAACATCCCGAGATCGAAGGCGTCACCCTCGGCTATTGCGCCATCAATTTTCCTTACCGCCGGCAAGGCGTCGAGGCGGCCCGCCGACTGGAGAAGGGCGTCGTCGCCATGAACCCCCTCGGCGGCGGCCTCATCCCGCAGCATCCCGACGCCTTCGCCTTCATCCGCGCCCCCGGCGATCCCGATGTCGTCGCCGCCGCCCTGCGTTTCCTCGTCTCCGATCCCGGCATCACCACCGCCCTCGTCGGGTTCAGCTCCGAGGCCCACGTCGCCGCCGCCGTCGGCGCCATGGAAGACTTCACGCCCCACTCCCTTCCCCGCCTCGAAGAAATTCGCGCCGCCATCCAGAAGGATTTCAACGAGATGTGCACCGGCTGCGGCTATTGCCTGCCCTGCCCGCAGGGCATTCCCATCCCCCGCTTCATGGACATCCACAACCTGATGCAACTCAAGTCCTCCGACGACGACATCCGCGCCCGCTACAAATACCATTGGGACATGACCCCCGCCAAGGCCGCCGAATGCGTCGAATGCGGCCTGTGCGAATCCCGTTGCACCCAGCACCTGCCCATCATCGCCCGCCTCCGGAAACTGGCCGCTTTCCAGATGTAGGAGCCACTTGCACAACTACAGCCCATACGGTCGGGACGGAGTCCGCCCCTCCAGAAGTTCCCCATGGCCTGTTTTCGGTCTTGGAGGGACAACCTCCGTGTCGTCCGACTGGAGTTGTGCAAAAGGCTCGTAGGAGCGGAAAAGGGTTCACGGTTCAAGGGTTCAGCGGTTCACGGTTTCGGACCAAACTGTGCCCCCCTGCCTCCTTGACAAATCCCCCCTGCCGCCGTTCAATGTGCGGCTGATTTTGGCACCCAAGGAAAACCCATGCTCAAGCTCGTCTCCAGCAAGTTGTCGTTCCCGCAGATGGAAGAGGAAATCCTCCGCTTCTGGGCGGAGGACGGCACGTTCCAGAAATCCATCGAGAACCACCGCGGCGCCAAGGAATACATCTTCTACGACGGCCCCCCCTTCGCCACCGGCCTGCCGCACTACGGCCATCTGCTCGCCGGTACCATCAAGGACATCGCCCCGCGCTACCAGACCATGCGCGGCCACTTCGTCGAGCGCCGCTTCGGCTGGGACTGCCATGGGCTGCCGATCGAGGCGCTCGCGCAGGAGAAGCTGGGCCTCTCCGGCGCGGCGGACATCGTGGCCAAGGGCGTGGATGTCTTCAACGAGACCTGCCGCTCCATGGTGCTGACCTATGTGGAGGAATGGCGCAAGACCGTCACCCGCATGGGCCGCTGGGTCGACTTCGACAACGACTACAAGACGATGGACGTCACCTTCATGGAGTCCATCTGGTGGGTGTTCAAGCAGCTCTGGGACCAGGGGCGCGTCTACCAGTCGCACCGCATCATGCCCTATTCGTGGAAACTCAACACCCCCCTCTCCAACTTCGAGGCGGGCAGCAACTACCAGGACGTGCAGGACCCCTCCATCACCGTGCGCGTCAAGCTCGCCGCGCCGCCGCAGGGCCTCGACGCCCAAGGCGCGCCGGTCTATGCCCTCATCTGGACCACCACCCCTTGGACGCTCTATGGCAACCTCGCTATCTGCGCCGGGCCGGACATCGATTATGTTGCCGTGCGCGACACCGCCGACGGCACGCTCTACGTGCTCGCGGAAGCGCGCCTCGCGGCCTATTACAAGAAACCCGAGCAATTCACGAAGCTCGCGACGTGGAAGGGCGCCGACCTCCTCGGCCTGGCCTACGAGCCGATCTTCCCGAACTTCGCCGACACCCCTGGCGCCTTCCGCATCCTGAACGACGGCTTCGTCAGCACCGGTGACGGCACGGGCTTCGTGCACATCGCCCCCGCGTTCGGCGAGGACGACTTCCGCGTCTGCAAGGCCGCCGGCATCCCCCTGCGCGATTACCTCGACGACGTCTGCGCCTTCACCGAGTCCGTCCCCGAATACCACGGCATCTTCTGCAAGGACGCCGACAAGCAGATCATCCGGTCCCTCAAGGACGCCGGGAAGCTCATCCACCAGTCCACGCTGGTGCACTCGTATCCGTTCTGCCCGCGCACCGACACCCCGCTCATCTATCGCGCCATCGAGGCGTGGTACGTGCGCGTCGAGGACCTGCACGGCAAGCTCGCGGCCAACAACGACACCGTCCATTGGGTGCCGCAGGCCGTCGGCGAGAAGCGCTTCGGCAACTGGCTCAAGGAGGCCAAGGACTGGAACATCTCGCGCAACCGCTTCTGGGGCTCCTGCATCCCCGTGTGGATTTCCGAAGACGGCCAGGACATGGTTTGCGTCGGCTCCATCGCCGAGCTGGAAAAGCTCTCCGGCCAGAAAGTGACCGACCTCCACAAGCATCACGTCGACAAGATCACCTTCGAACTCAACGGCAAGACCTACCGCCGCACGCCCGAGGTGCTCGACTGCTGGTTCGAGTCCGGCTCCATGCCCTACGCCCAGCAGCACTATCCCTTCGAGCGCGCGAACGAACTGGAGAAGTTCTTCCCCGCCGACTTCATCGCCGAAGGCCTCGACCAGACCCGCGGCTGGTTCTATACCCTGATGCTCCTGGGCACGGCGCTCTTCGACCAGTCGCCCTACAAGAACGTCATCGTCAACGGCCTCGTCCTCGCCGAGGACGGCCGCAAGATGTCCAAGCGCCTCAAGAACTATCCCGATCCCATGCACATCCTGAACACCTACGGTGCGGATGCGCTGCGGCTCTACATGATCAATTCGCCCATCGTCCGCGCCGAAGACCTCTGCTTCTCCGAACAGGGCGTCCTGCAGTCCCTGCGCCACCTCCTCATCCCGTGGTGGAACGCCTACTCCTTCCTCGTCACCTACGCCAACGTCGACGGCTGGTCGCCGAGTGAACAGGGTTCAGGGTTCACGGTTCAGGATCGGCCACCAACCACCGACCACCAACCATCAACCTCCGCCGCCGCAGGCGGCGGCCTGATGGATCGGTGGATTTTGTCGACCCTCGACCGCGTCACCGGCGAAGTTGTCGCCGCCATGGACGCCTACGACCTGCAGCAGGCCGTGCGCCCGCTCGTGCAGTTCATCGACGACCTCACGAACTGGTACATCCGCCGCTCCCGCCGCCGCTTCTGGAAGAGCGAGGACGACGCCGACAAATTGCGCGCCTACGAGACCCTGCACACCGTGCTCCTGCGCCTGTGTCAGATCGCCGCGCCGTTCACGCCGTTCATCTCCGAGGAGATCTACCGCAACCTGCGCACCCCGGACTTGCCCGGCTCCGTGCACCTCTGCGACTACCCCCTCCCCGGCGCCCTCGCCCGCGATGAAGCGCTCGAGGCCCAGATGGCCCAGGTGCAGCAGGCCGTCGGCCTCGCCCGCCAGCTGCGCTCCGACTTCAACCTCAAGGTGCGCCAGCCGCTGGCCACCCTGCATGTCGTCTGCCGCGACGAGGCGCTCCTGGACCTGATCCGCCCGCTGGCCGACATCGTGGCCGACGAGCTCAACGTCAAGGAAGTCCGCTTCGGCCGCGACGAAAGCGCGCTCGCCGAACTCTCCGCCAAGGCCAACTACAAGACCCTCGGCGCCAAGCTCGGCGGCCGGATGAAATTGGCCGTCGCCGCCATCGCCGCCTTCGCCCCCGCGCAGATCTCGACGCTCCTCGATGGCGGCCAGGTCGCGCTCGAGCTCGATGGCCAGTCCATCGTCCTCGAACCCGCCGATGTCCTCATCCAGCGCACGCCCAAGGCCGGCCTCGCCGTCGCCTCCAGCGGCGCGCTCGTCGTCGCCCTCGAGACCGAACTCACCCCCGCCCTCGTGCAGGAAGGCCACGCCCGCGAGCTCATCAACCGCATCCAGAACCAGCGCAAAACGCAGGATCTCGATGTGGCGGACCGCATCGCGCTGAAGATATCGGCCGACGCGGAATTGCTGGCGGCGGTCGAAGCCCACCGCGAAACCCTCGCCGCCGAAACCCTCGCCGTGCAGCTCGCGGCCGTCCCCGGCACCGGCGACATCGACATCAACGGCCACCTCTGCGCCCTCACGCTCGACCGCATTTCGTAAGTCAGAACAAAGGAAACCCATGAAAAAGTTGTTTCTTGTCTTCGCGAAGCTGCTGGGCCTGATCCAGCTCTACACGGCCTTGCTGGGCGTCACCCAAATGGCCATTATGATGTCCTTGGTTTCCCGCAGCGATTCCGGTTCGCTCTCCGGAGTCCTGCCGAGCTTGGCCGGACTGACGATCTATCTGGCGGTTGCCCTGGTCATCGCATGGGTGCTGCTGGCGAAGACCGAATGGCTGGCCCGCAAAGTCGGCGTGGGCGACGAGGCTCCGGTCGAGGGATTGGAACGGGTTCCGGCGCTGATCGTCGGCGTCGCGCTCATCGGCATCTTCGTGACGGTGCGGTCCCTCTCCCCGTTGGCCCGCGCCCTGCTCGAGTTCCGGCAGATCTGGGACTCCTCGCCGCAACTGGCGTTGCGCCAATTGGCCCCCGTCGCCTTGCAGCTTGCGCTCGGACTGCTCCTCGCGCTGAAGCCCGGTTTCGTGGCCGCGTTCGTCGGCCGTTCGCCGGCTCCGCCCGCAACTCCCTGATCGCCCCCGTTTTCCCCAGGTAGGATCTTCCGCCGATGGCCGCAACCCTGACAGTCGGACAGATGGCCCAGGCGCTGAACCGCCCGGCGATCCACGTGATGCACCTCCAGAAGACGTTCGATCTGCCCATCCTCGAAGGCGCGGCCTATTCCCCCGCCTACTTCGCCCTGCTGCGCAAGCTCGTCCATCTGCACCTGCTGGGCATCTCCGAAAAAAGCCTCGTCGAGCTCTGGAAGACCGAGAAGCATCTGCTGCAGCTGCTGCATTTCGATGCGACGGGTTCGCCCACGTGGTACCTCGACGAATGCACCCACACCCGGAATCCCGAGCGCCGCCTGCTCCTCACCCACCACGACCTCGGCCCCGAAATCCTGAACCGGATGCTCCAGCCCCGCCTTGATTTCGCCGTCGCGCCCCGCGCCCTCTTCAGCCACAAGGAGGTCGGCGACGACGCCCGGCGCGTCCTCGAGCGCTACCGCAAGCTCTACGCCGATATCCAGTCTGCAGCCTCCGCCGAAGCCCCCCAGCTCCGCAACGCCCTGCGCTGGTTCCCGCGCATCCGCCCCCCGCGCACGCGTCCCGACGCGCCCCGCTGATCTTTCCCGCGGTTTTTGCATTTTCCGCATTCTATAGTAGATTGCTGGCCTATGAAGCCCCGTACGGTTATCCTCGGCGCCGGGTTTGCCGGCCTGCAAGCCTGCAAAGCTTTGCGGGGCGCGCTAACCGACTTGGTCGTGATCGACCCCAGCCCGGTCGCGACGATGTTGCCCGCCCTGCCCGACTTGGCAGGTGGCTGGGTTCCCGAGCGGCTGACGCGGCATTCGTTGGCCGATCTGCTGCCGCCCCGCGCGACCCATATCCAACAATCCGCGACTTCCATCGATCTGGACCGGCGGCTGGTGACGGCGGGCGGGGAAACGTACGCCTATGACCAGTTGCTGATCGCGGCCGGATCGGTCCCCAATTTCTATCAGTCCCCCTTTCCCCGCGACCGGATGCACCCGCTGGCGACTTTGGACGATGCCCGGCGCATCCGCCGCGATTTCGAAGCGTATCTCCAGGAAACGGCGCATCCGCAGGTGCTGGTGGCCGGCACCGGCTATACCGGCCTGGAGCTGGCGATGAGCCTGTTCTTCCGCGCCAAGGCCGCCGGCAAATCCTGCGGCGTGACGATCGTCGATCCGACGCCGATCCTGCTGCCTTCCTTGCCGGACAAGCAGCGCCAGTTCGTGCTGGATTTCCTGACGGCCCAAGGCGCGGCAGTCCGCTTGGGCGTGGCGGTGGAGTCCTTCGACGGACAAACCGCCGTGGCCGGCGGCCAGACCTATGGAAACGTCTTCTTCTGCTGGGCGGCGGGCTCGCAGTTCGCCGTGCCGGAAATCAAGGGAACCGTCGAACGCCTGCGCGACGGCCGCCTGAAGGTGGCCCCGGATCTTTCCCTGCCGATGTATCCGGACGTCTTCGCCGCCGGCGATGCCGCCGCGATCCTGCACCGCGGCCAGCCCCTGCGCAAGGCGGTCAACTTCGCCTACTACGGCGGACGCCGCGCCGGACGCAACCTCGCCCGCCGCCTGCGCGGAAAACCCACCCGCCCCTTCCATCCGCTCGATCTGGGCTGGGTCGTCCCCTTCCGCGAAACCAGCGTCGGCCGCCTGCCCTTCGGCCTGTGGGTGCATGGCCGCCTCGGCGTGCGCCTGCACCACCTGATGTGCGGCGTCCGCAACTACTCGTTCGAAAACTTCGCCGGTTGCTTGAAACTGGCCATGAAAGGAAACCACGTATGAACCTCAAAAAACACCTGTTTGGCGCCGGCTCGGATTCCAACGTCGGGCTCTTGATCCTGCGCGTCTTCATCGGCGGGGCGCTGCTCACCCACGGCTGGGGCAAGATGTTCGGCGGCCTGGACGGCTTCACCCAAGGCGTCGCCGGCATGGGCATTCCCCTCCCGCAGGTGTCCGCCTTCCTGGCGGCCTTCGCGGAGAGCTTCGGCGCGATCCTGCTGGCCCTCGGCCTGCTGACCCGCCCCGCGGCGTTCCTGATCGCGGCAACCATGGCCGTCGCGGTTTTCGTCGCGCATGGCGGCCAGCCGTTCTCCGCGCAGGAAACCGCGTGGCTCTATCTGGTCCCCGCCCTGTTCTTCCTGCTCAAGGGCGCCGGCCGGTGGTCGCTGGACGCGCTGGTCTCCCAGAAGCTCGGCTGAGAAACCGGCGAACCGGTTTTTCCACAGCGTGGAAAACGTCGCCGCCGGAAACGGGCCGCGCGTCCCCGCCTGCGGGGACTAGCGTTTTTTCTTCTTCGCGGGCGGCGGCGGCGGCAGCGGCAAATCGGGGCGGCGGGCCTTCGTGCGTTCGATGGATTGCGCCCGGCGCCATTTGGCGATTTCCGCGTGGTTGCCGCTGGTCAGGATCTCCGGGATGGCCATGCCGCGGAAGACCGGCGGCCGCGTGTAGTGCGGATATTCCAGCAGGCCCGTGGTGAAGGATTCGTCCTCGGCCGCCCCTTCCCCGCCCAAGGCGCCGGGCAAGAGCCGCACGACGGCGTCGACCACGATCGCCGCGGAGATCACGCCGTTGGTGAGGATGTAGTCGCCGATGGAGATTTCCATGTCGGCGAGGGCTTCGCGGATGCGTTCGTCCACGCCCTCGTAGTGGCCGCACAGGAGGATCAGGTGCGCTTCCTTCGAGAGGGCCATCGCGGTGGCCTGCTTGAAGGGCTCGCCCTGGGGCGTCATCAGGATCACCTTGCTCTCCGGCCGGCGCAGGGCGTCCACGGCCTTGAAGACCGGCTCAGGCTTCATCACCATGCCGGGCCCGCCGCCATAGGGGCGGTCGTCGGTGGTCAGATGCGCGCCGCTGGCGTAGTCGCGCAGGTTGACGCAGCGGACCTGGACGAGGCCGGCGTCCTGCGCGCGCTTGAGCATGCTTTCCCCCAGGATGCCGTCGAGCATCCGGGGGAAGATGGTGACGATGTCGATCTGCAGCGGGGCTGCCGCCATCGGAGGGCCGGGTCTATTCGACCACTTCGAGCATGGCGCGCCGGTTCTGCCGGGCCGCGACCGTGCTGAGCAGGGTGCGGATGGCGCCGACGGTCTTGCCGCTCTTGCCGATCACTTTGCCGACGTCCTCGGGATGGCAGCGCAGCTCGAAGACGATGGTGCGCTCGCCCACGATTTCGGCGATGCGGATTTCTTCGGGATGATCCACCAGCGTCTTGACGACATATTCGATCAGTTCTTTCATGGGAGTCCTCGGGAGGGGGGATGGGAAAATGCGGGAGGGGGATGGAAGGAGCCGCGCGGACGCGCGGCTACTTGGCGGCGGCGGCCCGGCTCTTCTTGAGCAGGGCGACCACGGTTTCGCTGGGCTGCGCGCCCTTGGCGATCCATGCCTCGGCCTTGGCGAGGTCGAGCTTGTAGGTGTCGGTCTTCTTGCCGGGCTCGTACCAGCCGAGCTCCTCGAGGAAGGTCCCGGCGTTGGCGCTGCGGCCATCCGCGGCGACGATGCGGAAGAAGGGTTTCTTGTTGGCGCCCATTCTGCGGAGACGAATCTTAACTGCCATGTTGATGCCTTGTTCTTTCCTTAGTGTTGCCGCCCCGGGCGCGGCCAAACCATGTTGAAGCCCGGGTAGGATCCCAAATCGCCGTGGTTTCTATCTGAAAAGCCCCCCCCGAGGCAATCTTTTTTGCAGCTGCTTCATTTTCTTGGCCATCTGCTGCGCCTGGCGGAAGCTGCGCAGCAGCTCGTTGACGTCGCTGACCGACCAACCGCTGCCGCGGGCGATGCGCTTGCGGCGGCTGGCGTCGAGGAGGTCCGGATGGCGCCGCTCGCGGGGCGTCATGCTCAGGATCAGCGCCTCCGTCTTCTTCATCTGGCCGCCGGAATCGTTCGCGATGCGGGCGCGCAGGTCGCCGGTGATGGCCCCGGCGCCGGGGATCATCTCCAGGATCTTGCCCAGGGAACCCATCTTCTTGAGCTGGCGCATCTGGGACAGGAAATCGTTCAGGTCGAGCCCCTGCTTGGTGCGGAGCTTCTCCTGCATCTTCTCGGCTTCGCCCGCGTCCAGGGTTTCCTGCACCTTCTCCACGAGGCTGACCACGTCGCCCATGCCGAGGATGCGGGAGGCCATGCGGTCGGGATGGAAAAGCTCGAGGTCTTCCGCGCGCTCGCCCGTGCCGATGCGCAGGATGGGACACTTCGTGACCGAGACGACCGAAAGCGCGGCGCCGCCGCGGGCGTCGCCGTCGAGCTTGGTCAGGATCAGGCCGGTCAGCCCGACGGCCGCGTGGAAGGCCTGGGCCACGTTGACCGACTCCTGGCCGATGGCGGCATCCAGCACGAGCACGACGTTCTGCGGCTCCGTGGCGGCGCGCAGGGCCTTCAGTTCCTCGACGAGCTCCCCGTCGATCTGGAAACGCCCACCGGTGTCGTAGAGGACGATGTCGTAGTAGTTTTCGCGGGCGAATTTGAAGGCGCGGCGCCCGAGGTCGGGAACGGATTCGCCGGGCAGGGGCTTGACGAGCCCCGCGCCGCTCTGCTGGGCCAGCACCTCCAGCTGGTCCACGGCGGCGGGGCGGCGGATGTCGCAGGCCACCAGCAGGACCTTCTTGCCCTTCTGCTTCCACATGCGCGCGAGCTTGCCGCAGGTGGTGGTCTTGCCCGAGCCGTGCAGGCCCAGCAGCATCACTTCCGCCGGGATCGCGGCGAGGTTGAAATCCTTCTGCTCCCCCCCCAGCAGCGCCCCCAGCTCGTCATGGACGATCTTGATGATCTGCTGTCCCGGGGTGACGCTGCCAAGCACCTCGGCGCCGAGGCTCTGGGCCTTGACGCGCTCGATGAAGTCCTTGGCGGTGGCGTAATGCACATCCGCCTCGAGGAGCGCCATGCGCACTTCGCGCAAGGCGTCCTGGATGTTCTTCTCGGAGATCTGGCCGTATCCGCGCAGATTGCGAAAGGCCGATTGGAGGCGGTTCGAAAGACGATCAAACATGGTTAGATTCCATCCGGCGCGGAATCCGGCGCCGGCGAGCTGCGGATCAGGCCGCGGCCATCGCACCGGGGACACGTGCCCACGGCGCGGGTGTCTTGGCTCGCAAAGCGGCCCATCCCCGCGCAATTGGGACAAATGCGATCGGCGGAATCCATGAAGCGGACCATGCGGAAACCCACGCCTTGGCAGATGGGGCAGATTTCCTCCTGGCCTCCATCGGTCAGATGGATCCCGCTGCCCAGGCAGGTCTCGCACAGGATCTTTTTGACGCCGGTGGCATCTCCCGAGTTCGGGTCCAGCCCCTTCTTTTGCAGCATCCACTGGCTGAGCTTGTTCGCGAATCCCGTGGGGATGATGTCCGTGGCGCCTTTTTCCTTGGCTTGCTCCATCCATTTGAACTGCAGGATGAATCCCAGCAGCACGAACAGCACCACCAATCCGCCATACACGCCCTTGCTGCGGGCGCGGCGCGGCAAATAGCGGCGGTCGCTCAGCGCTTCGTCCGCTCGGCTGTCGCGACGCGCGCCCGTCCGGCGAAGTCGGACCGGAGCGTCTGGATTTTGAATGGGGTCGTCGTGCACAAGATCTCCAGCGCGGCATCGGCCTGGTCGTCGCCGATTTCCATCATGAACCGTCCCCCGGATGTAAGCACACGGGCGGCCTCCTCGACAAGCCGCGAAATCACGCGCAGGCCATCGCTGCCCCCGTCCAGCGCCAGCCGGGGTTCGAAGTCCCTCACGGTCCGGGGCAGGCGCCCGCAGGCGGCGGTGGCCACGTACGGGGGGTTGGAAACCACCAGATCCACGCTGGCCTCCGCGATTCCGTCCAGCAGGTCGGTCTGGATGAATTCCACGGAAACCCCCAGGGCGCGCGCGTTCTGGCGCGCGAGCGCCAGCGCGCCGGGACTGAGGTCGGTGGCGAGGAGGCGGGCGCGGGGAATGCGCTGCGCCAGGGCGCAGGCGATGCAGCCGGTGCCCGTGCAGACGTCCGCGACCACCGGCGTTCCCGGCCGGTCCCGGAGGAACGCCTCGGCGCAGCCGACGAGCACCTCGGTTTCGGGACGCGGGATCAAGGCCCGGGCATCGCAGTGGATCCGCACCCCCATGAAATCCGTCTCGCCGATCACATATTGCACGGGCTCGTCGGTCTCCAGCCGGACCAAGGCGGCTTCGAAGGCGTGAACCGCCCCGGGAGCCGGAACTTCGGCGAGATGGCGCAGCACGCCGAGGAGGCCGCACCCCAGCAGATGGGCGGCCACCCAGCGGATCTTGATGGGCGCCTCGTCGATCCCCGCCTGCTCAAGCCGGGTTCTGCCTTGGGCCAGCAGCGCCTCCCAGTTGCGAACGCCTTCCGGCATCAGCGGGAAGATCCCATCTGGGCGGCCAGCCGCAACTCGATGTCGCGCGCCTGCAAGGCGCCGATGACCTCGTCCAGCTTGCCCTCCACGATCTGGTCGAGGCAATACAACGTCAGGTTGATGCGGTGGTCGGTCAGGCGGTTCTGCGGGAAATTGTAGGTGCGGATGCGCTCGCTGCGGTCGCCCGACCCGATCTGCGTCTTGCGCTCGTCGGCCATCTTGTCGTGGTCCTGCTGGCGCTTGAGGTCCAGCAGGCGGGCGGCCAGCACCCGCATGGCCTTGTCGCGATTCCGGTTTTGGCTGCGCTCGTCCTGGCAGGCCACCACCAGCCCCGTCGGCAGATGGGTGATGCGGATGGCCGATTCGGTCTTGTTGACCTTCTGGCCGCCCGGACCGGAGGCGCAATACAGATCGATCCGCAGATCCTCGTTCTTGATCTCCACTTCGCTGACCTCCTCGACCTCGGGCAGCACGGCCACGGTGGCGGCCGACGTGTGGATGCGGCCCTGGGCCTCGGTTGCGGGCACGCGCTGCACGCGATGCCCGCCGCTTTCATAGCGGAGCGTCTTGTAGACATCCGTGCCTTCGACCGAAAAGATGATTTCCTTGAAGCCGCCCAGGTCGGAGGGCGAGGCGTCGATCACGCCGGTCTTCCATCCGCGCGAATCGGCGAAACGGGTATACATCCGGTACAGGTCGCCCGCGAACAGGGCGGCCTCCTCCCCGCCCGTGCCGGCGCGGATCTCCAGGATGGTGTTGCGGCTGTCGTCGGGGTCCGGCGGCAGCATCAACCCCATGAGCCGGCGCTCCGCCTTCGGCAGCTCCGCTTCCAGCTCCGCCTTTTCCTCGCGGGCGATTTCCGCCATCTCCGGATCGCTCGCGCTGGCGGCGAGCAGCTCGGCGTTCTCGGCCATCACGCGGAGGAGGCGCTGAACTTCCGCCGAAGCCAGCGACAGGTCGCGCAGGCGTTGGTGTTCGCGGACCAGCTCCTTGAAGGTGCGGGGGTTGGCCGCCGCGCCCGGCACGGACATCGCGCGCTCCAACTCCTCGGCGCGCGCGGCCACCTGCTGAAAATACAAGGGGTCCAGGTCCATGGGAAAGAATGTCCGGGGGAGCGCGGGGCGCAAGATGCAAAACGGGCCGGATGCTCCCCGCGGGGATAATCCGGCCCGTCTCGCCGCCGCGCTACTTCTTGGTGGCGGCCTTGGCGTAGCGCTTGTTGAAGCGGTCCACGCGCCCTTCGGTGTCGATGAATTTCGCCTGGCCCGTGAAATACGGATGGCAGGCCGCGCAGGTGTTGATGCTCATGGTCTTGATCGTCGACCGGGTCTTGAGCACATGGCCGCATGCGCAGGAAATGGTCGCGTCGTCGTACTTGGGATGGATCTCTTTTTTCATATGATTTCGGGGTTCCGTGTTCTAGGCGTCCGGAGGTTGCCGGATGCGAAAATCGCGCGAAACCTATCACCCGCCCCGCCCCTTGGCAAGCGGCAATTTCATCCGGCCCGGTGGCCAGGAGGGGGACCGCGCAACCCTCGCCATTCCCGGGGCGCCCCGTCCCGGTTTTCGGGCTTTCCCCCGCCGATCAAAGGGAATAGGATGCCTCCCCGTGAATGCTGCACCGGAAACCTCGCAGGCGAAATGCCGCCCATGGGCGCGGCGCTTCGCGGCCTTCTTGTTGCGGGCCATCCGGCATTCCTCCAGCTGGATCCTGCGGATCTTCTTCACCCTGCTGATCTTGCTGGCCGTCCTGTTCGCCTATCTGCATCTGGTGGGGCTGCCCGCCTATTTCACCGATCTCTTTCTCGACCGCATGGCCGCCCACGGCTATTTCCTCCAGATCGAGCGGCTGACGCTGGAAATCGACCGCGGCCTCGTCGCGCGGAACGTCCGGCTGTTCGCGACGGCGGCCGCCCCGGACCCTTTTATGGAAGCGGAGGCGCTCACCGTGATCGCCAACCCCCTGCCGCTGCTGCGCCACCGCCCGGTCACCCCCGTTTTTTCCATCGTGGACGGATCCCTGCGGGCGACGCTGGGCCAAGGGAAATTCGGGGCCCGCCAAGGCTCGCGGGCCATCGCGGTGGATGGCATCCACCTGCGCTTCTCCGCTTCCGAGCGCGAAGTGCTCCTGCGGGAGTTTTCGGCCGACTTCCTGAACATCCACTTCCGGGGACGGGGCGCCGTCTATCTCTCGTCCCCTTCCCGCCCGGCCGCGAGCAATCCGCTCGCGACGGCCGTCCAAGCCATTGAAAACGCCCCCGACTGGGCGCTGCAATGCGTCGAACAGGCCAACGGCATCGCCTTCAACCGATCCCCCTCCGCGGATTTCACCTTTGCGCTCTACATGGCCCATCCCCAAGCCAACACCGTTTCCTTCCGCCTGAACAATCCCGACGGCGGCCTCGTGCGCGGCGTGGCGTTCGACCGGTTCGGGCTGGATGTCGCCTGGAAGAACCAGCAGATCCACCTGCCCGACGTGCAGATCCACAAAGGCAACGGCGTTCTCGGACTGTCCGGCTGGTACGATTCCACCAACCAGATGGTCTCCGTCCATTTGCTCAACACCCTCCCGCCCGACACCTTCCTCGACCTCTTCCCTCCCGACATCCGGACCCAAGCCGCCGCCGGGGTGGCCGACTATCGATTTCCCCTCCGGCTGGAACTGCAGGTCGGCCCCGCCCCCTTGGCCTTGGCGGCCGAACGCTTCTCGGGACAGCTGTCCTTTTCCGCCGCCACCGTCCGGGACGTGCCCATTGAAAGCCTGAATGCGGCGATTTCGCGCGAAGGACCCGATCTGCGCATCGATAAGGCCTCCGTCCAGCTGGGTTCCGGCCCCAACGCCAGCCGGCTGCGGATCCAGGACGGGACCTATAATTTCGCCAGCCGACAGTTCCGGGCCCATGTCGACGGCACGATCAACCCCCATGTGATCAAGCCGCTGCTGACGCCGGGCATGCAGACCATCGTGAACTGGTTTGGCATCGATGAACCCTTGGCGGGCGACGTCATCGTGGGGGGAACCGCCGGGAATCCCGCCATCTATTGCTTCGGCCCCGTGAAAGCGCCCCGGTTCACCCTCTATGGCGTCGCGGTGGACTCCCTGCAGGGACAGCTCAACATCACCAACGAGGTCATGCACATCACGGGCGCCACCCTCTCCCGCCCGGAAGGCGTCGCCCGCGGCGAGGTCCACATGGCATTCTCCAACCAAACGCTCCGGCTGGATGTCGACAGCACCCTCGATCCCCGCGCCACCACCGAGCTGCTGGGCCCCGCGATCGCCGACTTCATGAAGCCCTTCCGGCTCAACGGGCCGGCCCGCCTCCAAGTCGAAGGCCTGCTCGATTACTGCAACTTTTCGCTGAACCAGCTGAACGCCCGCGTCGAAGCCCAGCGGTTCGGCTATGACCGCTGGGAGGCGGAAACCGCCGAGTTCAATCTGGTCGCGACCGGCCGGCGCCTGCGCTTCACCAATGCGGTCGCCACCGCCTATGGCGGCCAATTCGCGGGCCATGGCTCCCTCTATCCCGTCGCCGCCAACGCGAACTGGCGCTATGAAGTGGAAGCCCGCGCCACCGACGCGCGGCTGGCTGACCTGCTGTCCGCCTCCATCGGAAAACCGATGGGCGAATTGCGCGGCGCCGTGGACGGCACCGCCAAGATCGGCGGCTACATCGGACGCGGAACCGGCCCCTCGGTCACCGGCTCCGGCCATGTCGACGTCCGCGGCGGGTTGCTGTTCCAAACCAAATTGTTCAGCGGCCTCTCGGCGATCCTGTCCAAGATCCTCCCCGACTTCACCCTCTTCGCCCAGACCGACGCCAGCGGCAACTACGCCATCCGGAACAGCCGGGTCTCCTCCAAGGACATCCAGCTCCAAGGCACGGTCTTCAGCGTGAAGGCGTCCGGCGACTACTCCTTCGCCGGCGCCCTCGATTATCGCGTCGAAGTCCAGCTTCTGCGCGGCGGCCCCGTCGCCGCCCTCGTCCGCCTGGCCACCCTGCCCGTCACCCGCCTGCTCGAATTCCGCCTCACCGGCACCTTCGCGGATCCCCGCTGGCGCCCCCTCAATCTCAACCCCGCGGAGCTCTTCTCCGGCGACGACCCCAAGCCGGAAACAAAGCCCCGCGGCCTTTCAGAGTGAGCCCCGGCCGCGCCGGCCGCCTGGCGTCCACTTTCCCCGCGCGGCGAAAGCCGCCCTAGCTCTTGCCCATGATGTCGCCGTAGAGTTTGGACGCGCATTCGGGGCAGAGTCCGTGCGAGAAGCGCGCGCCCGTATGCTCTGTCACGAAATGCTCGACCTGCTTCCAATACCCTTGGTCATCGCGGATTTTCTTGCAGGAGCAGCAGATCGGCAACAGGCCGCGCAGCACGTCCATCTTCTCGACCGTCTCCTGCAATTGCCGCGTCCGGTCTTCCACCCGGTCTTCCAGCTTCTGCTGCGTCATCTTCAATTCGGCGATGGCCCGCTCCAGATCGGCGCGCGTCCCGCCCAGCGATTCGCCCAGGGTGTTGAAGGCTTCCGCCAAGTCGTCGAATTCATCGAACGTCCGCCCCTGGACGCGGACCTCCAGCCGCCCCATCGCCAGATCGCGGCAATGCTTCGACAGCGTGCCGATGCGCCGGGTCAAGCCGCGCGACAGATAAAGCGCGAACAGCAGGGCGAGCAGGATGGAGGCGAACAGGGAAGCCAAGCCGGTCAAGCGCAGCTCGCGCAAATTGTTCCGGACCTCGTCGGCCCGCATGTCGATGCCCACGAGATAGCGGCCCTCTCCGTTTCGCACCGGCGCATAGCCCGAGAGGAAAACGCCCCACTCGTCTTCGTACAACGCCTTGTCCACGACGGATTGATGGAATCCTTCCAGCATCTCGGGCACCACGTCGGCATAGATCGTCCCGGGCGCGGCCTGCGCGTCGGTTTCGTCGGAATCCACCACGAAACTCACCGTGCCGTCGTCCGCGCGCCGCATGAGGTAGAGGAACGCGATGTCCGGATTGGTCCGCCGCACGCGCCGCACCTTTTCCAAGGTGTCCCGGTAGATCTCCAATTGCCGATCCTCCGCCGATCGGATGACCTCGAGATCCTGCGCGTTGATCGTCTGGCTGAGCAGGGCCGCGCTGTTCTGCAGCCGGGATTTCAGGCTGCGCATCAGATTGTCCATCGCGCGGACATAGAAAAACGTGCCCACGCTGCCCGAAACCAGAAAAACCGCCAACATATGCGTCAAAAACAGCTTCGCCGAATAGCGAAACCGGAAACGGGGCGTGTTCTTCATGCAAATCCTCTCCATTCTGGCGGCGTTAGAATCCCGTTACGGATAAATTACACCTGCCCGCGCCCCGATGCAAGAGAGGGGCTTCGCTTCCTCTCGTCCAGTCCCGGAAGGCCTTGGCCCGCCGATCCGCAGCCCGCTTGACCCCGTTTCCCCATCGGCGTAGCCTCAGCGCAACATGACGGGGTCGTGGCATGATACGGCAATGGACTGGCGGGTGGCGGGCCTCGTCTTTCTCCTCGCGCTGATCGCCTATCTGTCCACCCTGGCGCCCGCCGTCACGCTGGAATATTCCGGAGCGCTGGTGGTCGCCGCCGATCATCTCGGCGTCGCCCGCCCTCCGGGCTACCCCGTCTGGACCCTGCTGGCCAAGGGCTTCATCTGCCTCTTTCCCTTCGCGGAATATCATGGCCATTCCAATCCCGCCTGGGCCGTCAACCTGATGTCCGCCGTCTTCGGCGCCCTCGCCTGCGGCTTGCTGGCCTTGCTGACTTGCCGCGTTTCGCGCGAAATCGTCCCCGAACGCTTCGGCGGAGCCGTCGCCGGGATCGTCGCCGGGCTGCTCTTTGCCTTCTCTCCGGTCCTCTGGTCGCAATCGGTCGTCGCCGAAACCCACACCCTGACCACCTTCTTTTTCCTCGCGCTGCTGGCCCTGTCGCTGCGCTGGATGAGCATCCACGACCACCGACCGCCTTTCCTCCTCGCCTTCCTCGCCGGCCTCGGCCTGTGCATTTCGCCGCTGCTGATCCTCTTCCTGCCCGTCCTCCTGCTCGCCGCCGCGTTCGTGTCGCCCAAGGATTTCACCCGCATGTCCGGGGCTGTGCTCGTGTTCGCGGCGTTTCTCGTCGCGGAATTTGCCTGGGGGCCGGTCCGGCCGGGATTCGCCGACGGGGTGCTGGCCATCGGCATTTTGGTCGCCACGCTGGGAATCGCCGCGGGCCTCGCCGTTTTTCGCCCCACGCGCGCCACCGCCCTGCTGCTGGTCCTCCTGCTCGCCGGATTGATTCCGTATGTCTATCTTCCCCTCGCCTCCGCCCGCAACCCGCCGATGGACATGGGCTGCGCCCGCACGTGGGAAGGGTTCTGGCACGTCGTCCAGCGCGGACAGTACGAAGCGATGGTCCCGTTGGATCCTTTCGCGCAGCCGCTGGTTTTCCTCCGCGATCTGGCCTGGTATTTCCGCCTCGCCGCCGCCCAGTTCTCCGCGCCGCTCGCCTTCCTTGCCCTCGTCCCGGCGCTGGGCCTGCCCTGGCTGCCCCGAAACGCCCGCCCGCCCATCGTCCTTGTCCTCGCCGCCTTTGTCTGCTTTGCCATCGTCGTGCTGATCGGCGCGAACCCCCTTCCGGATGTCCAGAACACCTGGGTCGCCCGCGTCGTCTTCCTCCCCTCTTTCGCGCTCTTGGCCTGACTGATCGGCGTCGGAGGGGCCATCCTGTGGCAGGGGACCGCCGGTTGGATCGCGCGGAAATCCGCTGCGCACGACCCCGGAACCCCTAAGGAAACCTGAGATGACCCGCACCTATGTCCATGGCTACGACCCGCGCGAAGCCTTGCGCCTGCAGGACCAGGCCTCCACGCTCGTGGAATTGCTGCACGCGGACACCCGCTATCCGGAAGGCAGCCGCGTCCTCGAAGCGGGCTGCGGCGTCGGCGCGCAAACCGTCATCCTGGCCGCCCATAGCCCGAAGGCGCACATTATCTCCATCGACATTTCCGCGGCCTCCGTCGCCGAGGCCCGCAAGGCCGTCGCGGCCGCCGGATTCCGCAACGTGGTGTTGCAACAGGCGGACCTCTTCCAGCTGCCGTTCGCGCCCGAATCCTTCGACCATGTCTTTTTGTGCTTCGTCCTTGAACATCTGGCCCGCCCCGTCGCGGCGCTCAACATGCTGAAGGCCGTCCTGAAGCCCGGCGGCACCCTCACGGCGATCGAAGGCGACCACGGCTCCACGTTCTTCCATCCGGACAGCGAAGCCGCGCACCGCGCCATTCGCTGCCAGGTGGAGTTGCAGGCGCGCGCCGGAGGCAACGCGCTCATCGGCCGCCAGTTGCATCCCCTCCTGCGCGAGGCAGGCTTCGACGAAATCCATGTCTCGCCCCGGATGGTCTACGTCGACTCCGGCAAGCCCGGCCTCGTCGAGGGCTTCACGAAGAAAACCTTCACCGCCATGATCGAAGGCGTCCGCCAACCCGCGCTCGCCGCGGGGCTCGCGACGGCCGCCGACTTCGACCAAGGCGTCGCCGATCTCCATCGAACCGCCGAAGCCGATGGCGTCTTCTGCTACACCTTCTTCAAGGCCCGGGCCGTCGCCCCCGTGCGCAACCGCTGATCCGCCCCCCTCCTGCGGCCCGCCGCGGCCCACGCCGGAAGGAACGTTTTCCACGCCGTGGAAAAAAGTTTTCCATTGCGTGGAAAAATCGCGAAAACTTTTTCCATTGCGTGGAAAACTTCGCGCCGCACGCCCCTGCGGCGGGGGAGCTATTTCCGGACCTGGACCCGGTAGAAGCCTTCGAAACCCGGCGCATAGGCGTTGGTGGCCAGGCCGGTGGCCAGCGGCGCGAAGGGCTGCAGCAGGTTGGTGGTGAAATCGACGTCGTAGAAGCGATTGGCGGCGAACGGCCAATGCAGGGCGAAGGGAACGCCGGGCGCCGGCGGATCCAGCTCCACCACGAAGCGCGAATTCCGGTCCAGCGGGTGCGTGCCGGCGGTCTCCTCGGCGCGGTTGTCCTGCCCGTCGCCGTCGCTGTCCTCGTCGGCGGGCGGGCCGTCCGGCGTGCCGAAGCGCTCCTGCCGCCATTCGTTCGCCAGCCCGTCGCCCAGCAGGTCGGCGTGCAGCAAGTTCACGCGCTGTGGACGCAGGTAGATCGTGTGGTAGGCGTATTGCCCGTTTCCGTCGCGCAGGCCCCACGCCCGGTCGCCCAGATAGGTGCGCGACAGATACCGGTCGTTGGTCTTCACGCTGGCCGAGGCCACCACGCCGCAGACCAGCAGGTTCGAGATCGACTCGGGCCCGGCCGCGTTCAGCGAGCTCCATGGCAGCGCCGCCTCCCAGCGGCGCGTCCGCCGGTTCGTGCTGCTGCCGCGGGTCGCGCACGGCGTCGTGCCTTCGCCGTGGAACTGGGACAGCTTTGCGTCGGCCATGGGCCAGAACGCGGCGCTGTTGGTGCCGACGTACCAAATGCCCTGTCCGAAGTCGTAGCCGCCCGGACCGCCCAGCGCGAAGTTGGTGTACGCCGGCCCGTCCCCATAGGTGTCGCCCAGAAGAATCGCCACGTCCATTGGCTCCGTGAAGCGCACGTTGTGCAGGAAATCCAGCGCGTGGGGCGCGCCATCCTTGTGCCACAGCGTCCAGGCGTCGTCCGTCAGCGTGTCCACGCCCAGGAACAGGATCACCGCGTTGTTGCTCCCGCCGATGTCCATGTCGGACCCGCCGAGATACAGGTTCGTCGCATCCACGTTGAACCAGATCCGCCCGAAATCGCCGAACCCGCGCGGATTCTCCTGCGAGATCAGCGGCGGCCCTTCCCTCGCCAGGTCGAAGTTGTCGCCGATGTTGTCGGGCAGCTCGCCCGGCGGGTTGTCGGTGAGGACCGGCGAGCCCGCGCCGGCGACCGCCGCCGGCGGCCAGCCGGCCGCAAAGGGACCCGCCACGGGGAAGGTCCATTGGCGCCGCCAGTCGTCGTCCCAGCCGTTGTTGTCGGTCGAAAAGACGAACGACAGGCTTTTCGCGTGGGCCGGCACCGGAACGGTGCATTCCCACGTCGCGCCGCCGCTGTTCGCCATGGCCACCGCGCCCGTTGCCGGAATCCGCCCGCCATCGAACGAGACCCAGGCGTCCACCCGCGCGGCCCCGGCCAGCACGCCCATGTCCGCCTCGTAGCGGATGATGACGTTCGATCCCGCCGCCGGCGGATCGGGCAAAACGCCCGCCCGCGCCAGCAGCGCCTGCCAGTCGTGGACGTGGTTGTTGTGATAGGTGCCCGCGCCGTTATGAAAGACAAACGCGAGTCGGTTCGTGGCCGCCGCCGGCACCGTGAACTCGTACTCCCACCGCTGGCTCGCCGCGTTCCACGTCATGGGCCCGTCGGCGAACGCGGTGGTGAAGGCATCTTGCCCGAGATGGATATGGACCGGATTCGCATTCGTCAGCGGCCCTTCCGTGGCGCGGTAGTGGATCTTCGCCGCCTGTCCGCGCCGCGGAAACGCCGGCTCCACGCGCACCTGGCGGCGGTTGGTGACCGTGACCGAGTCGAACACCAACCCGTCGCTGCGGATGCCGCGCAGCTGCATGACGTCGTTGGTCACGTGCGCGGAGACATGGTGGTAGCACGTCGTGGCGAATTCATGCGTCGGATGATTCGTGGCCGACCCGTAGGGCCGTCCGCCGCCGCCCCCGGCGACCAGATACCGCACGCCCCGGATCGGCACCATGCGCTGGTAGTTGTGGCTGTGCCCCCCCACCATCCAGTCCGCCTCGTAGCGCACCAGCACCGGCGACCAGTTGTCCTGGCCTGCCTCCCAGCTCTTGCGCTCGCCATAGGAATACGGCGGCTGGTGCCAGAGCACGATCGTCCAGACGAGGTTCGTGTCGTTGACCGCCGCCTGCATCTCCCGCGCCAGCCATTCGGCCTGGCCCGTCAGCTCCGCCTCCGAGTTCAGAACCATGAACCGGAGGTTGCCCACCGTGTAGGCGTACTGCCCATGCCCCAACGACGGATTCGGCAGCGAAAACAGCCGGTGGTACAGCCCGCGCGTGAAGTCCGACCCCGGCGCCGCGTCGTGGTTGCCCATGATGGGCATGAACACCGCCCGCGCCAGCTCGTTGGAGCAAATCCGGAAAAAAATCTCCCACGTCTCGAACCCCGTGCCGCTGAAGGCTTCCTCGGCCATGTCGCCGAGGCTGACGATGAACGGCGGATCCTCCGCCACGATCCGGTCGGACACGCCTTGGGCCCAGGCCTCGTTGGTAAGCCCTCCCTGCAGATCGCCATGGAAGGCGAAATGCAGCGGTTGGCCCCGCTCCGGCGCGGTCCGGAACGTGCCCGCCTGCGCGTAGCCGTCCGTGGACGACGCCTCGTAGAAGTAGCGCGTGCCGGGGTCCAGCCTGCGCAGCGTCACCACGTGCTTGTGGATGCCGCCGCCGTCATGGACGGCATGGGTATAGTTGGAGGTCGGCCCGTACTGCACCGTGCCCCGCGACGCACTCGGGGTGTCCCACGTGATCGTCGCCGTGGTGGCCGGATCTTCGGTCCAACTCGCCCGCACCGGCGTGAAATAGGCCTGGCCGAAGACGGCCCCCGCCCCGGCCAGCCACAGAACCCCCCCCCACCCCCCCCACCC
>SABN01000339.1 GCA_009928955.1 Opitutia bacterium | reverse complement strand
TTGAATGAAAAGAGGGCGTTGGCGCCGATCAGCGAGGGGGGCAGGGTGAGGGTGGCGCGCTCGGGCGTGTTGGGCAGACGGCGCGAGACCAGCGTGCCGAAGAGGGCGTAGGGCGGCGAGTCTGAGCGGTTGGTGGAGACTTGCCAGGCTTGGCCGGGCGAACGCCAGTCCCAATGGGGCAGGTTGGTGGTCGTGACGGACTCGTCGCGCGCGAAGCGCAAGGACCAGGCGAGGGGGGCGTTACCGGTGTTGTGGAGGTTCATGGCGGCTGAGAAGGCGGCTTGCGTGGGCAGCGCGAAGAGCGCGAGATCGTGGAAACGCGAGGTGTCCGCCACGGGATAGTACAGGAAAAAGAAGAAGGTCTCGGTCGCGCTGGCGCGGCCGTCAGGGTCAACCGCTGTGATGCGGTATTCGATGTCATCGCCCGGAGCCGAGGGGTCGGCGATCGTGGTGGTGAACAGGTTGTTGGAGAGCGGGGCCATGGCGGTGGCCTGCCAGGGATCGGTGCCGCGGTGCCATTCGACCGCGGCGGAGACGGCGTGGGTATCGGTGATGAGCGCCGTGATGGTGAAGGGGCCGGGATGCGTTTGGATCTCATCGAGTGGAATGTGGGTGATGACGGGCGGGGCCGGGAAGGAGGAATCGTCGAGCGGGCTGGTACGGTCCGCGAACTCCTCGGCGCAGGTGAATCCGTCGAGGTCGTCATCGGCCGAGGGATTGAGTCCGTTGGTGCCGGTGTGGCTGACCTCCCACCAGTCGGCGAGCCCGTTGCCGTCGGCGTCGAGGTCGGCCGGCAGGTAGACCGCCTCCAGAGTATGCGGGGCGTCCATGACGAACATGCCGTAAACGGGCGTGCAGGTGGCGGGGGCGGCAGGCGAGCGCGTGCCGTCGAGGCGCCATTCAGCGAAGGCGTGGAGCACGGTGCCGGTGGTAAGCGTGGCGGGCACGGCGGGGACGGCGAGGGCTTGACCCTCTGCGCCCCAGAGCTGCTGGACGGGGAAGGCCGGGTGCGCGGCGGTGAGCGTGAGGCGG
>SABN01000153.1 GCA_009928955.1 Opitutia bacterium | reverse complement strand
GTGGGCCAGGAAGTGCAGGGCGCCCTGCATTCTTTCGGCAAACGATTTCATCTTGATCTCCAAAGGCGCCACCGTCCTGGCGCCAAAAAGTGCATGAGGTCCCGTGACGGCGGGGAGCAACGGGATGCAGGGCATCCCGTGCGGCAAGACCAGCGGACCGGCTTACCAGATGGAGCGCCGCTCTCGCGGACGGACCACCGGCGCGGGGCTGGAGAGAGTGAATTCCGGCGGGGCCGGCGGGGTGGGGGTGGTTTGCGGCGCGGGGGCCGGCGTGGGCACGGACACCGGCAGCGGCGTGGGGGCCGCGACGGGGAGCGACACCGGCACCGTCGGGTGCTGGGCCACGGCGCCAAACAGGCGGTCCATGTCGATGTCGCGGATGTCCTTGTTGGCCAGCCGCAGCACCAGGGCCACAATGGCCTGGTACGCCCCGGCCTGGTAGGGACCAGACGCGGGCAGTTTGCCCAGGACATCATCGATGTCCGCCATCACCTTCAGCGCATCGGCGCTGATAAAACGCAGTCCCCAGAGTTTCTCCCGCAGGCGGGAGAGCACGTTGAGGGATTTGGCGGTGCATTCCGTCCGCCCCTTAAACGATCCTTCGTAGGCCAACTTGGCCTCCTGCGCAATCTCATCCAGGAGGGTGCCCGGAAGCTCCTCCACCGCCGCCTGCAACGCTTGTGGCGCGCACGCGGCGGGCGCGAGGACGAAGGGTGTGACCCGGAACTCCGGGGGATGCTGGCGGGCCGTGGCGCGGGACGCCGCGGCCAGGATCACCTCGCTCCATTCGGCGTTCTGGTCTGCCCAGTGCTGGACCAGTTGGTCCCGCTCGCGGAGGATCTCCGTGGCGAGCTGGTCGTATTTGTCCTTGATGATCTCCAGGCGAGCCATGAGCTCATCCGCCTTGTCCAGGGGGATGGCATACCCGCCGAGGAAGCGCGTGCCCACCGCGAGACATTCGCGGTAAGCGGATGCCCGCAAGGTGGCAAGCCCTTGCAGCTTCTGCGGGTCCAGGTACTTGAGTGTACCGAGGGACGCGATCTCCGCGGGCGGGATGCCCGAGAGGTCGCCCCGCAGGTCCTCTGGCTGGATTTTCGTCCGTCCTGACCAACTGGTGATGGTCAGGATGACGATGGCCAGTTGGTCGATCAGGGTCTTGTTGACGTTGATGGTCATGGTTAGCTCCATGGCGGCGCGCAGCCGCTAAGGGGGGGTGAGGGGGGATGAGTCGGCGCGCAAGCCGACACCCTCGTATCCGCCACACCACGATCGACACCACCACGCGGGTGAAGTGAACGGGTGAGCGGGCAATCGCTGGAATACTCGCCAGCACAAGGACGCACACAAGCGTCAGGGAAAAGCGGGGCGCGGTCGGCGCACAGGGGCGCGAACGCGGCGCGAAGCGGGGGCGGTCAGACGCCGGGGGCGCGGGGGGGCGCCCCGGGGGCGCGGGGAGCCGCACGGGGGCGGCAGGACCGGGAGGGGGCGCCGCGCGCAGGGCGACGCGGGCAGGGGTCGGGGATCAGCTCCTCGTCGCGGCCGTACCCACGGCGGGGCACGGCGCGCCGGTGACGGTCACGGCGCGGGGCAACCCGGATACCGGCCGGGGGGCCGGTGCGGGCGGAGGCGCTTTGGCAGGGTCAGTCGCCAGACAGGCGGCACAAACCGAGGCGCAGGTCGCTGACAAACAGCTTGGAACGAAGGTTACTCGGGCGCCGCGGTGGGTGCAATGACGGCGTGCACCCCCGGCGCTCCCGCCCCGAACCGCCGGCGGCTCGCGCGCCGGCCGGGGGAGGCTTCAGGCCGCTTCCTCGGCGTCGTCATGCTCGCTGACGCGAGCGATATCGCTCAGATTATGCTGCACGGCTTCGAGGAATTCCTGCTCCGACGGCCCCGTTTCGGCAGGCGCGCGCTCGGCATCTGCCCCGGCCGCCGTCGCGTCGCCGCGCAGGCGCTTGTGGTACGACTCCCGCAACTCCCGCGCCTCTTTCTCCAGTCTCTGCCGTGCGGCGCGCATGGCTTCATTGGAGGCCTCGATCTGCGCATTGGCAAAGGCGAACAGATCCCGGCGCCAGTCATAGGTGAGCACCATCCATTCCGCCGTCCCGAGAATGCCGTAGAGGTGCAGCAAGTCCAGTTTGCGGACCATGCGGTCATAAATTTCCAGCAGCAGCATGAACCGCCGGGCGCGCGGCGAGTAAATGATGGCGCTGCGCGTGGCGGCGGCGGTGTACTTGGCCTCGCCGACAATGCCTTCGCCCTGACAGAGCACATCGACCCGCTGATCTTCCCGGGTCAGTTTCTGATAGAGCTCCTCGAAGCTTTTGTCCATCACGCGATGCAGGGCGGTGGCCGCTTGCGGCGCCACCTGGGTGAGGATGGTGTCGCTGCGATACAGCGCATCCGAGAGCTTGGCAAACACGCGCTGAAAGACTTTCTGGCTCTGGTCGGTATTCAGGGTGATGTCCTCGGTGACATAGGGTTTCGAGGACTCGTCGCGCAGCATGCTGAACAGGATGATCAACAGGCGATCCGGCCGGGTGCGCAGGTCGTAGATATTCCGCCGGCGCAAGGGGGAGGAACGGCGCCGGGGGGGCGGGGCATCGGGATCGCGCGGCACATCGGGCATGGCAGGCTCCTCATGAGGGTAGGCGCTTACTCTAGCGCCACCGCCGGGCCCTTTTGCGCGGAATGTGCCAGGCGGATTTCGCTGTTACCCGGCATTACGCCGCGCTGGGCGACCGGCGGTACTCCCGGCCGCCGCCGCCGCCGCGCGGGGGGTGAGCGGCCCTTGCGACCGCCGTAGGGCGCGGGTACACTCCCGCCATTGCCACCGCCGTCACGGGCGTATTCCGGCGGCCGTACCCGCCGTCCCGCGCCCGACGACCACGCCCGTGACCGCCGCGGAGCGTGTGGCCGGGTGGCCCGGTTTTTTTGCGCCAGCGGCGCCGAGGTAGCTTGCCTCGCCCCTCAATAAGCGATTCGGCCATCGCGATCCGTTCCGCGTGGTGGTCCCTGCCTGATCACGGGCGCGCCTGCGTCCGTTCTGTTCTGACGTGGCTCTTCTGGGCCCGTTCGGCTGTGCTGCTCCAGACCGCCGCGTTACCGAGGGTATCGCGGGGGTAGCGGTGCGTCCCTGCGCCGTCTGGACCGGGGTTTGTGGTCGCGCGGCATGGCGACCCTGAGGTGCATTCCGTTCGCATCGGGATGTTTTTTTGGCAATGAGTCGGATCTGCGATCCGGGAGACATGACATGGCAATTCAATTCGACAATGGCGGCGAGCTGGTTTCCTATCGGCCGGTGGCGGAACGGATGCCGGAGTTTATCGCGCTGTACCCACCCCGGGAGGGCTGGGCGGTGCACAAGGAGGTGATCATGGGGGAAACGCTGTTCCCCGAACGGATGGCGCTGTACCGCCTCTGCGTGGAGAAGGGATTAGACCCCACCACCCTGGGCTTGCCGGCCTTCCCCGCCACGTTGGTGATGGTCCGGGCGGCGCTGTTCAACCCCGACCAGCGTCTGGTCGCCGAGGCGCACGCGCTCGGTAATCTGCGCGGCGAGAAGGATCTGGAGGCCCTGGAGACGGCCGCCTTTGGCCGTCTGATGACCACCGTCGGCATCGTCGGCGATATGGCGAGCGAGATTCACGCCGCACCGGTCGCGCCCGCGGCGCCGTCGATGGGTACCGTGGCCGCCGCTTCGGGCCCACAGGAGGTCGTCCCGGTCCCGCTCGCCGCGACCCGTTCTGGGCGGTCGGCGACCCCGGTGACGCCGCTAGCGGACGCGCCCTCGGCGCCACCCGTCCCGGCCGCGGCGGCGGAGAACCGCCCCGCGGAGGTGACGGACGCCGCAGACGTCCCGGAGCAACCGGATGCCGTGGCGACCCCCACGGCCGCACCGGCAGCGCTGCCTCCCGCCGCGCCCGTGGCCAGCGACCCTCGTGAGCCGGCGCCGGTGCGGGAGCCCGTCCCCCTGGTGCTCACGGCGCAGATCGCGGCCCTGGCGGACGCCAAGGGGCAGGAACCGCCCGTGCCCACCAGCCCCCGGCATGCCCGGGAGATCCTCAAGGCGTTGAGGAACCTGTAATCCGACCCCGTCGCCAGGGAAGGCGCACGTCGGCTCGGGCAGCCGCCATCAGGAGACACGGCGCGGATGAGAACCCACGTCTATCAGGCCGCCCGCGGCGTCTTGCAGTTAGCGGAGGGACGTCAGGTGGACGTGCCCCCCGGACTGGCCCGCCGGGTGGCTGAGCTGGACACGGCAGACGCCCGGCTGCTCATCGCCCTCTGGGCGATCGCCGCCGAGTATGCCACCCCGGTGGATGAGATCGTTGTGCACCGGGCCTAAATCCCACCCCCTCTAACCAGACCTTGCGTCTGGTTTTTTTTTGCCCGGCCCCCGGGCGCGGCCCGCCGACGGGCGCGCCCCTACGGCCGCGGCCCCGCCGCCGGGGGGGCGCCCAGGCGCGCCACGCGATCTTCCAGTAACGCGAGGATCAGTTCCTGGCGCGAGGCGCCGGTGCCGGCGCGCACTGCGTCGATCCAGTGCGACAGTGCATCGGGCATCTCCACCAGCAGGCGCCGCTCGCCATTTTTTTCCTTCTCCAGGCGGAATTTGTTGATCGACCGGCGGAGTTGTTCAGGCGTGTTTCTCGACATGGGGGGCCTCGCGGTGGACGGGGAAGCGGGCGCTATGACGGCCCGCGCGGGGTGCGCCGGGCGCGGTGATGCCTCCAGGAGGGGGCAGCCCGGATAGTAGCGCAAAGTTCGGTAATGATTCAACCGGCGCGGGCCGGCGCCGGTCGTGCGTCGCTCAGCCCCGGGCTGACGCCGGGCGTGGCGGGGCGCGGGCGGTCATTGCGCCGGGCGGTGCGGCTGCGGGCCGGCCGCGGCGCTTAGAGCCGGTACTCGATCATCGCCCGCCGGCCGCCGGGCAGCAGTGGGGCGGTCCCGGGCCCCCGCAGCAGGCGGGCGAGGCGTGGGTGCAGCCACTGCCACAGCCCCGCGCCGGGCGCGTCCCGCCAGGGGAAGTGCGGGTCCAGGCGTTGCACGAGCTGGACACTGAGGTCGCGGGGGTTGGCCTGGCGCAGCCGGCGCAGGGCGCGGATCCAGTCGCCCAGGTCGGCGGGCAGGCGGGGATCCTGCACGCTGCGGAGCGGACCGTGCTGCGCGCCCAGTGCCTTGACGTTGCTGATCCGCCGCAACAGCACCCACTCCTCGCCCACGGGGAGTAACTGACCCTTGCCCAGGGGAATCCGCCAGCGGGTGAGGGCGGCCTGTTGCGCCGGGGTGAGGGCGTTCTTACGCCACTGCACCTCCAGATCCGCCAGAAACGCGCGCAGCGGGGCGGTCGCCCCACTGGCGGGCGGGCGTTGGTGCGGATGCTGGGCGAACCAGTCCGCCAGTGCCGCGTACCGCTCTTCTTCAGCCATGATCGTTCTCGCTGCTCGACGCTGTCTCGGAATAACCATAGGACAG
>SABN01000338.1 GCA_009928955.1 Opitutia bacterium | reverse complement strand
GGCGCGGTCCTGCACCACGAAGCACAGCTGGTCGTCGGTCGAATCCTGGGCGTCGAACAGCAGGTTTTTCTTCTCCGCCGAGAGCTTGTCGGGATTCTGCTGGAACATCATGTATTTGACGTGCTCCACGAGGCGGGCGTCGAGGCCTTCCTCCAGCAGGAACACGCGCTCGACCAGTTCGCTCCATTCCACGACGAGGTGCGCTTCCGGCGGCGGCACGTCCGGCGGCAGCAGCCGGTTCAGCTCCATTACGGCCTCCCGGAACGCGGCTTCGACGGCCTTCAGGTCGCGCCCGCCGACGAGGGGGTCGTAGTGGATGAACAGGTCCTGTTCGCCGTCCCGGTAGATCAGCGGCTTGTCCACCCGGAAGGTCTTGCGGCAGCCGGCGCACTCCACGCGGTTGATCCGGCCGGCCAGCAGCGCCTCGCGCAGGCCGGGATCGTCGTCCACGACCAGGGCGTCCCACAGTTCCACGGTCTGTTCCCGGCCGCAGAACGGGCAGGCGATTTCATGCATGCGCTTCGATGACATAGGCGCGGCATCATGCCGGTTCCGGCCCGGGAAGACAATCCAAACCGCGCCCGCGGGTCCGGCGCCGGAGAGAGTCCGCGGTCCCAACAAGGGATTGCCTTCCCCCCCCCTTTGCGGTACAAGGTTTTTCCATGAATCAGGAATTCGCAGGCTATTCCATCACGCGCTCGATGACGGGCGGCGGCATGACGAAGCTCTACGTCGCGATCGATGCCCAGCAGATCCGCTACGTGATCCGCGTGCTCGACGCGATGACCGCCAAGGACCGCAAGAGCCGCCAGCGGTTTTTCCACGGCGGCGAAGTCATCGCCCGCCTGCATGCGCCCCAGCCGCACCCCAACATCGTCCGTTTCATCAAGGCCGGCATCGAGGACAAGATGCCCTACATGGTGCTCGAGTACGTCGAATCGCGCACGTTGCGCGATTTGATCCTCTACCGCGAGCCGCTGCTGACGGAAAACGTGATGATCTTCATCCGGCAGCTGGCGAACGTGATCCGCTACGT
>SABN01000337.1 GCA_009928955.1 Opitutia bacterium | reverse complement strand
GGTCTACATCGACCCTGAGCGCGGGCCGCTGGTCCGCAAGATGTTCGAAGCCTACGCCACGGGACGCTACACGGGGGCGCAAATCAAGGCGCTGGTGACGGCCTGGGGGTTGAAGACCTTCAACGGCCTGCCCCTCCCGCTGAGCAAGGTTTATTGGACGCTGGACCATATTTTCTATACGGGCCTTTTCCGCTTCAATGGCGAGGTGTACGAGGGCAAGCACCCGCCGTTGATTTCGCGCGAGCTGTACCAGCGCGCGCAGCGCGTCCGCAAGAACACGGGCCGGGGCCGCTATGCGAAGCCCGAACCCTTCAAATTGCGCGGCCTGATCGCCTGCCACGAGTGCGGATGCCTGATCACGGCGGACAGGCAAAAGGGGCACCATTATTACCGCTGCGGCAAGCGGCGCGGTCCCTGCACCCTGAAAACGATGCGCGAGGAAAGGCTTGTGCAACTGCTGCGGACGGCCGCGCAGATCGTTTCGATTCCCGACGACAAGGCGGATTTGATGCTGGCGGAAATGGAACGGCGCATTCTTCTGGACCGTGCCGCGCAGGCGGATTCGGTGGAGCGTCAAAAGTCGGAACTGGCGGCGATTTCCGCCCGGCAGGATCGGCTTGTGGATGTTTTCCTCGCGGGCGACATCGAGCGGGAGGAATTCACCGCCCGCAAGGAAAGATACATCCAGGAGAAGGCCGCCCTTGCCGACGCCATCGCCAAATTCGAGGTGGAGGGCGCGAGTCGGTTGAAACCTGTGGTGGACTTCCTAACCGCATCGCGGCAAGCGAAGTACGACGCGCAAGCCGAAGACATTTCGGAATTGCGGATTTTCTTCCAAAAGATCGGTGCAAACCTGATTTTCGCGGTTCGGAATCTGGCGGCCGAACGCGGAGCGATGCAGGCGGCCCTGCCTTTGGCTGGGCGAGCCCTGCCGCCAAAAGAGGGCGGTTCGGGAGTTCGCCCCCCGCCGATCCCCGTGCCTCGCGGCGGCTCTGCCGCACGCTCGGCCTGCCCGAATCCCCCCCAAAATGGATCGT
>SABN01000032.1 GCA_009928955.1 Opitutia bacterium | reverse complement strand
GCGGCGGGGGGACGGAGACGGTGAATTCGACGAACATCAATTTTTCGTTGGGGCGGCGGCGGTCGCAGGTCCGGAGGATCCACGGGACCGTCAGGAGGAGGACCAGGGCCGAGCCGTGCAGCACCAGGCTGATCTTGAGGCTTTGGCGCTGGTAGGAACGGGGTTTCATTTCTCGGGGGACGTGACGAGCGCCATGCGGGAGATGTTCGCATCGTGCATCATGCGCAGGATGGCGACGACCTTGCCATAGGCGATCGATTCGTCGGCGCGGACGAGGATGGTCACGTCGGGATCGGCTTCGGCCTTGGCCTTGAGCTCGGCGGCGAGGGATTCCGCGCTGGTGGGCACGTCGTCGAAGAACAGCTCGCTCTTGTCGTTGAGGCTGACGGAGAAGGTGTTGGCCTGGTCGAGCTCGCTGGCCTTGCCCTTGGGGAGGCGGACGGGGATGCCCTGTTCGATGAGGGGGAAGGTGATGATGAAGGTGATGAGCAGCAGGAACGTCAGATCGATCAGCGGCGTCATATTGAGCTCGCTGATCTGGCGGTTGCGGCTGAGGGAGGTGCGGCGTGCCACGGGGGGCTCCTTATTCGTAGAGGAAAGACTGTTGCAGGCGGGCGGCGAACTTCTCGGAGAAGTTCTCCATCTGGATGCTGAGGAAGCGGATCTTCTCGTTGAGGCGGTTGCTTCCATAGGCGGAAGGGATGGCCACGACCAAGCCCACGACGGTGGTCAGCAACGCGCTGGAGATGCCGGGGGCGACGGCCGAGAGATTGGCCATGCCCTGCTTGCCCATGGCTTCGAACGAGACCATGACGCCCCAGACGGTTCCGAACAGGCCCAGCATGGGCGCGATGGTGTAGGCGGAGCCCAGCATGGCCATCTGGTCCTCGAGCAGCAGGATCTGGTCGGCGGCCGCGCATTCGGCCACCTTGCGGATGGCGTCGATCTGCAGCGCGGTCAACCGCTCCTGGGACAGGTCGATCTGGTTGAGCGCGCGGTGCTGCTTGTGCGCCTGGGATTCGAATTCGCGTTTCACGGCCACGCAGGCGGCGGCGTAGACCTTGGCCATGGGGCTGACGGGATGGGCCGGTCCGCGCACGAAGATTTCCAGCGGGTTTTCCTGGCGGTCGAACGCATGCATGAACAATTGGTCGGCCTTTTCCGCCCGCCGCAATTCGAGGTGCTTGGCAATCATGATGGTCCACACCACGATGGAGGCCAGGACCAGGAACAACACGATGGTCTTGCCCACGCCATCGGAAATCTGGAAGGAATAGATGACGCCGGCGACCGGCAGACCCGCGCACAGAACACTCAAACCCATATGGACCTCTCGACGGTTGGTTGGAAAACGGTCTCCACCATACGGCAGAGCGGGGGCGGGGGTCAATCCCGGCGCGGTCCGGTTTCCACACGTGGAAAACTTCGTTCCACGGTGTGGAGAACTCCGCAACCCGCTGGGGCGGCGGGAGGGGCGGCCGGGCCGGCCACGGAAAGATTGCGGCGCCGGGCCGGGCGTGGGATAATGCGCGCTCACTTTATCCGGAAAGAACACCCATGGCGAAGAAGGCGATTGCGAAGGAAACGGCCGAAAGCATGGCCAAGCGGCAGCGGGAGATCTCGGTGTCCGAGTTCTTCCTGAAGAACCGGCATCTGCTGGGATTCGACAGCCCGCGCAAGGCGATCATGACGGCGGTGAAGGAGGCGGTGGACAACTCGCTCGACGCGTGCGAGGAGGCGGGCCTCCTGCCGGAGATCGCGGTGGAACTGAAGCAGACGGCCGAGAGCCGCTTTCTGGTGACGGTGCAGGACAACGGCCCGGGCATCGTGCGGGCGCAGATCCCGAAGGTGTTCGCGAAGCTGCTTTACGGTTCCAAATTCCACCGCCTGCGGATGTCGCGCGGCCAGCAAGGCATCGGCATCAGCGCCGCGGGCATGTACGGCCAGCTGACGACGGGCGCGGCGACGATCATCCAGTCGAAGACGAAGAACTCGCCCCAGGCGCACCGGATCGCGGTGCAGATCGACACGCGCCAGAACAAGCCCGCCGTGCTCTCCGACGACGAGACGGATTGGCGGCCCGAATTTCCGGCGCTGGAGAACGGCGGAGCGCCGGTCGTTTCTTCCCACGGTACGCAGGTCGGGATCGAGATGACGGCGCAGTATGTGCGCGGGCGGCTCTCGGTGGACGAGTATCTGAAGCAGTGCGCGGTGGCGAATCCGCATCTGCGGCTCCACTTCAAGGTGAGCCTGCTCAAGAAGGACAAGGGCGCCGAGGCCGCGCTGGAGGAAGGCGCCTGGCTGACCTATGCGCGCGCCACGGAACAACTGCCGCCGCCGGTCGAGGCGATCCAGCCGCATCCGCACGGGGTGGAGCTGGGCATCCTGATGCAGATGCTGAAGGACAGCACCGCGCGGACGCTGAAAAGCGCGCTGGAGGCGGATTTCTCGCGCGTGAGCCCGCGCGTCGCGCTGGAAATCTGCGAGCGGGCGGGGCTGAATCCCAAGGCGAATCCGACGCGCGTGGCGCACCAGGAAATCGAGGCGCTCTACAAGGCCATCCAGGAGACGAAGCTGATGCGGCCCCCGATGGACTGTCTGGCGCCGATCGGCGAGGCGCAGATCCTCGCGGGCCTGAAGAAGGAATTCCCGGCCGACTTCTACACGGCCGTGACGCGCTCGCCCGAGGTGTATCGCGGCAACCCGTTCTTGGTCGAGGTCGGCGTGGCTTATGCGAAGCCCGGCGAGAACGCCGAGATGGGCGCAGAGGAACCGGTGCGGCTGATGCGCTGCGCGAACCGGGCGCCGCTGCTGTACATGGGCGGGGCCTGCGCGATGACCGAGGCGATGGAGGGCGTGAACTGGAAGGCCTACGGCCTGCAGCAGCCCAAGGGGGGGCAGCCTGTCGGGCCCGCGGTGTTCTTCGTGCACATCGCCAGCGTCTGGGTGCCGTTCACGAGCGAAAGCAAGGAAGCCATCGCGCACTATCCGGAGATCCTGAAGGAGCTGACCTTCGCCATGCAGGAAGCCGGCCGGCAGCTGTCGGTCTACCTGAGCAAGCGCAAGCGCCTGGCCGAGGCCGACCGCAAGCGCAGCTACATCGAGAAGTACATCCCGCATCTGGCGCTGGGGCTGAAGGACATCTTGGCGCTGTCGGACAAGCAGAAGGACAAGGTCGAAGACGACCTGACCCGCATGCTGGAACGGACACACCTGGAGGCGTGAGGTTTTCCACGCCATGGATTTTATCCGCTATCACTTATAATTATATGTGATAGTCGCTGGAGCAACGGAATATGAAAGGCAACGGGATGAAGAAAGCGAACGAGCAGGCGCCCGAAGTGGTGAGCAAGGAAGCGGCGGCGCGGAAGATCGTGGCCGTGGCCCGGGAGATCCACGACGACATCGTGAAGAAGGGGCGCAAGCCTTCGATGAGCTTTCCGGTGCGGTCGCTGGCGAACGTGAAGTTCGACGCGAAGCGCGGGCATTTCGAGATTTTGGGCAAGACGGCGGCGCGGACGCTGTCCTACAACACGGTCAAGACCTTCGCGCAGTCGATGCGGCTGCTGGCGACGACGAAGAACGACTTGCTCGATCAAGACGACATCGCGGGCAAGCGCGAGGTGTACTACAACAGCAAGAGCTGGGGCGAGTGCCGGTTCGACGAGCAGCCGGAGAGCGACACGCTGCTGGACGACATGGAGGCGATGCTGGGGGTGAACCGCGAGCAGCTGGGGTACATTCCCGAGGAGCGCGGCGGCGACGTGTGCGGGGAAATCGTGGTCATCGACCGCGATCCGCAAAGCGGGGCGGAGGTGAAGATCAATTGCGCGAAGATGGGCAGCGGCGCGTGGAGCATTCCGTCGCGCGTGGAGCATCTGCGCTTCGAGACGAAGGCGAAGCTGGTGCTGGTGGTGGAGACGGCCTCGCTGTTCCAGCGCCTCGTGCACCATCGCTATTTCGAGAAGGCCAATTGCGTGCTGATTTCGATGAGCGGCGTGCCGACGCGCGCGTGCCGGCGCTTCATCCGGCGGCTGGCGGACGATCGCGCGCTGCCGGTGCTGGCGTTCACCGACGGCGATCCGTACGGATACTGCAACATCTACCGCACGCTGAAGGCGGGCTCGGGGCAGGCGGCGCACATCAACCGGTTCTTCTGCGTGCCGCAGGCGCACTACCTGGGCGTCACGCCGCAGGACATCCTCGACTACGACCTGCAGGACGCGACGCATCCGCTCGAAGAGGCCGACATCAAGCGGGCGAAGGACGCGCTGAAGAACGATCCGTTCATTCTGCACCACAAGGAGTGGCAGGCGACGCTGAACCAGATGCTCCAGATGGGCGTGCGCATCGAACAGCAGGCCTTCGCCAAGCACGGGCTGAACTTCGTGTTGGACACGTACCTGCCCGAAAAGCTCAAAAAGGGCAAGTTCCTGCCCTGAGCAAACGGACGCGGGCAAGGGGGGGAATGGAGGGGGGGCGCCGGATTCCGGCCCGTGGGCCCACCTGTCCTGATTGTTAAATATATGTTAAGGCCGGATTAATGCCTCGACCGAGGCGGACTT
This sequence comes from Opitutia bacterium, assembly GCA_009928955.1. Classification (GTDB taxonomy): domain Bacteria; phylum Verrucomicrobiota; class Kiritimatiellia; order CAIQIC01; family Lenti-01; genus Lenti-01. Next base: position 22,024 of record SABN01000032.1, on the reverse strand, counting down.
ACCTGCAAAATGGCTACCATTCCCGGAGGAAGTTGGCTTTGATCAGACGGAATAGATATGGGCGAGGTGTCGGTTGCCGGCGTTTGTCGCGAGAGAAGGCGCTTTCTATTTCCATGCCGCAGAACGGGTCCCTTTCCGAGAAGCCCGGGGATCACGTCGATGTAGGAAAACCATAGGCAGGGAGAGCGCCATGAAGAACCCGATTCGATTGAATGCGTTGGCCATTGGCTTGGGGGGGATCGGGCTGCTGCTGGCGCAGGCCGCGGCGGCGCAGGAATTCGTGCCGACGAGGATGAGCTACCAGGGGCGGGTGACCGCCGGGGGCACCAATTTCAACGGCACGGGCTGGTTCAAGTTCGCGCTGGTGAACCAATACGGCGATACCGCCTACTGGAGCAACGACGGCAGCAGCATGGGGGGGGAAGAGCCGGCCGCCCCGGTCGAAATCGCGGTGGCGGATGGACTGTTCACCGCGATGCTGGGCGACACCTCGAATCCGAACATGGTGGAGATGCTGCCGGAGATCCTGGATTGGAGCAACGACGCCCATTTGCGGATCTGGTTCAGTGAGGATGGTCTGGTTTTTGAGCAACTCTCCCCCGACCAGCCGGCGGGGTCGACGCTGTACGCCCTGCTGGCGGCGCGGGTGCCGCCGGGCGCCATCAGCAACGCGCATCTGGCCAGCGGCGCGGTCACCGTCAGCAAGATCGCGAACCTGTCGGTGACGGGGGCGAAGATCGAGAACAGCACGATCACCAGCAACAAGATCGACTGGAGCACGATGCCGGCGTTGAGCCTGAACGGCTATGCCGAGAGTGGTTCATTTTCGCTCAAGCCGGTGGCGGCAAGGGCGGATTCCATTGCGATGGGGTCTGGCTGCATCGCCTCGGGCAATTATGCGGTGGTGAGCGGCGGCCAAAGGAATCAGGCCCTGGCGGCTTGGGCCACGGTCGGTGGCGGCGATGGAAATAAGGCCACCAACACCTATGCGACCGTTGGCGGCGGGCAACTGAACGAGGCGTACGGCACTCATTCCACGGTGGGCGGCGGGAACCAGAACGATGCGGAGGGGACCACCGCCGCCGTGCTGGGGGGCTACTACAACCACGCCGATGGCGCCTACTCAGCGGTCGGCGGTGGGCAGGAAAACTGGGCCAGCGGCTCGAATGCCGTGGTGTCGGGCGGGCGGGACAACTGGGCGTCGGACCATTATACGAGCATTGGCGGGGGAGAAGAGCACTTGTGTTCGGACTATGGGGCCAGGGTGGGTGGAGGCTCGATCAATACCGCCAGCAGCACGAATGCCGTCGTGGCCGGCGGGATGAAGAATACGGCCAGCGGGCCCTATTCGAGCGTGGGCGGGGGGCAGAGCAATACCGCCAGCGCACTGGCCGCGACCGTCGCCGGCGGCGTGCGGAACACGGCCGACAACCCCGGAGCGACCATCAGTGGCGGGCAGGCCAACCGGGCCTCCGGGACCAACTCGGTCGTGGCTGGCGGGAGATGGAATTGGGCCCGCTCGAATTATGCAACGGTGGGCGGCGGCTACACCAACACGGCCAACGGCGAGGGGGCGACGGTGGCCGGCGGAGCGTTTAACACGGCCAGCAGATTTTATGCCACCGTCGGCGGCGGCAGGCAAAACACGGCCAGCGCCCTGACCGCGACCGTCGCCGGCGGCGACGGAAACACAGCCAGCGGAGAACACTCGACGGTCGGGGGGGGCTACTTCAATCGAGCCTATCAAAACCGATCAACCATTGGCGGCGGCGAGGAAAACACCGCAAACGGAGACCATGCCACGATTCCGGGCGGAAGATTCTGTTTTGCCACCAATGCTGGGTTTGCGGCCGGGATGCGGGCCCGGGCCGTCCATGAAGGGGCGTTTGTGTGGGGAGATTCGACCGATGCTTCCATCAGTTCCACCACCGGCAACCAAGTTCTCTTCCGCTGCAACGGGGGCGTTCGCTTCCAGGACACCTCGGGGGCGCAATTCGCCCGGTGGTTTCCCGGCGAAGCGGCTTGGACCATTTCCAGCGACCGGGAGTTGAAGGAGGGGTTCGTGCCGGTGGATCCGCAGGAGGTGCTGGCGAAGGTGGCGGCGTTGCCGATCAGCGAGTGGAACTACAAGGGCTACGAACAGCGCCACGTCGGCCCCATGGCCCAGGACTTCCACGCGGCGTTCCCGCTGGCCGGTTCGTCCGACATCGCCATCAACAGCCTGCACCTCGACGGCGTGGCGCTGGCGGCGATCCAGGGGCTATATCAGGAAAACCAGGAGTTGAAGGCCCGGATCGACCGACTGGAAGCCCTGATCGCGGGGACGGAGCCGTGAGCAAAACGGCTTGCGGTCGTCGCGCTCCCCGCGGCCTTGCGCCGCAGGAGACGAAGTTGACTCCCCCGCCACACAGGGTGGCGGAACCCGCCCCGGTCCGCGGCCGCGTTTCAATTGTCCAAGACGTAGAACCAACACCAACGGGAAGCCCGACATGAAACACAACCTGCCCCCCCCCACCGCAGTCGTTGTCCTAGGCATGATCTTGCTGCTTTCGCTGGCGGTGCAGGCGCAGGTGCCTCAGATGATGAGCTACCAGGGGCGGGTGACGGCGGGGGGCACCAACGTGAACGGCACGGGTTACTTCAAGTTCGCGCTGGTCAACCCTGCGGGCACGGCCACGCACTGGAGCAACGACGGCACGAGTGCCGTCGGCAGCGAGCCCTCCGGCGCCGTCCCGGTGCCGGTCGCGAACGGGCTGTTCTCGGTGATGGTGGGCGACACCTCGCTCCCGAACATGGTTTCGGCCTTGTCGCCCTACACGTTTGACGGCTTCTCCAATGCGCACCTGCGCGTTTGGTTCAGCCAAGACGGCATGGTGTTTGATCGCCTGCTGCCCGACCAGCCGCTGGGTTCGACGCCCTATGCGTTGGTGGCGGCGCTGGTGGCCCCGAACGCCGTGGGCGCCAGCCAGTTGAGGGTCAATTCCGTCTCCGGCGACAAGATCCAAAACCTCACCATCACCAGCAACAAGATCGACTGGAGCACGATGCCCGCGATGAAACCGAAGGGGTATGCGGAGAACGGCACGTTTGCGACTGCGCCGGTGGCGAGCGGCGACCATGCGATTGCGATGGGGTTCGGGGCGCAGGCCAGTGGCGAACACTCCGCGGTGGGTGGCGGGGAGAGGAATGTCGCGACCGGCGATTGGGCCTTTGTTGGCGGTGGATTGGGCAATGCCGCCTTGGGCCGATACGCCACGATTCCCGGCGGATACACCAACAGCGCCACGGCCTTTTCCTTTGCGGCCGGATACCGGGCCAAGGCGATCCATACCGGGTCCTTTGTCTGGTCCGATATGAGGTATAGCGATTTTTCGTCCACGCGCAGCAATCAGTTCGCCGTGCGGGCCGGCGGCGGCGTTTGGATCCAAGCCGATTCCTCCGGCGTGGATCCGGCGGCCTGCCGGATCGAGTCCACCACCGCCAACGGCGTCGGACTGCACATCACCCAATCCAGCTCGGACGCCAATCTTGTGTTGTCCAACTCGGGGGCCGGCCGTCACATGCGGTGTTTCAGCGGGTCCGCAGGGGAGGTGTTCAATATCGCCAACAGCGGCGACGTTTGGGGGAAAAGCTTCACGTCCTGGAGCGATCGCAACCGGAAAGATGATTTCGAGCCGGTGGATGCGCGAGACATTCTCGACAAGGTGATGGCGTTGCCGATCACCACCTGGCGATTCAAGGATCAGGACTCTCCGGCCCGCCACATCGGCCCCATGGCCCAGGATTTTCATGCGGCCTTCGGCGTGGGCGAAAGCGAAACGGGCATCGCCACCGTGGATGCGGACGGCGTGGCGCTGGCGGCGATCCAGGGGCTGGCGGCAGAGGTCCGTCGGATGCAGGAAGAGAACGCCGACCTGCGCGCCCGGTTTGATCGCCTCGAAGCCTTGATCGCAGGAATAGAGTAATTCGGAACCGGAAATCGGGAAACCACACTAACCACGGATGAACACAGATCAACACAGATATCGATCCGGATCCGGGACAATGGATTGCTCCGCATCCGTGTCCATCGGTGTCCATCCGTGGTTCAAATTGATTCCGGATTCTGGGATCCAGTGCCGCCGCGACCTCTGGGCGCGGGCTTGAAACGAGTTCAGAAAAATAACGGACAGGAATCCCAACATGAAAAAGAACCAGACCATCCGGACCGTATTCGTTGCCCTGGGCATGATTCTGCTGCTGGCGCTGGCGGCGCAGGCGCAGGTGCCCCAGATGATGAGCTATCAGGGGCGGGTGACCGCCGGGGGCACCAACGTGAACGGCATGGGCTACTTCAAGTTCGCGTTGGTGGATTCCACCGGCAACGTGCTGTACTGGAGCCATGACGGCACTACGGTCTTCCCTCCGCCCTTCGAGCCGGACACGTCGGTCCCGTTGACCGTGGCCGATGGTCTCTTTGCCGTCATGCTGGGCGGGGATGCCATGAACGCCATGCACAATTCGGTATTCCTGAACAACGACGCGCACTTGCGCGTGTGGTTCAGCGAAGACGACGTCGCCTTCACCCAACTCACCCCGGACCAACCGCTCGGATCGGTGGGATACGCAGCGATGGCCGCGCAGGTCTCCAACGGGGCCATTGGCGAAGACCAGTTGGTCTCCGGAGCGGTCACGGTGTTCAAGATCGGCAACGGCGCGGTGACGGGCGTCAAGCTGTCGGCCGGCAGCGTGACCGGCGACAAAGTCGTCAACGGCACGATCACCAGCAACAAGATCGACTGGAGCACGATGCCGGCGTTTCCCCAGCCGCTGAAAGGCCATGCGGAGAACGGCGCGTTTGCAGCCGCGCCCACCGCCAGTGGAACAGATGCCATCGCGCTGGGGCTTGGGACGACGGCGAGCGGCGATTACTCTGTGGTCGGTGGCGGGCGGGACAATACGGCCGGCAACGAAGATACGACGGTCGCGGGCGGCGCGCAGAATTCCGCCGCGGGGCCCAAGGCGACGGTCAGCGGGGGCTGGTGGAACCGGGCGATCTACGAGGCGGCCACCGTCGGCGGCGGTGTCAACAACGTGGCCAGTGGGTCGGGCGCGACGGTGTCGGGTGGGCAAGCCAACTTCGCCACCAACTATTCGGTGGTGGGCGGCGGAATTCAGAACCGGGCCTCCGGGACCAACTCGGTCGTGGCCGGCGGGGGATGGAATTGGGCCCACTCGAATTATGCAACGGTGGGCGGTGGCTGGACCAACACCGCCAGCGGTCTCTACGCCACCGTCAGCGGTGGCGATGGCAACACCGCCAGCGGCTGGACATCCACGGTGGGCGGGGGCGATAAGAATACCGCCAGCGGCACGGATTCAACCATCGGCGGCGGGATTCGAAACGCGGCCAACAGCACGGGGGCGACCGTCGGCGGCGGCTTTACCAACACGGCCAGCGGCACATACGCCACGATTCCCGGGGGGCGCAACAACTTCGCCACCAACTTCGCCTTCGCCGCGGGGCGGCGCGCCAAGGCCAACCATGAGGGCGCGTTGGTGTGGGGGGATTCCACGGATGCAGATATTGTTTCCACAAACAACAACTCCGTCACGTTCCGCGCGGCGGGCGGCTACAGGTTGTTTTCGGATTCGGGTGCGACCCTGGGCGCGCACCTGCCGCCGAACGTCACGTCGTGGTCGGCGCTGTCCGACCGCGAGGCGAAGGAGAACTTCGAGGCGATCGACACGGGCGCGATCCTGGACAAGCTGGCGGCGCTGCCGCTGACGGCGTGGAACTACAAGGCTGATCCGGGCCGGCGCCGCTACATCGGCCCGGTTGCGCAAGATTTCCATGCCGCGTTCGGCCTTGGCGACGACACCACGATCAACACGCTCGACGCCGACGGCGTGGCGCTGGCGGCGATCCAGGGCGTCAACCGCAAGCTCGAAGCGGAAGTGGCGGAGTTGAAGGCCCGGATCGAACGCCTGGAAGCCTTGATCGCTGGAATGCAGTAGCCGAAACCGGAAGACGGGAGCTGCCACGGATACGAGGCAGACTGAATCCATAAAGGATCAAGAATCAATGTCCAATATCCAACAAGGAATATCCAATGTCCAAGTGGGCGCGACCGCCGCCGGCCCCGACGGGACCGGCTACAGAAGATCCGGCAGGTTATCGGCGTTGGATTTGGTTCGTTGTCGCTGCGCCCGGTGGGCGCGGCTGTTCACGCAGGATGTAGAAAACGCACAAGGAAGACGGGCATGAAAACAAACCGGACGATGAGAACGGTCGCTGTTGCGGTGGGGCTGCTGCGGCTGGGTTTGGCGGCGCAAGCGCAATACGCCATCGACTGGCACACGATGGATGGCGGGGGCGGGACGAGCACGGGCGGGATCTACGAGATCACCGGCACGATTGGCCAGCCGGACGCGGGCGCGACGCTGCAGGGCGGCGACGTCGCGCTGCAGGGCGGGTTTTGGGCGCTGATCGGCGTGATGCAGACCGACGGCGCGCCGGAGCTGCGCATCGCCAACAACAACAACGGCACGGCGACGCTGTCGTGGGCGGTGGCCGGGGCCGACGGCTTCCAACTGCGGGTCGCCACCGATCTGGTGGCGGAGGATTGGGCCGATGTGCCGGATGTGCCGGCCGTGGTGGGCAGCGACTATCAGGTAACGGTCTCGCTGACGGTCACCAAGCGCTATTACCAGTTGCGGAAACCGTGATGTCGAACTCGCCCCCCCATTCCAACTCAACCAAGGAGAACAAAATGAAAACAATCCTAACCACCATCCTGGCGCTGCTGTTTGCGGGACTGGGTTCTGCCTTGGCCGCGGAGCACGTGTGGGAGAACTTCGACGGGATGCCGCTCGGATCGGTGGCCAGCCAGCCGGGGTGGACGGGATTTATGGGGGCGCGGACGGCGCAGGTGTCCAACGTGCGCGCCCACAGCCCGTCCAACAGCCTGTCTTTCCCGTGGAACACCAATTCGCCGAACGCGACGGCGGCCACGCATACCAATCTGAAGGTGCGGCTGGGCGACCTGACCGGACAGGTGATGCGGGTGGACTTTCGGCTCTTTATCCCGAACACCAATACGCCGTTCGCGGTGGCGCTGATCCCATCGAGCGGCAATTCGCTGAATTTCATCCATCAGGGCGGGGTGGGGCGGATCGGGTTTGATCCGTACAACGCCACGCCGGTTCCGCTGGTTCCCAATGGCTTCGTGGAGGTCACGATGCTCTACCATGCCGGACGCAATCAATACGCGCTGGAATACTTTGGCGCACGGGTGGTGGACTGGTCCAATGCGGAACGGGCCACGGCGGCGACGCAGTTCATCTCGGCCGTCTTCCTGCGGTCGGGGGATACGCTCGCCTCGTCAGGCAACATGTACGTGGACAACCTCCGCGTGGAAACCTATCCCTACGACGTCTGGGCCTGGTGGCGGTTTAACGAAGAAAATCCGATGCCCGAACAGCTTGGCCAGTTTGCACCGGTCTGGAATACCCTGCTCTCCAGTCCGGCCGAAGCGGCTTCCGATCCGATTTGGGACGGATGGAACGAGTTCCACAACGAGGGCGCCGTCCAGTACGTTCTCACGGGTTCCGCCAGCAATACCGCGGCCACTCCAACCTCCGCCACCTGGACGCTGGAGACGGTGGTCCGCATCGCCGAAGACCATACCCAGACCCTGTTCCATTGGGGACGGGGAATGGGGTATACCTCGACCGAGGCGATGATCGAGTTGCGGTACATTGAAGGCGGCAGCCTCAGGGCGTTTTTACGGGACGCCCAGCAATCCACGACCGACTACGGCACCTACACGTTGGGCTCCTTCCAGCCTGACGGGCGCTGGCGCCACATCGCGCTGGTCAAGAGCGGGACGACGTTGATGCTGTACCTCGACTACGTGCCCGTCCCCACCGCGCCGCTGGGGCCCCTTGCGGAAGGGAACTATGCGTTCGGCGCCGGAACCGTGGCCACCTTCGGCCGAACCTTGAACAACGCCAATCAAGCGCGCGCCACGACGGCCATGGACGAAATCCGCTTTTCCAGCCGCTCCCTGGAGCCCTATGACTTTATCCAACCGGCGCGGCCCTTGATTGTCCGGATGGAACACGATTCCGGCGACAACACGTGGAGCATGTACTTCAAGGGGATCCATGGACGCCGCTACCGCGTCGAGTCCAGTCCCGCGCTGGGTCCCGGGGAGAACTGGGTAGTCGTGGAAGACGACTACTTGGTGGACACCCCGTTCAGCTACTTCTGGGCGTCGGTTTTGACACCCAACCGATTCGTGCGGATCATCCGCAAATAGGTTTCCTCTCGACATCCAAAGAGATTCACCTGGATATCGCCAGACATGCCACGTTCCGTGATGGCTCGATAACAGGGAAGGGGTTTGGAAACGATGTAGCTTTCGAGCCGTTCTTGCAGGGCATTCTTGGCGGATTCGACGGCCGGGAGGGTGGGGGGCTGTGAGCGAGGGCTTGTGTTGCGGGCGGGAATGAGCGGGCCAGGTTCACCCATGACGCGCGGGTGGGGAGGCTGAACAGCCTGTGCGAGCCCCCGTCTCGACAAGGCCGTGGGGCCTGAAAAGGCCCCTCGGATCGCCCGGTTCATTCGGTTTCGAATTGAAGAAGGCAACGGGAAGGGGCGGGGAAGCGTCGAAACCGACAAGAATGTCGCATGGAAGGCCCAAAAGAGTTCAAAAATGTTGTACGAGTTGCGGGGCGCATTTTTTGCGTGATATTTGATGGGAATCTGCCAAGTGTGGCGATTTCACCGATAGAGGCGGCGGACGGCCTCTGGAATGAGAACGAGGCGAGGAGAAGAACGGATGAAAGCCATAGGACTATACGACCCGCGACAGGAACATGACGCGTGCGGGGTGGGCTTTGTCTTGAATTTGAACGGGCGCGCGGAGCACCGGATCGTCGAAAAGGGCATCGAAGTCCTGATGAAGCTGCTGCACCGCGGCGCGACGGGGGCGGACCCGGACACGGGCGACGGCGCGGGCTTGCTGATCCAGATTCCCGATGCGTTTTTCCGCGCGGAAGCCAAGCGGCTGGGATTTGCGCTGCCGGAGCTGGGCAAGTACGGGGTGGGATCGCTGTTCCTGCCGCCGGGCGGCAAGGAGCTGGCCGACACGAAGGCGGGGCTGCAGCGGATCTTGCTGGAAGAAGGGCTGAGCGCGCTGGGCTGGCGCGAAGTGCCGGTGGATCCGCAGGCGGTGGGCAAGACGGCGCGGGCGTCGATGCCGTCGTTCTGGCAGGTGTTCGCGGCGGATCCGTCCGGCAAGCGGACGGGCGAGGCGCTGGAGCGCAAGCTGCTGGTGGTGCGCAAGCGGGCCGAACACGAGCTGGGCCGCAAGGCGGTGGACCACTCGCCCAATTGCTATGCGTCGAGCTTTTCGTGCCGGACGCTGGTCTACAAGGGCATGATGATGGCGCCGCAGGTTCCGAAATTCTATCCGGACCTGACGGATGTCCGCATGGTGAGCGCGGTGGCCGTGGTTCATCAGCGCTATTCGACGAACACGTTCCCCTCGTGGCCGCTGGCGCAGCCCTTCCGCATGCTGGCGCACAACAGCGAGATCAACACCTTGCGCGGCAACCGCAACGCCATGGCCGCGCGGGAAGGCCGTCTGCAGTCGGACCTGTTCGGCAAGGACGTGGAGAAGCTGGCGCCGATCCTCGAGGATTTCGGCAGCGACAGCGCCAATCTGGACAACGCGCTGGAACTGCTGACGCTGGGCGGCCGCGAAGTGCACCACGCGCTGCTGATGCTGATGCCGCAGGCGTGGGGCAAGAAGTACCCGATGGGGCCGGATCTGCGCGGATTCTTCGAGTATCACGCGGGGCTGATGGAGCCGTGGGACGGGCCGGCGGCGGTGGCGTTCACCGACGGGCGGCTGGTGGGGGCCTCGCTGGACCGCAACGGGCTGCGCCCGGTGCGCTACACGCTGACGAAGGATGGTTTCATGGTGCTGGCCTCGGAAGCGGGCGCGCTGGACATTCCCGCGGACCAGGTGGCCGAGAAAGGGTCGCTGCGCCCCGGCACGATGCTGATGGCCGATCTGGCGACGGGCCGCCTGATGAAGGACGCCGAGATCAAGATGCATCTGGCGCGCCGGCGGCCCTACCGCCGGTGGGTGGATGAAAACCACATCACCGTGCACGGTTTCTTCGGCGCGGTGGATCTGGGCGAGGAAAACCTCGCGCCGCTGGCGCCCAAGCATCGGCTCTTCGGCTATACGCGGGAGGATATCCGCCTCATCCTGGATGGGATGGCCGTGAAGGGCGCGGAGCCGGTGGGCTCGATGGGCAGCGACCAGCCGCTGGCGGTGCTGTCGGAAAAGCCGCAGCTGCTATATTGGTATTTCAAGCAGCTCTTCGCGCAGATCACCAATCCGCCGATCGACTCGATCCGCGAGGAGCTGGTGATGTCGCTGATGACCTTCCTGGGGCACAGCCCGGACATCCTGAACGAGAGCCCGGTGCATGCGCGGCTGGTGAAGCTGCAGCATCCGATCCTGACGAACGCGGATCTGGCGCGGATCCGCAATCTGAACAGCGAGCATTTCAAGGCCACGACGCTGACGATGGGATTCGACGCGGCGGCGGAGAAGCCCGGCGCGGCGCTGGAGCAGGCGCTGACGGCGCTGGCCGAGCAGGCGCTGGCGGCGGTCCGTTCGGGCACGGGGCTGGTGGTGCTGAGCGACATGAACCTGCCGGCGGGGCAGGCGCCGATTCCGGCGCTGCTGGCGACGGCGGCGGTGAACCAGGCCCTGCGCGAAACCGGGTTCCGAACGGGCACGGGGCTGCTGGTCGAGACGGGCGAAGCCCGCGAAGTGATGCACATCGCCCTGCTGCTGGGGTTCGGCGCGTCGGCGATCAATCCGTATCTGGCCTTCGCCACGGTGGGCGAACTGGTGCGGACGGACGCGCTGAGCGTGCGGACGAACGCGCCGCACGCGCTGGAGAACTACATCCACGCGCTGAACAAGGGGCTGATGAAGATCATGTCCAAGATGGGCATCTCGACCTTGCGCAGCTATCGCAACGGGCAGGTGTTCGAGGCGGTGGGGCTGAGCCAGGCGGTGCTGGACCGGTATTTCACGGGGACGGAGTCGCAGGTGGGGGGCATCGGCCTGGACGAGATCGCGCAGGAGGCGCTGGCGCGCTGGCGCGAGGCGCAGCAGGCGCCGGAGACGGCGCCGCTGGCGGCGGGCGGGCAATATGCGTGGCGGGCGGACGGCGAGCGGCACCTGTGGACGGCGCAGAGCATCAGCGCCCTGCAGCAGGCCACGCGCACGCAGGACTGGGAGCTGTACAAGAAGTACGCGGCGATGATCAACGACCAGTCCGAGAAGCAGAGCACGCTGCGCGGGCTGTTCACGATCCGCCCGGCGGGCGCCGCGGTTCCGCTGGAGGAAGTCGAGCCCGAGGAGGCCATCATGCGCCGGTTCATGACCGGGGCGATGAGCTTCGGCTCGCTCGGGCAGGAGGTGCACGAGACGCTGGCGATCGCGATGAACGGCATCGGCGGACGCAGCAACAGCGGCGAAGGCGGCGAAGACCCCGCGCGCTACGTGCCGGGGCCCAACGGCGAGAACCGCTGCAGCGCGATCAAGCAGATCGCGAGCGGGCGCTTCGGCGTCACGATGGAATACCTGAACCACGCCAAGGAGCTGCAGATCAAGATCGCGCAGGGCGCGAAGCCCGGCGAAGGCGGGCAGCTGCCGGGGCACAAGGTGACGGCGGACATCGCGCGCGTGCGGCATTCGACGCCGGGCGTGACGCTGATCTCGCCGCCGCCGCACCACGACATCTATTCGATCGAGGACATCGCGCAGCTGATCTACGACCTGCGCAACGCCAACGACGAAGCCGAAGTGAGCGTGAAGCTGGTGTCGGAGACCGGGGTGGGCACGGTGGCGGCCGGCGTGGCCAAGGCGCGGGCGGACCGCGTCTTGATCAGCGGCTACGACGGCGGCACGGGCGCATCGCCGATTTCGAGCATCAAGCACGCGGGCGCGCCGTGGGAGCTGGGGCTGGCGGAGACGCAGCAGACGCTGGTGCTGAACCACCTGCGCAACCGGATCCGGGTGCAGACCGACGGCCAGATCAAGACGGGCCGGGACGTGGTGGTCGGGGCGCTGCTGGGCGCGGAGGAATTCGGCTTCGCGACGGCGCCGCTGGTGGTGTGCGGATGCATGATGATGCGCAAGTGCCACACCAATGGGTGCCCGTTCGGCGTGGCCACGCAGGACCCCGAGCTGCGCAAGCGCTACGTGGGCCGGCCCGAGCATGTGATCCAGTTCTTCCATTTCATCGCGCGCGAAGTGCGCGAGCTGATGGCGACGCTGGGATTCAGGAAGTTCGACGACCTGGTCGGGCGCTCCGACCTGCTCGACACCAACCGGGCGATCACGTTCTGGAAGGCCAAGGGCCTCGATTTCAGCGCGGTGTTCCACCGGGTGGACGCGAAGCCGGAGGACTGCCGCTTCACGCGGCCGCAACCCTCGCCGATCCAGGATGCGATGGGCTACGAGCTGCTGCCGGGGCTGGAAGAGGCGCTTTCCGGGGGTGCGCCGGCGAAGATCCAGCGGCCGGTGCGCAACACGGACCGCGCGGTCGGCACGTTGATTTCGAGCCGCATCGCGCGGCGCCACGGGCACCCGGGGCTGAAGGACGACCAGATCACGCTGGAGTTCGAAGGTTCGGCGGGGCAGAGCTTCGGCGCATTCGCGGCGAAGGGGCTGACGCTGGTGCTGAGCGGCGAAGCCAACGACTATCTGGGCAAGGGGCTCAGCGGCGGCAAGATCGTGGTGAAGCCGGCGCCGGGCGCGACCTATGATCCGGCGGAAAACACCATCGCGGGCAACGTGCTGCTGTACGGCGCGACCTGCGGCGAGGTCTATCTGAACGGGCGGGCGGGCGAGCGTTTCGCGGTGCGCAACAGCGGGGCGTGGGCGGTGGTCGAAGGCGTGGGCGACCACGGCTGCGAATATATGACCGGCGGGCGCGTGGCGATCCTCGGGCCCACGGGCGTGAATTTCGCGGCGGGCATGAGCGGCGGCATCGCGTACGTGCTGGACGAGACGGGCCTGTTCGACGCCCGGTGCAACCTGGAGATGGTCGACCTGGAATCGCTGAACGTCGTGGACGAGCGGGAGCTGCGGGGCATGATCGAGCGCCACGCGGCGCTGACGGGCAGTCCGCGGGCGAAGGCGATCCTGGCCGACTGGAACCAGTGGAAGGATCTGTTCGTGAAGGTGTTGCCGATGGAATACCGCCTGGTGCTGGGCCAGATGAGCCGCGACGACGCGGAAACCAAGCGCGAAGAGAAGGCAAAGGAGTAGGCCGCCATGAATCCCATCAACAGCTACCGGGCGTTTCTGGATTTCAAGCGCGTCGATCCGGGCTACCGGCCGATCGACGAGCGCGTGCGGGACTGGCGCGAGGTGGAAGGGCATCTTTCCGGAGAAGAGCTGACGCAGCAGGCCGCGCGCTGCATGGATTGCGGCATTCCGTTCTGCTATGGCGCGGGCTGCCCCCTGAAGAATCCGATTCCGGAGATGAACGCCGCCGCGCTCGAAGGCCGCTGGGAGGAGGCCATCCGGTTGTTGGAGCAAACCTGTCCTTATCCGGAAATCACCGGGCGCATCTGCCCCGCGCTGTGCGAAGGCTCCTGCTGCAACGCGGTGGACAGCGAGCCGGTGGCGATCCGCCAGCTCGAGCGGGAGATCGCGGACCGCGCGTTCGCGGCCGGGTACATGAAGCCGCGGGCGGTGGCCCCGCGCAACGGCCGCTCGGTGGCGGTGGTCGGCAGCGGTCCGACGGGGCTGGCGGCGGCCTCGGACCTGAATCTGTGGGGCTTCGACGTGACCGTCTACGAGCGCGCGAAATTCGCGGGCGGGCTGCTGCGCTACGGGATTCCGGACTTCAAGCTGGAGAAGTGGATGGTGGAGCGGCGGATCGACCTGTTCCGGCAGGAAGGCGTGCGCTTCGAGTGCGGCGTGCAGGTGGGGGTGGACATCTCGCTGGACTTCATCCGGCGCAAGTTCGACGGCGTGCTGCTGGCGTGCGGCGCGCGCGAGCCGCGCGACCTGAAGGTGGCGGGTCGGGAGCTGAAGGGCATCCATTTCGCGCTGGATTTCCTGTCGCGGCAGAACCAGGTGCTCAACGGCGAGCTGGCGGACGTGGGCGGGGAGTGGTCGGCGAAGGGGCGCGACGTGGTGGTGATCGGCGGGGGCGACACGGGCAGCGACTGCGTCGGCACATCGATCCGCCAGGGCGCCAAGAGCGTGACCCAGATCGAAATCTTGCCGAAGCCTCCGAAATCCCGCCTCGCGAACAACCCCTGGCCGGAATGGCCCCGCATCATGCGGTCCTCGAGCAGCCATCAAGAGGGGTGCGAGCGGAGCTTCGCCACCCACACGCTGTCTTTCGAAGGCGACGAGGCGGGGCGGGTGTACGGCATCCGGTGCGTGCAGGTGGAGTGGCAGGGGCGGACCCCGGTGGCCAAGCCCGGCACGGAATTCTTCCAGAAGGCCGATCTGGTGCTGCTGGCGATGGGCTTCAGCGGCCCCGAAGAGGGCGCCCCTTCCGCGGACGGGCTCCCCAACGTCTGGGCGGCCGGCGACATGGTCACGGGCCCCTCGCTGGTGGTGTGGGCCGGGGCACGCGGACACGACGTCGCCCGCGAAATGGCCCGCTCCCTGCTGGCGGTTTCGGCCAAAGTCTAGCTTGCGGGAGGGGCGCAAAGGGCGCGGCGGAGCGCCTATCCCCCAAACATTTCGGAATTTATCAACTCTGAAAAACAATTGCGTATCGATTACCCTTTTTGAATGAATAAATGTGAATTTGCGTGCTGATCCCTTGTAAGTTATTTCGGGCTTAATTAACTCCGAAATCTCTTGGTGGCGAAACGAAGGCGATTTTACCGGTAAAACGGAAGCATTTTACTTGCAACGTCGAGCGATTTACCCGATTTTATTCGCCAGTCAAATCAAAAAGGAAATGGCCATGAAGAGAAAGACCATCAAGGATATCGCGAAGGAGAGCGGGTTCTCGCTGAGCACGGTGTCGCTGGTGTTGAACAACCATCCGCGCATCAGCCAGGCCACGCGCGACCGCGTGATGGCGGTGGTGAAGAAGTACAATTTCTATCCCAACAGCGCGGCGCGCGGGTTGGCGTCGAAGTCGAGCAAGACCTTGAGCGTGGTGGTGCCGAACCTGACGCGCGTGTTCTCGGACATCTACCTCGGGGAAATCATCTCGGGCATCTACGAGCGGGCGACGGCGCAGGGCTACAAGATCCTGCTGGACATCGCGACGGCGCAGTTCATCAAGACGCAGGAATACACCAAGCTGTTGGCGAGCCGCCGGGCGGACGGCATGTTGTTCATCGCGTCGGACATCCATGCGGACTATCTGAGCGTGTTCGAGGACACGCCCTTCAAGTTCCTGCTGGTGAACCACGTGTTCCCCGGCAAGAAACTGAACTATGTCAGCGTGGACTACGCGGCGTCCGCGCGCACGGCGGCCGAGCACCTGCTCGGGCTGGGGCATCGGAAGATCGGCCTGATCGCGGGGACGAACACCTTCACGGGCCTGCAGTTCCGCGATGAATTTCTGCGGGTGTGCAAGACCTGGCCCGCAGGCGCCGCGCAGGTGCTTTGGGTGGATGGCGGCGAGGAGTGGAGCCAGCGCGGCGGCTATGCGGCGGCGGCCAAGCTCATGGCGCAGACGCCCGACCTGACGGCGATCATGGCGGCGAACGACCGCATGGCGCTGGGCGCGATGCGCTGGTTGGCGGACAACCGCCGCGAAGTGCCCGAGCAGATTTCGGTGATGGGCGTGGACGACATCCAGATCGCCGCGTTCGTGAACCCGGGTCTTTCGACGGTCCGCCACGACCTGTATCAGGTGGGCATCGAATCGTGCAACCGCATCTTGCAGCTCATCAAGGGCGAGATCACCGACTGCAGCGACCTGCTGCCGACCTCGCTGGTGGTCCGCGGGTCCACCGCCCGCGCCCGGGCGAACTGATCCGTTTCGCGCCCGCACCCTGGAGGCGCGGCTTGCGCCTCGGAGAAACGATTTCCACCCTGTGGAAAGCTTTTTTGCATTGCGTGGAAAACCCGTTGATCCGCGAGCAAACGCATGGGGGGCGGGGCTTGCTTTCGGGGGGCGGAGAGGCTAGAATCGGCCGCATGAACAAGAGGCATGCCGAGCGGCTGGTGGTGGTGGGCGCAGGCATCGGCGGCATGGCGGTGGCGGCGCGACTGGCGCGCGACGGGTTCGACGTGACGGTGGTCGAGCGCAACGATCAGGCGGGGGGGCGGGCGCGGATCTGGCAGAAGGAGGGATACGCGTTCGACATGGGGCCGTCGTGGTATCTGATGCCGGAGGTGTTCGAGCGGTTTTTCGCGGGGTTCGGGAAGAAGACCGGGGACTATTACCAGTTGAAGCAACTGGATCCGTCGTACCGCGTGTTTTTCGGGCCGGGGGAGGCGCACGACGTGCCGCCGGACCGGGCGGGGGTGGCGGCGCTGTTCGACCGGTTGGAGCCGGGGGGCGGAGCGAAGCTGGGGCGCTATCTGGACGAGGCGGCCTACAAGTACAAGGTGGCGGTGGGCGAGTTCCTGTACCGCGACTACCGGACGATCTTCGATTTTTTGAATTGGCGGATGATGACGGAAGGGCTGAAGTTGAACGTGCTGGGCAAGCTGGATGCGGCGGTGCGCCGGCAGTTCGGCGACCGGCGGGCGCGGCAGATCTTGGAATACGCGATGGTGTTTTTGGGGACGTCGCCCAACGACGCCCCGGCGATGTACGCGCTGATGTCGCACGTGGATTTGACGCAGGGGGTGTTCTATCCGCTGGGCGGGCTGTCGGCGGTGGCGCAGGGTCTCCGGCGGCTGGCGGAGGAGCAGGGGGTGAAGTTCCGGCTGGGGACGGAGGCCGCGAAAATCGACACGGAACGGGGCCGCGCCGTGCGGGTGGAGGCGCGCGGGGCGGACGGCATCTCGGTTTCGTTGCCGTGCGACGCGGTGGTGGCCAATGCCGACTACGCGCATGTGGAGACGGAGTTGCTGGATGCGGCGGATTGCGGCTATCCGAAGAAGTACTGGGAAGGGCGCGTGGTGGCGCCAAGCATGTTCCTGCTCTATCTGGGCGTGAAGCGGCGGTTGGAAAAGCTGGCGCATCACAATCTGTATTTCCAGGCGGATTGGAACGAGCATTTCGACACGATCTTCAAGCGGCCGTCGTGGCCGGAGGCGCCGTGCTTCTATGTGTCGTGCATCACGAAGACCGATCCGGCGATGGCGCCCCCGGGGCGGGAGAACGTGTTCGTGCTGGTGCCGGTGGCGGCGGGGCTGGAGGATGGCGACGCGACGCGCGAGGCGTATGCGCGGAAAGTGATCCGCCACGTGGAGCGGATGACGGGCGAAGAGATCGCGCCGCACATCGAGATGCAGCGGATTTTCAGCCACCGGGACTTCGCGGGGGACTATCACGCGTGGAAAGGGACGGCGCTGGGGATTTCGCACACGCTGATGCAGACGGCGGTGTTCCGGCCGGCGATGCGGAGCCGGAAGGTGAAGAATCTCTATTTCGCGGGGCAGTACACGCATCCGGGCATCGGGGTGCCGATGGTGATGATCGCGGCGGAGGTGGTGGCGGGCAACATCCGGAAGGATCTGGGCGGGGCCGGGGCATGACCACGGCGATCCAGGCGCAGGTATTCAAGGCCGGCAGCACGACGTATTTCAATTCGAGCCTGTTTTTTCCGCCGAAGATGCGCGCGGAGGTGTTCGCGTTGTATGGGTTCGTGCGGGTGGCGGACAATCTGGTGGATGCGGTCCCGCAAGATGCGGTGGGGTTTGCGCGCTTCGTTTCGAAGTACCGCACGGCGCTGGCGGGGACCCCGGCGGCGGATCCGATCATCGATGATTTCGTGGCGCTGGCGGAGCGGTTGGCGTTCGATCCGGCGTGGACGGACGCCTTCCTGGCGTCGATGGAGGCGGATCTGACGAAGCGGATCTATCGGACGGAAGAGGAAGTGCTGAAGTACATCTATGGCTCGGCGGAAGTGATCGGGCTGTTCATGGCGAAGGTCATGCGGCTGCCGGAGGAGTCGCATCCCGCGGCGCGGATGCTGGGGCGGGCCATGCAGTTCATCAATTTCATCCGGGACGTGGCGGAGGACACGGGTCTGGGGCGGCGCTATCTGCCGCTGGAGCGGGGCGGGGAGGTTTTGCTGGAGGGGGTGCCGGAGGATTGGCTGCCGGACCGGGGCTGGGTGCAAGCGAAGCCGGCGAAATGGACGGCCTATGTGCAGGCGCACTTGGCGCGGTATGCGGCTTGGCAGGCGGAGGCGGAGGCGGGCTATCATTTCATGCCGCAGCGGGCGCGCATGGCGGTGCGGACGGCGGGGGACATGTACAACTGGACGGCGCGGCAGATCGCGGCGGATCCGTTCGTGGTGTTCGAGCGGAAGGTCAAGCCGAAGAAGGCGCGCATCGTGTGGCAGGCGCTGTGGAACGGGCTGCGGGGATAGGCCATGGATCTCTACACGCGGATCGATCTGCTGGTGCTGGCGCTGCCGCTGGCGCTGTCGTTCGACCGCAAGGTGGCCTTCTGGCGGAGTTGGCCGCAGGTATTCCCCGCCATCGCCGTCGTGATGGCGGTATTCATTCCGTGGGACGCGTGGAAAACGGCGCAGGGCGTCTGGGGGTTCAATCCGGAATATGCGGGCAATCTCCGCTGGCTGCATCTGCCGCCGGGCGAATGGTTGTTTTTCATCTGCGTGCCCTATGCGTGTCTCTTCATTCTGGCGTGCGTGCGGGCCTATTTCCGGGACCGGGTCCTGATCCTTCCGCGCGGGGGTGTTTTTCTGGTGGCCGATCTGTTCATCGGTCTGGCCTGCCGGTTCCGGGAACTGACCTACACGGGCACGGTATTTCTTTCGGTGGCCGTGGTGCTGGTCTTGTTTGAATGCCTCATGCCGGCCACGCTGCGCTCGCGCAACTTCTGGATCGGGCTGGGCCTGACCTACCTGCCGTTTCTGATCGCCAACGGCGTGCTGACGGGCCTGCCCATCGTCTGGTACGACGACACGCAGATCCTGGCGATGCGCGCCGGGACGATTCCGCTGGAGGATTTCTTCTACAGTTTCTCCATGCTGGCGCTGGCCGCGCTGGTGCACGACCGGGTCGGGAAATGGAGGCGGGCGGCATGAATCGCACCGTGGCCATCGTGGGGGCGGGGATCGGCGGCTTGGCGGCGGCGGCGCTGCTGGCGAAGGCCGGGAACCGGGTGACGGTGTTCGAGCAGGCGGAGCACACGGGGGGCAAGGCGGCGTCGGTGCAGCTGGGGGCGTATCGCTTCGACACGGGGCCGTCGTTGCTCACCTTGCCGGAGGTGTTCCGGGCGTTTTTCGCGCGGCTGGGAAAGGACATGCGGGACTACATGGAGCTGGTTCCGCTGGAGCCGTTGTGCGCCTATGAATTCGCCGACGGAACCCGCTTGAACAGCTCCTCCGACCGCATGCGGTTCGCGGTCGAGCTGGAGGAGGCCGGCGCGGCGACCGAGGCCGAACTGGAGGCCTATCTCGAAAAAAGCGCGCAACTGTGGGATTGGGCCGGCGAGCTGTTTTTGACGCGCAGCCTGCACGAGCCGGCGACCTACGGGTCGAAGGCCGGCGTGCGGGCGATCCTGCACGCGGCGCGGCTGTCGCCGTTCCGGAGCTTGCATGAGGCGAATGCGCGGGCGTTTGCGGATCCGCGCGCGGCGCAGTTGTTCGACCGCTATGCGACCTACAACGGGTCCAGCCCGTTCCGGACGCCGGCGACGATGCGCATCATTCCGCACGTGGAATACGCCTATGGCGGCTATGCGCTGCAAGGCGGCATCGTGGCGCTGCCGCGCGCGCTGGAGCGGGTGGTCCGCGAGCTGGGCGTCGAGTTCCGGCTGGGGTCGCGGGTGGATCGCATCGTGGTGGCCGAAGGGCGGTGCCGGGGCGTCGAGGCGGGGGGCAAGCATTTTGCGGCGGATGCGGTGGTGAGCAACGCCGATGTGCTGTCGACCTATCGCACCTTGCTGCGCGAGCCGCAGGCCCGCGAAGCGCGCCGGGCCGAACGCCTGGAGCCTTCCTCCTCGGGGCTGGTGTTCCTGTGGGGGGTGGCGAAACGGTTCCCGCAGCTGCAGGTGCACAACATCTTCTTCTCCGGCGACTACCGCGCCGAATTCGACGCGCTCTTCCAGCGGCTGGAGATGCCCGACGAACCGACGGTCTATGTGAACATCACCAGCAAGCTCACGCCGGGGGATGCGCCGGCGGAAGGCGAGAACTGGTTTGTGCTGCTCAATGCGCCGCGGAACGCCGGCCAGGATTGGGCGGCGGTGGCGGCGCGGGCGCGGGTGGCGGTGCTGAAGCGGATGTCGCGCGCGCTGGGGTGCGACGTGGGGGCGCTGATCCGGGAAGAGAAGATCATCGCCCCGCCGGACATCGAGCGCGCCACGGGCTCGACGCACGGCAGCCTGTATGGCATTGCGTCGCATTCGCCGTTGTCGGCGTTCCTGCGGCATCCGAACCGTTCGCGGCGGATCCGGGGCCTGTATGTGGCGGGCGGCAGCGCGCATCCGGGCGGCGGGATGCCGCTGGCCTTGTTGTCGGGGATTTTGGCGGCCGATCTAGCGGAGAAATACGAATCATGAATCCAACTCTTCCCGGGGCATGGCGGATCTACGGACGGGCCGTGGCGTTCGTGCTGGCGATCTTGTTTGGCGTGGGGGCGGCGGGCCATGTGATTCCGGCCACCCTGCCGTTGATGCTGTTCCTGACGCCTGGATTTGGCTTGGTCACCGGGGCCTTGGTGGCGGCGCCGGCGGTGGTGATCGGCAAGGGGAGGTTCTTGATGTGGATGGCGGGCACATATCTCTTTACGTTCTGGGCGGAAGCCGCGGGCGTGGCCACGGGCGCGATTTTCGGGCAGTACGAGTATGGGCCGACGCTGGGCTGGGCTTGGCGGGGGGTGCCGTTGCTGATTGCCTTCAACTGGGTTCTGGTGGTGCATGGGGCGTTTTGCTTGTCGGGGCGGGTGGCGCCGTCCTCGCTGGGGCTGTGGCGCAAGCCGGGGATTGCGCTGCTGACCGGACTCGTTGCCGTGGGGTTTGATTTCCTGATGGAGCCGGTGGCGATCCGGTTGGACTATTGGCGTTGGGCGGGCGACGTGGTGCCGCTGCAGAATTACATGGCCTGGTTCGTGATTGCCGTCTTGACGGCGATCTTCCATCCCCAGGTGGCCTGCACCTCGCGCGAGATGTGTTCGGCCGGACGGCTGGCCGGCGTCTATGTGGGTTTGCAGATGGTGTATTTCCTGGCTTTGCGCCTGATGTGGCATTTCCAAGGAGCCTGAGGTAGAGTCCCGGCCATGTTGTCGTACTTCCAGAAAGCCCGGCCCGAGATTGCGCGGGCGATCAGCGGGATCCTGCAAGAGAACGCTGCGCAACTGGGGGCGATCAGTCCGTTGGGCGCGCAACTGGCCCGCCGGCTGGAGACCTATGCGCATGCCGGCAAGATGATCCGGGGAATCTTGGTGCGGCTGGGCTACGAGTTGTGCAGTCCGGAAGCACCGGATGCGGCGATGGACCGGGTGCTGGACCGGGCGGGGGCGGCGATGGAATTCCTGCAATCGGGGCTGTTGATCCACGACGACATCATGGACCGGGACACGTTGCGGCGCGGAAACACAACGGTCCACACGCAATACGAGCAAGATGCGGCCGAGGCCCAGACGTCCGATCCGGCGCATCATGGCGTGTCGCTGGCTGTTTGCGCGGGGGATGTGGCCTTCTTTCTGGGATTCCACACGCTGGCGGCCTTGCCGGTGCCGGAGGCCTTGCAAGAGCGCGCGCGGACGGTGGCGGCCTTTTCCGCGCAGGAGTTGTGCTGGGTAGGGGTGGCCCAGATGCAGGATGTGCGCAATGGGGCGGGCGGGGCGGCGCGGCGCGCGACCTTTTT
>SABN01000336.1 GCA_009928955.1 Opitutia bacterium | reverse complement strand
GTAGCGCGTGGCCGCGCATTGCGTCAGGGGCGCGTTGGTCGGCGCGTCCAGCCAGGGACGGATCTCCGCCGTCAGGCGCCGCGAGTCGTCATACTCGCGAACCGTCCACGAGCCGTCCTCCCCGACCTTGACGCGCTCCAGACCGTCCAGCGTCCCGCCCTCGTAGTAGCCGTACGAGGTGGTCAGGTCCAGCCCCCCGGGGTCACGCACCAGCGTCTGCCTGACGTACTTGTAGCCCTTCTTGACGTATTTGTTCTCGACTTTGTTGAAGACCTTGCCGTTTGCGTCACGGCTCTCCTTGCGGATCATCAGCCTGTTCCCGTTGTCCGTCTTGAGGCGCTCGGCCCGGTCCTCACGCACGCCGCCCGGGTGCTTCAGGACGAAATCGTTCACGGCCTCGACGAACTCGTACCGCCACGTCTGCGGCTGCGCGCCGGGCTTCTCCCTCGTCACCTCCAGAACCCCGTACGTTCCCGGAGCCGGATTACTGAAACGCCAGACGGACTCGGGCACGGCGCCCGGAAGAACCTCGACGAAGCCCTCGGCCGAGCGCGTTCCGGAAACGCAGGCCGCATCGTTCGGGTACACCGTAAGCGTGTAGGCGTTCGTCCCCGTCACGACAAAATCGGCCAGCCGGGAGGGGGTGACCACCTGCCGCAAGCCGCCCGAAGCGTCCCGCAGGATCTCGAGCCCGATGTCCTGTTCGGTCTCCAAACGCCCCTGCGGGGTCTGGTGCTCGATGAAACTGAGATAATCCGGCGCGTTGCGCGCGGCCCCGAAGCGCCAGCGCGAACCGTCTCCGGGATAGAAATCGTAAAACGCCGGATCGGTCGCCGTGGCCCACCCCTGCGCGTCAACCATCACCAGGCGCTGCCTCGTCCGGCTTTCCGGCCCCGCCGGAAGAATCCCCACGCTCGATCCGTCGGCGAAAAGGAAGTCCGTCAGAAGGCCCCCGTCGGAGGCGATCTGGACCCACTTCGGGAGCCCCGCCGCCGTCTTCTCCCAGGACGCACGCTTCACCGTGTATCCGGCCAACACCTTGAA
>SABN01000152.1 GCA_009928955.1 Opitutia bacterium | reverse complement strand
TGCCGGAGGCCTTCGCCGTCCTCGATGAGGGCCTTCGTGCCGCGCCGCAGGAACCGGAACTCGCCTATGCGCTGGGCCTCGCCCATCTGCATGGCAACCAGCCCGATCAAGCCCGCATCCATCTGGCCCGCGCCGTGAACGGGTTGCCCCAGACGCTGGAACCGCTGTGCCGGCTGGAACTCGCTTGCGCCTGTTTCGAGGATGGCGATCCCGCCGCGGCCAACGAACAATTCCATCTGATCCCCAGCTATGATCCCCACCAGACCTTCACCTTTGCCGACCTGCTGCCCGCCTATCTCTGGATCTGGGATTCCGGAGAACGGCCCCGGGCGCTGCGCTATTTTCGAAAATTGGCGGCCGACCATCCGGAGAATCCCGCCATCCTGAACAACGTCGCGTGGCTGCTGGCCGTGTCGGAACGCTCTCCCGCCTCCCCGGACGAAGCGCTGGCGCTGGCGCGAAAAGCCTATGCCCTGGGAGGCCCAACCCAACCGGTCCTGCTCGACACCTTGGCGGCGGCGCAAGCCAACGCCAGCGATTTCGAGGCGGCCATCCAAACGGCCCGGCAAGCCCTCGCGCTCGTTCCCGAGAACCCGCCCAACGCGGCCTTCCGCCAGAACCTCCGGGCCCGCATCGAACTCTATCAGCGCCAACGCCCTTATCGTGAAAAGGCCTCCGCAGGCCTTTTCTAGCGATTCCCCCGCCCATGCGAAGCCGTCCTTCCCGCTTGTCCGCCTCCCGCGATCATCCTATAGTGGCTGGGCTGTGAAACCGCTTGCGGAAAATCCCACGCGCCTCCTCGCCTGTCTCTTGGGCCTGCTGCTCTTCGCCCTCGCCTTCGCCCTGTTCGCCCCCTCGCTTTCCTATGAACTGGTGCGGGTCGACGACCTCGCCTATGTCACCCACCACACGCTCGTGCTGAACGGCCTTTCGCCGCAAGCTCTCCGCGGCGCCTTCTCCCCCGACCCGGCCGTCGCGCCCATGTATATGCCCCTCTTGTGGATTTCCTACATGTGCGACGTGTCCCTGTTCAACGCCTCCCCGATCCATCCCTGGGGCTTCCATTTCACCAACGTCCTGCTGCATGCCTTCAACTCCGTCCTGTTCTTCCTGTTGCTCCACGCGTTTTGCAAAAAACCGTGGCGCGCCTTCTTTTTCGCCGCCTTGTGGGCGCTCCATCCCCTGCGCGTCGAATCCGTCGCCTGGGTCACCGAGCGCAAAGACGTGCTGTCGGGCTTCTTCTGCCTGCTGTCCGTCGCCTGCCATGTCTGGGCGCAACGCGGAAAGACCGGCGGACGGATCGGCCCCCATCTGCTGTCCTTGGGCTTCTTCGCGGGCGCCCTGCTGGCCAAACCTTCCGTCGTTCCGTTGCCCTTCGTTCTCCTCCTGTTGGATTTCTGGCCCTTGCGCCGGGTGGAATTCACCCGGACCTCCCTGCGGCGCGCGCTTCCCAAGCGGCTGCTCGAAAAAACCCCGTTTTTCATCGCCGCCATGGCCATCGCCTTCGCCGCCATCCACGGACACCAAACGGCGGGCGCGCTCTCCTACGACTCGCTCTGGGCCCGCAGCCTTCAGGTCCCCATCCACTATGGGTTCTATCTGTCCAAAATCTTCCTGCCGACGAGGCTCGGCCCCTTGTATCCCCTCATCGCCTTTTCATGGCCGCGATTCCTGGTGGCCAGCGCCATCCTGATCGTCCCCTCCGTCTGGGCGTGGAAGCTGCGCCTCCGCTGCCCCCACGTGGGCGTCGGCTGGCTGTGGTTCCTGATCTTTTTCACCCCCATCATCGGCTTTTTCGGTCCCGTCGGCGTCCATGGCGTGGCCGATCGCTTCACCTATCTCCCCGCCATGGGTCTTTCCATCGCGCTTTTGTCGTTGGGACGGTCGCCGGCCGACCCGGCCCGGCGAAAACCGTTTGCCGCCGGCCGCGCCATGGCCGCGGGAGGCCTGTTGGCCCTTTTGTGCATGCTCACGCTTCGGCTCCTGCCGATCTGGCGGAACAGCGACCGCCTGTTTGAGCGCATCGCCCTCCTCGCCCCCGATCATCCGGCGACCCGGAACATCCGGATCCTGGGCCAGCTCAAGCTCGACGGCGATTTCCAATCCGCCCAAACCGCCTTGGAACAGGCCTTCGCCGCCCATCCGCTGGATGTCGAGCTCATGGCGTCCCTCGCCCTCTGCCTCCATGAACGGCAAGGAGCGGAAGCGGCTTTGGATTTTCTGGGCCGCCACCGGCCGGCGGCAAACGCCACGGGCGAATGGGAACTGCAAATGGCCCTGTATTCCTTTTTGGGGGCGGAATACGACTCGGCGCTCCGGCACGTGAACCAAGCGCGGCGCCAACTCTCGCCCAACGACGCCGCCCAGAACAACCTCTTGCTGCTGGGCATGGCCGCCGCCTTCGAACAAGGAGACGCGGCGACCGCACTGGCCTTCGCCCGCGAGTTGCCGCCCTATCGGTCCCATGCGGAAATCGCGCTCCTGGATTTGTTCCCGCTCCATTCCTATCTCTGGGACCTGGGTCTCCGCCGCGATGCGCTGGCCTATTTCCGGCGTCTCGTTCAAGCCCATCCCGGCCGCGGGGATCTGTTGAACAACGTGGCCTGGCTGCTTTCCACCTCCGAATGGTCGCCCGCGCCGCCGCAGGAAGCCGTCGAACTCGCCCAACGCGCCCAAGCGCTCGCGCCCGCCCCCCATCCCGTCCTGCACGACACCTGGGCGGTGGCCCTTGCCAACGCCGGCGATTTCGAGAAGGCCATCCAGGCGACTCGGCAAGCCTTGGAACTCACTCCCGAAACCCCGCCCAACGCCGCTTTCCGCCGGAACCTCCAAGGCCGCATCGAGCGGTACCGGCTTTCCCAACCCTATCGCGAAGAGGCGGCAACAAGGCTATGGTAGCGCCCATGAGCAACCTCCCCGCCGCCGGTCCGGCCGGCGCGCCTCGAACCCGGCGAATCTGGATGCTGGCCGGCCTGCTCCTGCTGGCGGGACATGTCGTGTTCTTCACGTGGCACACCGACCGCGCCGCCCAAGCCTTCAACCTCTCCGCCGTTCCCCCGAACACGATCGACGGCGTGCCCGAACCCCGCTTCTTCCTCGAAGCCGACAGCTACGCCTGGCTCGCCCACACCCGCGACCTGATGAATTCCGGCGAGTGGCGCATCCGGCACACCTTCATGGACAATGCGCCGTACGGCCGCGAAACGCATTGGAGCCACCTCCTCATCTGGACGCTGCGCGGCATGGCGACGGCCATCATGGCCGCCACCGGCTGGCCGACGGCCCGCGCCGTCGAGCTGGCCGGCGTCTGGTCCATGCCGCTTTTCCAGATCCTCTTTTTATCCATCGCCTTTCTCGCGGTTTTCCGGAAAGTGGGCGGGTTCCCGGCGGCGGCGCTGATCTTCGTCTTCCTGACTTTCGAAGGCCTTTCCATCGCCTTTTTCCCGCTCAAGCCGGATCATCACGCCTTCCAGTTCTTCTTCACCCTGGCCTCTTTCGCCTGTCTCCAATTCGGCGGCATGGGATGGGTCCGCACGTCCGGCGACTCGTCGGCGGACCGGGGATTCCCGGCCTCCCCCGCGCAACCGGACGCGCGCCGATGGTTCATCGCCTCCGGCGTTTTCGGCGGGCTGGCCCTCTGGGTGGGCGCCACCGTCTGGCTGATCTCGCTCGCCGTCATCGCGCTGGCGATGATCCCGGCCCTGCCTCTGTTCCACTCGCCGCAAAAGGACGAAACCTATCTCCCGGCCTTGTGGAGGTCTTGGGCCGCCGCCGGCTGCCTGATCGGCCTCGTCTGCTATCTGCTCGAATACGCGCCCCGCCACTTTTCCATGCGGCTGGAAGTGAACCATCCCCTCTACTGGATTTCATGGATGGGCGTGGCGCTGGGGCTCGAGCAACTGGCGCGCCTGCGCCGGCCGCTTTCCCCAAGCTTCGCGCGGGCCGCCCGGCTCCTGTTCCCCGGTCTTCTGGCGTTGGCGCTTCCCTTGGCGGTCTTCTGGGGGCCTGACGCCTGGCACCAAATGAACGATCCGTTCTTGAAACGCCTCGTCGCCAAATACATCACCGAATTTCTTCCTTCTCAGGTGATCCGGGACGGCAATTTCTTGTCTTTGTTGGCGTCCTTCCGCTGCTATTTCCTGGCCTTGCCATGGGTCGCCGCGCTCCTGTTCTTCCGCCGCATCCGCACGCCGCAGCGGCAACGGCTGCTTGCCACGGCCCTTCTTTATGCCAGCCTGTTCTTGGCGCTCACCTTGTACCAGCAGCGCTGGGGGTTCAGCTTGGCGGCCGCCTTGGTGTGGCTGGCGCTGCTGCTGCTGGCGGAGCTGCTCGTGCGAAGCCCCCGGGCCCCTGCGCTCCTTTCGCGCCTGCTGGGCGGCGGTCTGCTGGCGTTGATCCTGCTGGATGGCGTCCATTCCGATTTCTCCCGCCTCCGGCTGGAACGCAACATCTCCCGCAACGTGGCCCTGCCGCAAAGCTGGATCGAGAGCAATCTCCAAAAACGGAATGCGCTCCGCTGGGGCCTGGCTGCGGGAACCAACTACTGGCGATTCGTCGGCATGGCGCCGGAAGTTCCCATGCTCTACTATTTTTCCGGCATCCCTTCCGTCGCTTCCTACTACTGGGAAAATGCGGCGGGATGGCGGGCCGAATCCACGCTGCTGGCCGACACCTCGCCCAATGCGGAAGCGGCGCGAAAAATCGCCCGGGAACGGGGTCTGACCCACATCGTGTCCGTCATCCAGTCTTCCTACCCGAAAATCTATTATTTCATCGCCAGCGGCAACCACGACCCCTTGTTCGCCGCGCTCCACACCTTGGACGGGTGGCTCACCTATGAGCCCTTCACCAACCGTCCTTCCTGGACCGCCATCGATGAACCGCTCTCCCAGATCGGCAAAGGCGGCTACGTTTTCAAAACCCCCTCCGGCTATGCCAAGGAAAAACTCCAGTATCAGGTTTTTTCCATCCACCCCGACCGGTAGACTCCGCGGAGATTCGACCATGGACACCCCCCCTTCATCCCCTTCGGCCTTTCGCGACAACGGTCTCGCGTGGCTGGCCATCGTCCTCTTGGCGGGCTGGTTCGGCGGCATGGGCTGGGGCATCGACGCGGCGCTGCGCAAGTTCGAGCGCCACACCACCGCCACGCCGCCGCAGGTCGATCCCGGCGAGTCCTGGCGGCACGCGCGCCTGTTCATCGATCCCGATGCCTATCTCTGGCTCTCCTATGCCCGCGATCTCCGCCAATCCGGCCATTTCCGCCTGCGCCACACCCATGCCGACAACGCCCCCTGCGGCCGCGAGATGCACTGGAGCCACCTGCCCATCTGGAGCTTGATGACCCTTTCCGTCGCGCTCGAAAAAGCCGGCGCAGCCCCGCCCATCGCCTTGGAATTGGCCGGCCGCTGCCTCATGCCGCTGACCGGCTTCCTGTCGTTTTCCGCGCTGATTCTCATTTTGCGCCGCCGCATCGGCCCCGGCGCGGCCGCGCTGTGCGCCCTCGCGCCGGCGGCGCTGCTGCTTTGGGATTTCCACCCCCTGCGCCCCGACCACC
>SABN01000335.1 GCA_009928955.1 Opitutia bacterium | reverse complement strand
TACATCAACGAATGAGGGTGATTGAATGCCTCCGGCCACGAGATTGGGCGATTTGTGCACCGGCCACGGGTGATGGCCTTCGCGCCCTTCGGCGGAGGGATCTCCGAACGTCTTCGTAAACGGCATCCCCTGGCATCGACAGGGGGACGCCTGGGAAACGCACTGCTGCCCGCCGATCCCGGAGTGTCACAATTCCGTGCTGGCGTCCGGAAGCGGCACGGTGTACGTCAACGGCAAGCAGGGCGGGCGGATAGGCGATCCGGTGGCGTGCGGCTCTACGGTCGCAACGGGATCGCCGGATGTATTTTGCGGAGGATAGGGGGAAAACGGTGTGATCGGAATCATGGGAACCGTCATGTTCGAAGTCTCGGGCGGAGAGGGCCCTCTGGGCGTTCGGGCCTTCACCTTTCACGACTTGAAACGCCAGCGGGCCGCGAAGTACGCGGCGCACGAGGTGTTCGGCGGCAAGCCGCTCCTGGAGTTCACGGGGCTCGAATCGGGTTCCTTCACTCTGCAAATACGCCTGGACGCCGCGCTGGGAGTCGACCCGGCGGAGAAGATCGACCAGATCGCCGGGATGCTGGAAGCCGGCCAAGAGATACCGCTGGTGCTCGGCGGAAGCCCGCAGGGGCTGTACGTGATCGAGAGCGTTTCCGAGGCGTGGAATGTGGTCGAAAGCAAGGGAAAGATCGTCTCCGCCACCGTAGGCGTGCAGCTCAAGGAGTATCCGGATGGCTAGCCGCGAGATGGTGATAACCGGGGCCGAAGAGATAAACTTCGCGCCCGGAATTGCGGAAGAGGTAGTGCAGAACGTCCGGATGATTCTGAGCACGCCCGTGTGGTCGGTTCCTCTCGACCGCACCTTCGGAATCAACGTCGAAATGCTGGACAAGCCGACGCCGGACGCCATGGCGGCGCTGACCTCCGAGATCTACATGGCGCTGCGCAAGTGGGAGCCGAGGTGCAAGGTAAAAAACATCTCCTTCGATGGCGACATCGACGGGCGCCTCGTGCCGAAAGTGAGGATTGAGATAAATGAATGAAGACCTTTTCGC
>SABN01000334.1 GCA_009928955.1 Opitutia bacterium | reverse complement strand
GGCTCCATGATCGCACGGGAGATGCTCCGCCACCCGGAAGCCCGGATGACGCCGGTCGGCTTCGTGGACGACGACCCCGCCAAGCACGGTCTCACCTTCGTCGGGTACAGGGTCTTCGGCCCGATTTCTTCCCTTCCCGCCGTCGCGGAGCGCCTGGATGTGGACGAAATTCTCATCGCCATCCCCTCCGCAAGCGGCGACGCCATCCGCACCATCCTCGACATGGCCGCCGGGCTCGACATCCCCGCGCGCATCATCCCCGGCATCTGGGAGGTGCTCTCCGGAAGGGTGAGCATCTCGCATATCCGCGACGTCGAAGTGGAGGACCTGTTGAACCGCGATCCCGTAAAGCTCGACCTCGACGACATCGCCCAGTACGTCCGCGACCAGGTGGTCATGGTCACCGGCGCGGGCGGTTCCATAGGGTCGGAGATCGTGCGTCAGCTTCTGGCATTCTCGCCGCGCCACCTCGTCCTGCTGGGCAGGGGGGAGAACAGCCTCTTCCAGATGGAGCGCGCCGTCATGACGGAACGCTCTTTCTTTCCGCACACCCTTATCGTCGCCGACGTGCGCAACCGCGAGCGGCTCGAAAAGATCTTCCGGCGCTTCCAGCCCAAGGTCGTCTTCCACGCCGCCGCGCACAAGCACGTCCCCCTGATGGAGCAGAACCCGGAGGAGGCGATACTGAACAACGTCTTCGGCACGGCGAACCTCGCCGAGCTGGCCTTGCAGTACCAGACGGACGTCTTCGTCAACATCTCCACCGACAAGGCCGTCAACCCCACCTCCATCATGGGCGCCTCCAAGCGGGTGGCCGAGATGGTCGTCCGCACCGCCGCGCTCGCCGCGGGCCCCGGACGCTCTTTCGTCTCCGTTCGCTTCGGCAACGTCCTCGGCAGCAGGGGGAGCGTCATCCCCGTATTCAAAGAGCAGATCCGAAGAGGCGGCCCCGTCACCGTCACCCACCCGGAGATGACACGCTACTTCATGACCATCCCCGAGGCCGCCCAGCTCGTCATGCAGGCCGGAGGGATGAAGAAGAACGGCTCCGTCTTCGT
>SABN01000151.1 GCA_009928955.1 Opitutia bacterium | reverse complement strand
GCCTCCTTCGAGGAATTTGCGCACGTCCACGAAATGCCCCGCGACGGCCGCGGCGGCCGCCATGACCGGGCTCACCAGATGCGTGCGCCCGCCCTGGCCTTGCCGGCCCTCGAAATTGCGGTTCGAGGTCGATGCCGACCGCTGGCCCGGCTTGAGCCGGTCCGGATTCATCGCCAGGCACATGCTGCAGCCCGGATTCCGCCACTCGGCGCCAGCGGCGGTGAAGATCTTGTCCAGCCCTTCGGCCTCGGCCTGCGCCTTCACGCGCGCGGAACCCGGCACCACCAGCGTCTGCACGTTCTGGGCCACTTGGCGGCCCTTCAGCACGCCGGCGGCTTCGCGCAGATCCTCGATGCGCCCGTTCGTGCAGCTGCCGATGAACACCACGTCCACTGCGATGTCCGTCATCGGCGTGCCCGGCTTCAGATCCATGTAGGCCAGCGCCTTCGCGACGTCGCCCGGCTGCACCGTCGGCACGTCGTTCAGCCCCGGCACGCAGGCGTCGATGTCCACCACCATGCCCGGGCTCGTGCCCCAGCTGATCTGGGGAACGAGCTTGGAGGTGTCGATCGTGATTTCGCGGTCGAATTTCGCGCCCGCGTCGCTCTTGAGCGTCTTCCAATAGGCGATGGATTTTTCCAGCGCCGCGCCGCGCGGCGCAAAGGGCCGGTCGCCGCTGGCGATGTATTCGAAGGTCGTCTCGTCGGGGGCGATCATGCCCGCGCGCGCGCCGGCCTCGATGGACATGTTGCAAATCGTCATGCGGCCCGCCATCGGCAGGGCCCGGATGGCCTCGCCGGCGTATTCGAGCACGCGGCCCGTGCCGCCCGCCGTGCCGATCT
Source organism: Opitutia bacterium (assembly GCA_009928955.1). Lineage (GTDB taxonomy): Bacteria > Verrucomicrobiota > Kiritimatiellia > CAIQIC01 > Lenti-01 > Lenti-01. The sequence goes on along the minus strand of SABN01000151.1, from coordinate 4,800 downwards.
CGCGGATCAGCCGCAGGATGAAATCCTTGGACGTGACCCACCGGCCCGGCTTCCCGGTGAAGGTCGCCCGCATCGAATGGCTGCGGCGCTGCCACAGCGTCTGCGTGGCCAGCACGTGCTCGACCTCGCTCGTGCCGATGCCGAACGCCAGCGCGCCGAACGCGCCGTGGGTGGCCGTGTGCGAATCGCCGCAAACCACCGTCGTGCCCGGCAGGGTCAGGCCGATTTCGGGGGCCATGATGTGCACCACCCCGGTCGACGGGTCGCCGATGCCATACAGCCTCAGGCCGAAGTCCTTGCAGTTCTTCGTCAGCATGTCGATCTGGGCCTTGGCGATCCGGTCCATGATGTTCTTCGGATCGACGGTCGGCACGTTGTGGTCGATGGTCGCGATGTTCAGCTTCGGGCGGCGCACGGCGCGCCCCGCCAGCCGCAGGCCGTCGAACGCCTGGGGGCTCGTCACTTCGTGCACGAGCTGGCGGTCGATGTACAGCAGCGCCGAACCGTTGGCCTCCTCGCGGACCACGTGCCGCGACCAAACCTTGTCATATAGTGTTGTGCTCATAAGAACCCGAACTATACGGACACCCCACCCCGCGCGCAAGCCCCGGCCCCGGTTTCATGCAAATAACCCTTGCATTCCCCCCCCCGTTTCCCTAGATTGCGCGGCGAGTTTTGCGTGTGCAAAACCGGAAGCGAAGTTCTCACGGCGGTCCTCCGCCGGAGACAAAAGCGGATTTTCCGGCCGAGAACAAAGAAGGCCGGAACATGCCATCAAGAGAGGAACCCCATCATGGTCACCATGACTAGCGCCAACGTCCGCCAGGACGTCAGCATCCAAGACCTGCTCGAAGCCGGTCTTCACTTCGGACACCGCACCAAACGCTGGAACCCCAAGATGCGCAAGTATCTGTTCGGGCAGAAGAACGGCATCTACATCATCGACCTCGTCCAGACGCTCGAAGGTCTGCAAAAGGCCCGCCAGTTCATCTATGACACGGTCGCCCGCGGCCGCCAAATCCTGTTCGTCGGCACCAAGAAGCAGGCGCAGGAAGCCCTCAAGACCATCGCCGTCGCCAACAAGCAGCCCTATGTGGTGAATCGCTGGCTCGGCGGCACGCTGACCAACAACGAAACCATCCGCAAGTCCATCGCCCGCATGCGCGAGATCGAGCAGATGGAGAAGGACGGCTCCATCAACGCCCTTCCCAAGAAGGAAATCTCCAAGATCCGCCACGAACAGGAGAAGCTGCAGTACAACCTCAGCGGCATCGCCGACATGAGCGGCAACCCGGGCGCGCTCTTCGTCGTGGATGTCAACAGCGAGGCCATCGCCGTCGCCGAGGCCAACCGCCTCAACATCCCGGTCATCGCCCTCGTGGATGCCAACGTGAATCCCGATCCCATCGACTATCCCATCCCGGCCAACGATGACGCCATCCGGGGCATCAAGCTGGTCGCCGAGCTGGTGGGCATCACCATCCAGCAGGCCACGGTCGAATATTCCAAGGTCGCCGCCGAAGAAGCCCGCAAGCGCGCCGCCGCCGAGGCGGAAGCCGCCGCCCGGGCCAAGGTCGAAGCCGAGGAGCGCAAGGTCCGCGCCGCCGAAGCCGCCAAGACCGCCGCCGCCGCCAAGGCCGCCAAGGCCGAAGCCGCCGCCAAGGCCAAGTCCGAAAAGGACGCCGCCGCCGAGGTGGCGAAGGCCGAAGCCGCCGCCGAAGCCCCCAAGGCCGAGGAAGCCGCTCCCGAGACCCCGAAGGCCGAGTAAGTCTGCGGAACCCGGGGGCGCGCCAACCCGCGCCCCCGCCCCCCTTGTCCCTACATCAACAAAGAAAAAGAGGAACCCCCATGGCAGAAATTTCTGCATCGCTCGTCAAGGAATTGCGTGAAGAAACCGGCGTCGGCATGATGGAGTGCAAGCGCGCGCTCGTCGAAGCCAACGGCGACAAGGCCGCCGCCATCAAGTTTCTGCGCGAATCCGGCTTGGCCATCGCCGCCAAGAAGGCCTCCCGCACCGCCAAGCAGGGCATCATCGCCGCCGAAATCGGCGCCGACGCCCAATCCGGCCTCATGATCGAAGTCAACTGCGAGACCGATTTCGTCTCCAAGAACGACGACTTCAAATCTTTCGTCGCCGAGCTGATGCAAGAGGCCCGCGGCATCGCCGACAATTCCCTCGCCGAGGTGGCCAAGGTCAAGGTCGATGCCAAGATCACCAAGATCGGCGAGAACATCATCGCCCGCCGCAACATCAGCTACCAAGTGCAGGGCACCGGCGCCATCGCCGCCTATGTCCACGGCGGCAAGCTGGGCGTCATGGTCGAAGTCGGATGCCAAAACGCCGCTTCCGTCCAGAACCCCGCCGTCAAGGAGATGCTCGCCGATCTCACGCTGCACATCACCGCCGTGAATCCCGCCTGCATCGCCCGCGACCAGGTCCCGGCCGAGACCATCGCCGCCGAGAAGGAAATCTACGCGAAGCAGGTCGAAGGCAAGCCCGCCAACATCATCGAGAAGATCGTGGTCGGCAAGCTCGAGAAGTTCTACGGGCAGATCTGCCTCGTCGAACAGCCCTTCGTCAAGGACCAGGACAAGACCGTCGGCGCCGTCCTCGCCGAAGCCGGCAAGGCCGCGGGCGACGAATTCACCATCCGCCGCTTCGTCCGCTGGCAGCTCGGCGCCTAGACCAGCGCCATGGCAAACCAAAAGCGGCGGGCTCCGGCCCGCCGCTTTTTTCTCCGCCCTTCCCTCAGCCACGTCTCCTCCTTCCGCCGGCAGGCGTTATTTGATGTGGCCATCACCCATTTCATATTTTGTTTGTTTCATAATATGCTCTTCTTCAATGAATAATATTATATATAGTTTTTCTATATATATTATTTATTATAGTCATTGAAATTTGTCGTTTCTGCCGTATTTTTTCTCCGTCGCGATTCCCCCCGGACGCAGGAAAGGAAAAATGAAAACGATCAGATGGAGCTCAACCGCCTTGCTGTTGGCGATCTTGCCGATGGCTCACGCCACCGAGGGCGTCAACCTCATCGGCATCGGCCCCCGCCAGCAAGGCGCCGCCGGCGCGGGCGTCGCCGCCGCCCAGGACTCGACCTGGCTGATCCTCAATCCCGCCGGATTGGCCGATCTCCAACCCGGCGTCGACGCCTCGTTCCAGGTATTCGGCCCGTCCCGGACCATCGAGTCCACCGCCAATCCCGGCGCCGGCAAGCAAAAGGACGACTCCGTCTTCTACATTCCCTCGCTCAGCGCCGCGTTTGCCCTGGGCCAGAACCGGAATCAATTCTTCGGCGTTGGCCTCTACGGCGCCAGCGGCATGGGCGTGGACTACGACCAGCCCCGCGTCGGTTTCTCCGAAGGCGACACCCGCACGGAGCTTGCGATCGCCAAACTCACCGCCACCTACGCGCGCTCGTTCGACAACGGGCTCCGCATCGGTGCGGGACCTGTCCTTGTTTTCGGCCGCTTCCGCACCGACATGGAAACCAGCCAAACCGGTCCGCCCTCCGCACCCGCGCCTGACGACTGGAACGACGCCACGGGCATCGGCGCCATCGTCGGCGCAAACCAGCGGATCAACGACCGGCTCCGGATCGGCGCCAGCTACGTCAGCGAGCAGTTCATGGAGGACTACGGCGACTACGGCCGCTTGTTCGCCGATTCCCTGGACCTGCCCCAGCAGGTCACGGCGGGCCTCGCGTACAAATGGGTCGACGACGTGGAGATCGCGCTCGATTACCGCTGGATCGGCTGGGGCCAGCTCGACACCTTCGGCGACCAGTTCGGCTGGGAGGACCAGCAGATCGTCAAAGCCGGGGCGACTTGGACCGCGACGGCGCGCCTGACCTTGCGCGCCGGCATCTCCCACGGCAATTCCCCGATCGGCCGCAAAGACGTCTTCGCCAACGCCCTCTTCCCGGCCATCATGGAGACCCATCTCGCCGGCGGGGCCTCCTACCGGTTTGATCGCTTCGCGCTGCACTTCGCCTACGTCCACGGCGTCGAGGAAGAACTCACCGCGAGCGGACCGCCCGAGGCCGGCGGCGGCACCGCCGTCCGCATGGCCCAGAACAGCGCAACCTTCGGCGCCAGTTGGACCTTCTAGCGCGTGCGCCCGAGCGACGGCCAGGCATAAAAAAGATCCGACCTGCTTGCGCAGATCGGATCGGTAAAAAATTCCTGGCAACGTGCTACTCTCCCGCCCCCAAGTGAGGCAGTACCATCGCCGCTGCGAGTCTTGACTTCTGTGTTCGGAATGGGAACAGGTATGACCCTCGCGCCATGATCACCAGGAAAAAAAGGTTTGCATAGGATACATCGAACCAAAAACCATAACCATGAAAAGATGTCGCAGGATCCGCTCCGCCGAAGCGGAGCGGATCCGCGAGCAAATAAATGGTCAAGCCTCACGGCAGATTAGTAGCGGTTAGCTGAACGCATCGCTGCGCTTACACACCCGCCCTATCAAGGTCGTAGTCTTCAACCTGCCTTCAGTCCAGGCGAACCTGGAAGGGAGATCCAATCTTGGAGTCGGCTTGGCTCTTAGATGCATTCAGAGCTTATCCATTCCGCACATAGCTACTCGGCCATGCCGCTGGCGCGACAACCGAAACACCAGAGGTGCGTCATTCCCGGTCCTCTCGTACTAAGGAATGTTCTCCTCAAATCTCCTCCGCCCACAGTGGATAAGGACCAAACTGTCTCACGACGTTTTGAACCCAGCTCGCGTACCACTTTAATTGGCGAACAGCCAAACCCTTGGGACCTTCTCCAGCCCCAGGATGTGAT
>SABN01000150.1 GCA_009928955.1 Opitutia bacterium | reverse complement strand
CCCTGACCCCGCCGCCGCCGCCCTGAGCCGCGCCGCCGCCCGCATCCTCGACGGCGAAACCCCCTTTGCAGAGGCTTTAAAGGCCGCCCGCGCGGAACTCGCCGCGCTGGCCGACCCCGCCTCCGGCGACGGCCCCGCCCTCGAGGAGCGCCTCTACGCCGCCATGCTCAAAGCCGCCGCCCTGGCGGCGAAAGGAGACGCCCCGTGAAACGCCGCTTCGCAAACTCTTTCGACTTCGATCCCGCCAAGCCCCTCGCCGTGCCCTACGGCGCGTACCGCCACAAAAAGACCGGCACCAACCAGCTCGTCGACCGCGCCACCGCGCTCGCGTGGGCCGCGGATGTCGCCGCGGCCCGCGCCTCCGGCGCGCCCGGCCTGCCCGTCTACGCCGGACACCCGGACGTCCCCGAGCTCGCCGCGCGCTTCCCGGACAAAGGCGCGAAAGGCTGGGTCACATCCGTCTCGGCCGGCGACTCCGGCTGCGAGCTGGCCGTCGAGTGGTGCGACGCCCCGGCCCCCGGCGCCTTCATCTTCTTCAGCCCCTACATGGCCGGCGAGCAGACCGCCTCCGGCGAGGCCCATATCGACGGCCTCATCTCCGTCGGGCTCACCAACCGCCCGAACTCCACCCGCTTCCGCCTGCCTAACGAGGCCGGCGGCGACGACCCGGAAGAGGGCACCGCGCCCGACCCCGGCCAACACCCCGAAAGGAAACACATGAAAAAACTGCTCGATCTGCTCGGCCTGCCCGAGGCCGCGACGGAAGACGAAGCCGCCGCCGCCCTGCAGACCCTGCTCGATGAGAAAGCCGACCTCGCCCGCAAGGCCGAGCTGTCGGCCTCCGAGGCCGCGGCCGCCAAGACCGCCGCGGAATCCGCCGGCACCGCGCTCGCCAACGAACGCGAATCGCGCATCGGCCTCCTGCTCGACTGCGCCCTCGCCGACGGCCGCGTCTCGCCCGCCACCCGCCCCGTGTGGGCCGGCCGCCTCCGCCGCGACTTCGCCAACGAGGCCGAGGCGCTCGGCCGCGAGAAGCCCGCCTTCAAGACGCGCACGGAGCTGCCCAACGAAGGCCCCGACGGCGCGCCCGGCATCCTCGCCCGCTACGAGGCCATGCCCGACGGCCCGGAAAAAGACGCCTACCTGCGCGCGAACGCCGTGCGCATCAACGACGCCCGCGTCGCCCTCAAACGCTGATGACCACCCCTTCCGGTCGGCGTGAGAGCCGCCCGGCCCAGAAAGGACACACACACACATGGCCACATCCATCGCAACCGCTCAGGAGATCTACTCCAAGCGCTTCCTCAAAGGCCTCCAGCGCGCGCTCGCCGCGCTCCGCGCCTTCTCCACCTCGTTCAGCGACGAATTCGCCGGCATCGGCGACACCGTCAAGGTGCCGCTCATCTCGCCGGACGCCGTCGCCCCGTGGAACGCCGCCGACAACAACTTCGTCCGCACGGCCGCCACGCTCAAAGAGGTGCCGCTCGCGATCACCGCGCGCATCATCGCCGGCTTCGGCATCACGTCCGAGCAGATGAACGCCTTCCGCCCCAACTGGTGGGAAGGCAAGGCCGACATGAACGTCGAGGAGGTCGCGGACACCATCCTCGCCGCCGTCGCCGCGCTGGTCACAAAAGAGCACTACGGAGACACCGCCGCGGACAAGTTCACCGTCGCGCTGGCCGCCTTCGGGCCTGACGCCGTGGCGGACCTGCGCGCCGCCGCCGTCAAGCGCAAGATGCGCCTCGCCCGCAGCGTGCTCGCGCTCAACCCGGACTTCTTCTCGAAGCTCCTGGGCAAGCTCGACGCCAACACCTACGGCGGCCGCGAGGCCGTCGTCGGCGGCACCATCCCCGGCCTGCTCGGGTTCCGCGCCGTGGTCGAGATCCCGCAGCTCGCCGTCCCCGGCTTCCTCTGCCATCCCGACGCCATCGCCGTCGCGACGCGCAAGATCGCCCTGCCGGACACCACGCCCTACAGCCTGGTGCGCGACATCACCGAGCCCGAGACCGGCCTCACCATGACCAACGTGGTCTACACCCACGGCGCCGACGGCTCGCTCAACAACAGCGTCAACGCCTCCTACGCCGCCGGCGTGGGCAACGATAAATCGCTGGTCCGCCTCATCGGCTGATCCGCCCCGGGCCCCGCGCAGGCGTGAACACCCCCGCGGCCTTGACCGTCACAAACACAAACAAAGGAACACCCCATGAAACGAACCCTCCTCCTCACAGGCCTCACGGCCTGCCTCCTGGCCGGCGCCGCGCTCGCCGCCGGGGCCTACCGCGTCATCAGCGCGCCCGAGCCCGGCGAGGTCCAGGCCTCCGGCGTCGATGTCGGCAAGGTGGTCGCGCTGCAGGTGGAAGACGCCTACCCGGCCAACGGCACCGTCATCCTCTCGCGCATCAGCGCCGACGGCTCCGCCACCAACGCGCTGCTCACCCGCACCGCGTCCGGCGGCGCCGTCTCCGACACGCTCGGCACCGGCACCAACATCTGGATCATGGCAGGCGACCGCCTGCTGCGCTCCGGAACGGCCACCAACACCTGCCGGGTGCGCATCATCCTGGCGGAAGGCCCGTGACCGCGCGCCGGGCGCGCGGCCAGATCCCGCGCGCCCGGCCCCTCGCTTCCCATCCTTCACCCTTCACCCTTCATCCTCCCCCTCAACGCCATGCCCTGGATCACCCCGACAGAAACCGACCTCCTCGCCCGCCTCTCCGGCCCCGAGCTGGCCGCCTACCGCTCCGCCGCCCTCAAGGCCGGCCAGGCCGACCCGGTCGGCGCCATCCTCTCCGGCGTGGTGGCCGAGGTCCGCGGCTACGTCGCCGGCCACAAGGCCAACGCCCTCGGCCCCGCCGGCACCATCCCCGACACCCTGCTCGACGCCGCCATGGCCCTCGCCGTCGCCCGCCTGCCCGCCCGCCTGCCGGTCACGCTCTCCGAGGCCCGCAAGGAAGCCAAGCGCGACGCCCTCACCCTCCTCGGCCGAGTCTCCTCCGGCAGTTTTTTCGTCGCCGCCCCCGAAGACGGCGAGGCCTCCGCCGAACAGCCGGCCTCGCAGGTCGAGCTGGCCTCCGGCGACGGCCCCTATCCTGAATCGTCACAACTCTCCGGCCTCTTCTGACCCCCGAAACAAACCAGAAACCTCCCGGCCCACGACCCCAAACTCCTAACTCCTAATTCCTAACTCATCCCTCCTTAAACCATGAGCCTCCAACCGCAAGAGACCGAACGCCGCTCCGCCGCCTCCGTCCTGTGCGGCATCCTCGCCCAGGTCGCCGGCCTGCTGCGCGCCGACCCCGCCTTCGCCGCGCCCGGCACCGAGATCATCACCGAGGACAAAGGCGACATCGACACCGCCATCGCCCAGGCCGTCGCCGCGCTCGGCCTCTGCGCCACCGTCATGCTCGCGGACGCCCGCGGCGCCAAAGAGTCCCTGCCCGGCCCCGTCTTCACTTCGGTCGGCGTCGTCGTGGAGATCTCCGAGAACACCCTCGCCAACCGCGCCTCCGGCGGCCGCACCGCGCTCGAGGCCGCCGAAGAGGCAGCCCGCCTCCTCCACCTCGCCCGCCTGCCGGACGGCCGCACGCTCACCGTCACAGACCTCGCCAAGTTCCCCAACCCCGTCGAGCCCGCAGACGTCTGCTACCACGTCATCGCGCGGCTCGCCAACGTCTCCCTCAACAGAAAGGTCAAAACCACATGAGCATCGCCCCCGCACTCGCCGGCGACACCATCTACCAGGGCGCCGCCCACCTCGTCATCTCCAAAAGCGCCACGCCCCTCGTCACCTCCGCGTGGACCTACCTCTTCTGCGACGGCCCCGTCACCGTCCGCCTGGTGCGCCCGGCAGACGAGCTCTCCGTCGCGGGCTACGGCCCCGTCGCCGAGATCCTCAAGGACGAGACCGTCGAGGTCACCTTCACGCCCTCGCAGCAGAAACTCACCTCCGCCGCGCTCGACTTCCTCTGGGGCGACATCCTCGCCAAGATGCCCGGCGCCTCCTGGTTCGGGGCCGCCGACCACCCGCTCTGGATCCACACCATGGCCGGCCGCATCCTGGAGATCGCCAACTGCCGCCCCGTCACCTTCGTCCCCATCCTTTTCGGCGACCCGGCCAAGCGCTTCGGCGGTTCCGTCACCTGCACCGGCGTGCTCAAGCGCAACACCGCCCGCTCGGCCGCCAACGCGCTCTTCACCCCCTGGGCCGACCAGGCCTGGTTCACGGCTCCGGACGAGGACGACTTCGCCGGGCTGCCCTGCTCCGTCTCCTGGGCGCTCCTGGAAGGCCTCGCCCTCGAAGGCATGGAAGCCTGGCAGCTCGCGCCCCAGGCCACGCTCACCCCCGTCACGCCGCCCAACATCGGCACCATCGACTTCCGCGTCTCCGCCGTCTCGCTCGAACTCTCCGGCGCGCCCGCCAACCTCTCCGAGGCCAACCTCTGGGCCGCGGCCGCCGCCGGAGCCTCCCGCGCCCTCGGCACCTCCGCCCGCCCCGGCGGCGACCTCACCATCGCCGAAGACGCGGGCGGCCTCACCGCCGTGGTCAAGAACGCCGTCTGGCGCGACCCCAAGACGCGCTTCGACCCCGCCGCCCCCATCTCCGACCGCTGCGTCTGGCGCTCCCGCCGCAAAGCCGTCACCGCCGAGGACGTCACCTCTTGGACCCCCGCCGGCACCTGCGCCCTCACCTGACCCCTAACTCCTAATTCCCAACTCCTCCCACCCCATGCAGGTCACCCTCACAGACGGCGTCACGCCGGTCGTCATCTGCCACGGCGCGGAATACGCCGGGCAGGCCGGATACTACGTCGGCCCGCTCGGCACGGACGCCGCCGAGACCGAATGGACCGTCAGGCCGAAGCGCCCGATCCGCGGCGAGACCGAGATCCCGCTCGACGGCCGCCTCGCCGTCCGCACCTACCCCCTGCAGGTCGCCGTCGAGTGCGCCTCCGACGAAGCCGCCCTCGCCCTGCGCGACGCCCTCCCCGACGCCCTCCCGCGCGGCGACGCCGTCACCCTCCAGGTGCTCCACTCCCCGCACGCCCTCGACACCTACTCCAACGCCGTCGTCCAGAAGCTCCGCATCCTGCGCGACGGCGTCACCCTGCTCATCGACTACCAGATCCGCGTCGGCGCGCGCGTCCGCACCGACCCCAACCCCGCATGAGGCCCGCCGTGAAAGCCCGTTTAAACGCCCTTGCAGCCTCCCTGCTCCTGACCGCCGCCGGCGCGCCCGGCCAGTCCCTCTACTGGGTGGCCGACATGGCGTCGCCGCGGCCCGCGGCCTTCAGCGTGTACCGCGGCGACGCCGTTCCGCTGGAGGCCTCCATCCGCGCCTTCGGCAGCCACGTCCCGCTGGCCGGCGCGGAATGCACGTTCCACTGGCAGACCAACGGCATGGGCGCCGCCTGGTGGACCGCGCCGGCCGCCGTCGTCACAGGCTCGCCCGACCGCGTGCGCTACGTCTGGGCCGCCTCCAACGACTGCGGCGCCGCCTCCTACACCTTCTTCTTCCGCGCGTCGCCCACCAACGGCATGCGCCACTACACGGCCAACGGCACGCTCGCCATGCTCCCGTCTCCCGGCGCGGAACCCAACGCCCTGCCGCTGCCCGTGCCATCCATAGACTTCTCCGCCGTCGCCGCCCTCAACGCGCC
>SABN01000333.1 GCA_009928955.1 Opitutia bacterium | reverse complement strand
CTGGGCTACCGCAGCGGGCATTACCGGCGCAACCTGGTGACCCGGGTGGGCCGGTTGGAGCTACGGGTGCCGCAGGACCGGCAGGGGCGGTTCTCGACGGAACTGTTTTCTCGCTACCAGCGCAGCGAACAGGCGTTGGTGTCGGCCTTGGCGGAGATGTACGTACAAGGGGTGTCCACGCGCAAGGTCAAGGCGGTGACGGAGGAGCTGTGCGGGCACGAGTTCAGCGCCAGTACGGTTAGTGAGATCAACCAGGGGCTGGACGCGCGGCTGGCGGAATTCGCGGGTCGGCGGCTGGAGGAGGCCGACCCCTATCTGATCGTGGATGCGCGCTACGAGAAGGTGCGGGAGGCGGGCCTCATCCGTTCGCGGGCGGTGCAGATCGCCATCGGGATCAACTGGGACGGGCGCCGGGAAGTGCTGGGCGTGGAACTGGCGAACCGGGAAACGGAGTCGAGTTGGCGCAAGTTTCTGGAGGGGTTGCGGCAGCGGGGGCTCCACGGCGTCGAGTTCGTGGTCAGCGACGACCACGCGGGACTGCGGCGGGCGATCCAGGAACTCCTGCCGGAAGCGGCGTGGCAGCGGTGCTACGTCCACTTCCTGCGCAATGCGCTCGACTACCTGCCGCGCAAGGCCGACGATGATTGCCTAACGGAACTGCGCTGGCTCTACGACCGCCAGAACCTGCAGGAAGCCCGGCGCGATCTGGCGGCCTGGCTCCAGAAGTGGCAGGGCAAGTACCCCAAGCTGTGCGACTGGGTCGAGAACAACATCGAGGACACCTTGACTTTCTACCGGTTGCCGCGGGAACACCACAAGCATCTGAAGTCCACGAACATGCTCGAACGGCTCAACGAGGAGCTTAAGCGCCGGACCCACGTCGTGCGGATCTTTCCCAACGAGGCCAGCTGCCTGCGGCTGACGCGGGCGCTCGCCGCCGAAACCCACGAGGATTGGATCGAAGCCACGCGCTATCTCAACATGACCGTACTGAAGGAACATAAGAAACGGGAGCTGCTGAAAGGAGAAACCCGCGCCGCCTAAGCGGCGCACCCCTCCCCCCGGGGGGAGGGG
>SABN01000332.1 GCA_009928955.1 Opitutia bacterium | reverse complement strand
ATTGGCTATCACGTTGTCGAGGCCTTGACCGGGCAACCTTCTCCGTGATACTGTAAGCGACGATATGACCCTCGGGGAGAGGGTTAAACAGGAGGATGGAGTTGATGAAAAGACGTGATTTTCTTACGGCTTCGGCTGTGGCTGGGGTCGCCACCGTCTGCGGCGCGCCGCGCGCCGCTGCGGATCAAGCAGGCGGAGGGAACGGCATGCCGAAGTTGACGCCGCCGGAGAAGCCGGCCGAATTGAATCTGTGCCTGCAGTGGGGGGCGATCCCGGGCGGCGAGATCAAAGAAAAACTGGATTTTCTCGAGGCCAACGGCTTTACGGCGGTCGAGATCCCTTCGGGCGACTGGCCCATCAAAAACTGCGACGCGATGATCGAGGCGATGAAGGGGCGAAAGCTGTTCCTCGCCACGGCGTGCGGGCCGAGTGATTTCTCGTACGCGGAGCCTGAGAAGCGCGAGGCCGAGGTGCAGAAGTTCCTGCCGGTGCTCGAGGCGCTCGGCAAGATGAAGTCGGTGGGCCTGATCATCTGCCCGGCGCGCGGCAAGCTGAGCGAGCCGGGCCGGTTGAGCGCCAAGGAGTTGCGCAAGGACTTTGTCGAGAACACCGGCAAGCGCCTGGCGGAGCATGCGCACAAGCACGGAACGTCGATCGTGCTGGAGCCGTTGCGGCGCAACGAGACGCCCTTCCTGCGGCAGGTGGCGGACGGCGCGCGTATCGCGGCGGACATCGGGCCGGGCGCGACGGTCATGGGCGATTTCTGGCACATGGGGTTGGAGGAGACCAGCTTTATGGGTGCCTTTATCTGCGGCGGCAAGCTGTTGACGCACGTGCACATCGCCGGGTTGAAAGAGCGTATTATCCCCGGCGTGCACCGCGATGCCGACAACTATGTGGACGGCTTCAAGGGCCTTAAGCTCATCGGCTACCGTGGCGCGGTCAGCTTCGAGGGCGGCTGGCCCAAGAACCCTGAGGACCCCAAGAAGGGGCTGCCTCAGGAGGAGAAGATCCGGCTGATCCGCAATATGGCCACGATGCTGCGCGAGCAGTGGGCGATGGCGTAAGGAAGTTC
>SABN01000331.1 GCA_009928955.1 Opitutia bacterium | reverse complement strand
ATCCTGCATCGTGCTGGCGGCGAACACCTTCTGGTAGAACTGCCAGGTCTTGTAGGGCATCACGTCCAGTTCGACGCCGAGGGCGTCGAAGCGAAAGCCACGCTCAGCGAGCAACTCCGGAATCATCTTCAGGCTGCGCACTTCCAGGATCTCGCCGATGGGCGATTCCCGGCGGGCACGTTCAAAGCTTTTACGCACCAGGAGCAGCGGCGCGCCGGTGCGCGGCACGAACAGATGGGCCGCCTGGGAGGTGCCGCTCAGGTAGAACAGGTTGGTGTGGTGGACGACCAAGGCGCCGTCCAGGTTTAACTGGTCGAGGGTCTGTTGCAGGGTGCGCACGCGGGCGTCGATTTCGTCCTTGGGCGTGTAACGCATGACGGTCATGGGGCTTCCTCGGCAGCTGTGGTTGCGGGGGTGGGGCGGCCCGGGACGGCCGCGATGGCAAGACCGTAGCGGCAAAGCGGGCCGGTGTCAACGGCCCGCCGCCGACGGGTTCAGGAGGCGGCGCGCAGGTCGGCGTACTCGGGGTTGCGCTCCAGGTAGGCGGCCGCATACGAGCACTGCGGCACCACCGTGCGGCCCTGGGCGCGGGCGTCGTCGAGGGCGAAGCGGGTGAGGATGGCGGCAACATTTTTGCCGCGCAACTCCGGTGGTACAAAGGTGCTGGTGAAGGCCACCACCCCGCCTGGCCGCTCTTCGTAGGCAAGGTAGGCACGTTTGCCGTCCAGATCGAGTTCGTAGCGGTTGGTCAGAGTGTTTTTTCGCGGTTCCTGGCTCATGGTCGTTCCTCCGTGGCGGACTGCAGGGGACGCAACGCTTCCCAGCGGGATTTGTGCGCGCTTTCAGGGTCATTTTCCTCTACTATAGGGCCGGCGTGCCTTTTTGGCGCGGAAAACACCTCCAGTCCCCGAACTTTTCCCGGAACCGTCATGGACCGCTTCTTCGCTCCCCGCTCGCTGGCCATCTACGGCCTGTCCCGCCGGCCGGGCAACACCGCCCGCGTCATCCTCGACAACTGCCGCCGCTGGGGCTTCCGCGGGCCGATCGTCGGCATCAATCCGCAGGCCGCGGACGA
>SABN01000330.1 GCA_009928955.1 Opitutia bacterium | reverse complement strand
CAGAGGCTTGGCCCACTCCGGCAGCTCCGCGCGCAGCGCGTCAGACGGACGGCCGCGGGCGAGTTCGTTGCCGCCCTTGTCTTCGACCCGGACCGTGTACGCATGGGGCGCGTCGCTGCGCACCTCGGCGATCGCGGCCCCCTTAGGGCCCTCGGTTTTGATGGTGTGAACCTCGACCGACGCGCCGGGCGCAGCGACAGGACGCAGCACAGCCGCGACCGCCTCGGGCTTCATCCCGCACGTGTAAGGCTCGTTGAAGCGCGCGCGGATCGTCGCCGCCGGAATCGCCGAGTGAACGTCGTAGGTCGCGGCGCCGGCTTTGAGCGTCTCAAAGCTGTCGAGCATGCCGACCGCGTTACCCGCTGCGTCCACGATCGCGCCGCCGCTGAATCCGCCGATCGAATGGATCATCAGGTGCAAACGCGTCAAGCGCTCGCCGCCCGGTCCGCTTTTGATTCCGTAGCGGCCGACCATCCCTTCGACCGCGAAGAAATATTTGTTCAGCGGATGGCCGATCGCCCGGACGCGGACTCCGGCCGGCGTGTCCGGCCGCAACGGCAGCACCGTGTCGCCCGCCCCCTCCACCTGCAGCAGCGCGAGGTCCTCCAGCGGGTAGAGCGCCAGGATTTTGACCACGGTGACCGGCCGGCCCTCGACCGTCAATCCCGCCGCCACGAACGGTTCGCCCAATCCTTTGAAGGCATGGAAGCAGGTGGCGGCCACGCCGGGATGGATCAGAAAGGCCGCGCCCAAGCGCGCGTGGTTCCCGGTCTTGTAGTCTTCTTCGGAAAGCGTGTAGAGCGCAAACGTAGCCCGCGCCGCGCGCTCGTGCAACTCGTCCTCGCCCAACGGAGCCTGCGCCGGGGCCGCCGGCACGAGGCCGAGCGGCTCGCGCCGGTTCATCGCAGCGGCGAGATCCGCGATGCGAAAAACCCGGTTGCTGGCGAAGGCCTCGTGGCGGATCGCCTTGCCCATGCGCGCGTAAGCGGCGTCATCCAGCGGCACCTCGACCCGCCCGCCGGTCACGCCCGCGGCCCGGCCAACCGCGACCCCCAGCGCCACGGCCATCCCGGCAAGC
>SABN01000329.1 GCA_009928955.1 Opitutia bacterium | reverse complement strand
CCCCAAACCCCTCCGCCGCCAATTCCTCCGCTGGACTTGGGACGAATCGAATCCTACAATCTCACTATGATTGAATAGGACGAACGCATCATAAAACCTTCGATCCGTTTTAACGCAAGAGTCGCAACAGAATCGCAAGCGCCGGACACAAGAGACAAATGAAAAGGATGCCGGATGGCTTGATTTACGTTTGCGATCCTTTCGCGTCCATAGCGCCCTTTGCGTTATTGGCTACTCTGCTCCGGTCCGTTTTCCATCCTGTAAATCCTGTTAATCCTGTCTAAATAATGGATTCCTCCCCCTACACCCCCTGCCGCCTCTGTCCGCGCCAATGCGCGACCGACCGCATCTCCGGCGCGCCGGGCGTCTGCGGCGAAACCGCCGAGCTGCGCCTCGCGTCGCATGGCCCGCATATGGGCGAAGAGCCCTGCTTCAGCGGCACGCGCGGCTCCGGCGCCCTCTTCTTCTCCGGCTGCGCCTGCCACTGCTTCTTCTGCCAGAATTGGCAGATCTCCAACGCGCGCGGAAAAGGCCAAGCGGTCTCCGCCGAGGAATTCCACCGCCTCGCCCTCGGTCTGATCGAGCTGGGCGTGCACAATTTGAACTTCGTCACGCCTGACCATTTCTGGCCGCACATCGAGGCGCTCTGCGCGCGCCTCCGCGACGAAGGCGTCCAGATCCCCTTCCTCTTCAATTCTTCCGGCTATCAGCTCCCTTCGATGATCTCACGCTACGCCGCGCAGATGGACATCTTCCTGCCCGATTTCAAGTTCGCCGATCCCGTCCTCGCCCGCCTCGTCATGCGCGACGAACGCTATCCCGAAATCGCCCTCGAAGCCCTGCGCCTCATGGTCGCCGAAAAAGGCTTTCTCGAACCCTTCGACCCGACCGGCACCGACCTCGCCAAGCGCGGCGTGCTGGTGCGGCATCTCGTCCTGCCGGGAAACGTCGAAAACACCCTGCGCGTCCTCGATCTCCTCCGCGAGGAATTCGGCCGCTGGCTGCCGCTCTCGCTCATGAGCCAATACAAACCCACCCCCGCCGCCCAAACCCGCCCCCCCTTCGACCGCCATCTCTCC
>SABN01000328.1 GCA_009928955.1 Opitutia bacterium | reverse complement strand
TCGGCCGGCGACACCGAGCCCAATTCCGCGTTGGTCCAGCGCAGCAGGGCCTCGGCCCCGGCGATGGCGCCGCTGGTCACCTCGACCTGGGGCTGATAGTGAAGGGTGAACTCGTTCCGGGCCAGGGCCAGCCGCAGCTGCTTTTCGATGTTCAGGCGCTTCATGGCCGACTCGTTCATCGAATCGGTGAAGAAGCGGAAGGTGGCGCCGCTCTCCCGCTTGGCGAAGTACATGGCCATGTCCGCATTTTTCAGGAGGGTTTCCGCGTCCTGGCCGTCCTTGGGGAACACCGCGATGCCGATGGAGGCATTGATGTTGATGTCGTGGCCGGCCAGCTGCATGGGCTCGGCGAGGATCTCGAGGATGCGCTGGGCGACCAGGCCGGCGTCCTCGCACTTGCCGAGTTCCGGTAGGAGGATGGTGAACTCGTCGCCGCCGAACCGGGCCAGGCTTTCGACGGGTCGCGAGGGATGGCCGATGGCGATGCTGTCCGTGGCGCGCAGCCCTGTCACCAGCCGCTTGGCCACCTCGATGAGCAGGAGGTCGCCGAACGAGTGGCCGAGGGTGTCGTTGATGCGCTTGAAGTTGTCGAGATCCATGAACATCAGCGCCGCCGGGTGCTGGTGGCGGCGGGCCGCGGCCAGGCTCTGGGCGAGCCGCTCCTTGAAGAAGACCCGGTTGGGCAGGCTGGTGACGTCGTCGTAGTAGGCCAGCTGGCGGATGCGCTCCTCGGCCTGCCGCCGCCGACCGAGCGCCCCGGCCAGCTGGCGGATCTCGTGCGGGTGGAAGGGCTTCTGCAGGTAGAACATGCTGCCTGTGGGCGGTACCTTGCGGGAGATCTCCTCCGGGTCGATGTCCGAATAGGCGGTGACCACGACGATGTCCACCCGCTGGTCGAGTTCGCGGATGCGGATCGCCGCCCATAACCCGTCCGGGCCGGGCGGCATGCGCATGTCGAGGAAGACCACGCTGAACAGGCGGTCCTCGAGGACGCTGTCCTTGACCGCGGCCACTGCCTCCTCGGCGCCGCTGCAGAAGTGGAGTTCGAACCGTTCGCTCGCGGCCTCGACCGCGGCCTTGGCCGTGCC
>SABN01000149.1 GCA_009928955.1 Opitutia bacterium | reverse complement strand
CGGCGCGGCGCTGACGTTCACGCCCGCGAACTGGAGCGCGTGGCAGGCGGTGACGCTGGCGGCGAACGCGGACGCGAACGGCGACGACGAGACGGCGACGTTCCGGGTGTCGTCGCCGGGCGTGGCGGATCGGTTCGTGGAGGCAACGGCGCTGGACATCGACATCGGGGAGAACCTGGCGCTGGCCGGGAGCGCGATCTCGGGCGGCGCGGGCGCCGCGAATCTGATCGACGGGGTGCATGTCGCTTCCGCCAACCAAGGAAGCGTGATCTGGACGAGCGTGCCGCCGGAGGCGATGACGCTGGATCTGCAGGAATTGGCCACGGTGACGCGCATCCGGCTGCTGAACTGGGATTGGGCGTTCCGGACCCAAGGGTACCGCATCGAGTCGTCGGTGGACGGCGCGGATTGGTCGGTCTTGGTGGACGCGAGCGCCGGCGGGCGCAGCGGCTGGGAGGATTTGGAAGGGTCGGCCGCGCCGGTCCGGTATCTGCGGTTCACGGGCCTGTCGAACTCGGCGGATTCCGCGGTGGCCATCGCCGAATGGGAAGTGTACGGGACGCGCGGGACGGCGCCCCGGCCGGAGGTTTCGAAGGCGGCGGTCAACGTGCGGGAGCTGGGCGAAGGCCGCTTCTTCGTGCGCCTGGACCGCGCGCCGGCTTCGGACGTCGCGGTCGCCGTGGCCCGGCGGGCGGGGAGCGCGGACCTGGTCGTGCAGGGCGGCGCGGCGCTGACGTTCACGCCGGCGAACTGGAGCGCGTGGCAGCTGGTGACCTTGGCGGCGAACGAGGACGAAAACGCCGATGGCGAGACGGCGCTCTTCCGCGTCTCGGCTCCGGGCGTGGCGGACCGGTTCGTGCAGGCGACCGCGCTGGACATCGACATCGGGGAGAACCGGGCGCTGGCCTCGCTCGGGAGCACGATCACGGGGACGCATGTGTTTTCGCCGGAGCGGGCGATCGACGGCGTGCACACCTCCAGCGTCAACTATGGCTATCCGGTCTGGACGAACGTGCCGCCCGGAACGCTGACGCTGGACCTGAAGGCCGCGACGGCGCTGGCGCGCATCCGGCTGCTGAACTGGGACTGGGGCTACCGCGTCCACCAGTACCGCATCGAGTCGTCGCTGGATGGGGCCATCTGGTCGCCGCTGGTGGATGCGAGCGCGGGCGGGCACGCCGGCTGGGAGGACTGGGCGGTGGAGGGCCAGTCGGCCCGCTATCTGCGGTTCACGGCCCTCTCCAATTCGGCCAACCGGTTCGTCTGCATCGCCGAGTGGGAGGTGTACGCCCCCCTGGTCCAGCCGAGACAGGTGGAACTTTCAGCGACGAACGTCAACGTGCGGGAGGCGGGCGAAGGCCGCTTCTACGTGAGGTTGGACGACACGCCGGGCGGGATCGTCTCGGTCAATGTGAGCCGCAGCGGCGGAGACACGAATCTCACGGTGAAGAGCGGATCCACCCTGATGTTCACGCCGACGAACTGGAGCGCATGGCAGGCGGTGACGCTGGCGGCGAACGAGGACGCCAACAGCGATGGCGAAACGGCGACGTTCTGGGTGTCGACGTCGGGAGGAATGGGCCGGTTCGTGGAGGCGATCTCGCTGGACGACGACATCGGCGCGAATCTGGCGCTGGCCTCCAGCGGGAGCACCATGTCGGGGACGCAGGCGTTTTATCCGGAGCGGGCGATCGATGGAACGCACATCTCCAGCGCCAACTATGGCTACACGGTCTGGACGAATCTGGCGTCGCCTGGAACGCTGACGCTGGACCTGAAGGCCGCGACGGCGCTGGCGCGCATCCGGTTGCTGAACTGGGACTGGGGCTACCGGACCCACCAGTACCGCATCGAGGCGTCGCTGGACGGCATGGTTTGGTCGAATCTGGTGGATGCCAGCGCGGGCGAACATGTCGGGTGGGAGGATTGGGGCTTGGCCGGGCCGTCCGCCCGATACCTGCGGTTCACGGGACTTTCCAATTCCGCCAACCGGTTCGTGTGCCTCGCCGAATGGGAGGTGTATGGCGAACGGGTGGAGGCCGGGCAGCTCCGGGCATCCAAGAAGGAGGAATTCGCAGTCGCCGCCGGGGGGAGGGGCCTCGTGGCGGAAAGCGAGCCGGTGACGGTTTTGACCAGCGACGGACCCGGAGATGCGAGCGGTTGGGCGGCGGTGGATGGCGATCCGGAAACCGCATGGGTTGGCCAGAAGCTGGGCGGTGGCTATCTGGTCGTGGAATATGCCCCTCCCTTGCAGCTGAAGTCCTTGGATGTGGATATGGCGGAAGGCTCGCTGACCGGCATCCAGTACCTCTACAGTCTGGATGCCCAGGCGTGGCAGCCGTTGCCAGACGACATGGAGGCCAATCCGGTTTCCTTGAACTTCCTGTGGCTGGTCTTCCCGGACGACGGGACGGCGGCCGTTCCGCAGGTTCTGGAGATCTGGCCGAATCCGTAGGGGGGCGTTTGATTCGAGACAGGCGGCGCGGATGCGCCGCTTGTTCATTTCAGGAGGGGATGGGGGCGTAAAACAACCTTGCAAGAGGGGGGGCGGTTTTGGTTGGATGCGCGCGCGTGGATGCAACCCCCGCGGAAAAGGAAAAACGTTTTATGGCCAAGAAAATCGCAAAAGTCGTCGGCAACATGTTGATCGCCCAGAGCGGCGGCCCCACGGTGGTCATCAACCAGAGCCTGGTCGGCGCGGTGCTGGAGGCGAAGAAGCACCAGGAGATCCAGAAGATCTACGGCGCGCTCCACGGCATCAAGGGCATCCTGAACGAGGACTTGATCGACTTGGGCCGCGAGAGCGTCGCCACGCTCAAGGCCGTCGCCCAAACGCCCTCGTCGGGCCTCGGCTCCGTGCGCAAGAAGCCCACGCCCGAGGATTGCGCGAAGATCTTCGAGAAGCTGAAGAAGCACAACGTCCGCTATTTCTTCTACATCGGCGGGAACGACTCGGCCGAGACCGCGCACATCATCAACGAAGAGGCCAAGCAGGCCGGCTACGAGATGCACTGCTTCCACATCCCGAAGACGGTGGACAACGACCTGCGCGAGAACGACCACACCCCGGGCTTCGCCAGCAGCGCGAAGTTCGTGGCGCAGGCGTTCATGGGCGACGATCTCGACAACGCCGCGCTGCCGGGCGTGAAGATCAACGTCATCATGGGCCGCCATGCGGGCTTCCTGACGGCGGCCTCGGCGCTGGCGCGCACGTATCCGGGCGCCGGCCCGCACCTGATCTATCTGCCGGAACGGCCGTTCGACCTGGAGAAGTTCCCGGAGCAGGTGAAGGCGGCGGTCGACAAATTCGGCCGTTGCGTGGTGGCGGTCTCGGAAGGCATCTCGGATTCTTCCGGCTTGGCGATCGCCGCGGCGTTCACGAAGGAAGTGGACAGCCACGGCAACGTGCAGCTCTCCGGTTCCGGCGCGCTGGGCGACGCCCTCGTGGGCCTGATCAAGCAGAAGACGGACATCACGCGCGTGCGCGCCGACACGTTCGGCTACTTGCAGCGCTCGTTCCCGGGCGTGGTCTCGGAGAACGACGCGAAGGAAGCCTTCGCCGCGGGCCGCGAGGCGGTCAAATGCGCGACCGGCGCGGACGTGGATGGCAGCATCGCCATCCGCCGCAAGCCCGGCAAGCAGTACCAGATCTATTTCGAGCGCGTCGAGTTGCGCAGCGTGGCGAAGGAAACCCGGCACATGCCCGATGCCTTCATCGCGCCGAATGGCTGCGATGTCACGAAGGCCTTCCTCGACTACGCGCGGCCCATCGTCGGCAAGCTGCCGCAGATCGGCCGCTTCAAGCGGATTCCGGTCAAGAAGTAGGCCGAATGTTATATTGTAGCCGCACCCGCTGGGCGCGGGGCTGTTGGATTTCGCAGGGGTTCAGCTTGCTGAACCCGAGCCCGGTCCGAGCAAGCTCGGCCCCTACGAATGAATCCGTATAAGGAGATTCGATCATGGCCAGGCGCAAACGACTCGACACGACTCCGGAATGGAAGACCCTCAAGGCGCACGCGGCGCAACTGAAGGGCGCCTCGCTGCGGGAACTCTTCGCGGCGGATCCCGCGCGCGGCAAGACCTTCGCGCTCGAAACCGGCGGCTGGTATCTGGACTACTCCAAGAACCTCGCCACGGCCGAGACGATGAAGCTCCTGCAGGCCTTGTGCCCCATGGCCGACCTGCGCGGCGAGATCGACGCGATGTTCTCCGGGCAGATGATCAACGAGACGGAAAAGCGCCCGGTGCTGCACATCGCGCTGCGCAACCGGTCGAACGCGCCGATCTTCGTCGACCGCAAGGACGTGATGCCGGCCGTGAACGCGGTGCTGGAGAAGATGTCGGGCTTCGCCGACCTCGTGCGCGCGGGCCAGTGGCTCGGGTTCACGGGCAAGCCCATCCGCAACATCGTCAACATCGGCATCGGCGGCAGCGACCTGGGCCCGGCCATGGCCTATGAGGCGCTGAAGCCCTACAGCCAGCGCGATCTGACCGTCCGGTTCGTGTCGAACGTGGACGGCACGCATGTCGTCGAGGCGACGCGCGACCTGGATGCGGCGGAAACGCTGTTCATCGTCGCCTCGAAGACCTTCACCACGCAGGAAACCATGACCAACGCGGAAACCGCGAAGGCGTGGCTGCTGGAGAAGCTCGGCGACCCGGCGGCGGTGGCGAAGCACTTCGTGGCCCTCTCGACGGCGGCCAAGGAAGTGCAGGCCTTCGGCATCGATCCGGCCAACATGTTCGAGTTCTGGGATTGGGTGGGCGGGCGATATTCATTGACCAGCGCCATCGGCCTGCCGCTGATGATCGCGATCGGTCCGGAAAATTTCGTGCGCATGCTGGACGGCTACCACGAGATGGACCGCCATTTCGCGACGGCCCCGTTCGAGCGCAACGCGCCGGTGATTTTGGCGCTGCTGGGCATCTGGTACGGCAACTTCTTCGGCGCGCAAAGCACGGCGCTCTTGCCCTACGACCAATATCTGTCGCGCTTCGCGGCCTATTTCCAGCAGGGCGACATGGAGAGCAACGGGAAGCGCGTCGCCAAGAACGGCAAGCCCGTGACCTACGAGACGGGTCCGGTGGTCTGGGGCGAGCCCGGCACCAACGGCCAGCACGCGTTCTACCAGCTCATCCATCAGGGGACGAAGCTGATCCCGTGCGATTTCATCGGGTTCTGCAAGAGCCACAATCCGGTGGGCGACCACCACGCCAAGCTGATGAGCAACTTCTTCGCGCAGACCGAGGCCTTGGCGTTCGGCAAGACGGCGGACGAATGCCGCGCCGAGGGCGTGCCCGAGAAACTCGTGCCGCACAAGACCTTTCCCGGCAACCGGCCGACGAACACGCTGCTGGCGGAGACGCTGACGCCGGAGACGTTCGGGCAGCTCGTGGCGCTCTACGAGCACAAGATTTTCACGCAAGGCGTGATCTGGAACATCTTCTCGTTCGACCAGTGGGGCGTGCAGCTCGGCAAGGTCCTCGCCAACCGCATTCTGCCCGAGCTCAAGTCCAAAGACTCCGAGCTGAAACACGACAGCTCCACGAACGAGTTGATTTCGCGCTTCCGCGCCAAGGCCTAGCGCCTGGCCCCCCGGCGCGGGGACTCGCGGCTCATGCCGCGGAGAAAAGTTTTCCACACGGTGGAAAATTATTTTCCATTGCGTGGAAAAACCGAGAAAAAGTTTTCCACTACCGTCCCATAAGGGCAAAACGGGGACATGAAAGCGCCTGATTTGCTGGCGATTTCGCGTGGTTGATCGGGGATGGGATTTGGGAGCGAT
>SABN01000327.1 GCA_009928955.1 Opitutia bacterium | reverse complement strand
TGGATCCGCGCCCCGGCGTCGTACGCCGCTTGGAGCGCCGCTGTGGAATCGCCCGCTTCATCGGCGGCATCCGGCGCCGGGATCGATGTTCCCCACGACTGCGGGCTCAGGCAGGGCTCGATCCACTCCACCTCGCCCCAGCCCGCCACGTCCTCCACCTGTTGCGGCGACAGCCAGGCGCGGAACCGCGCGCGATCGGACAGCGCTTCCTCGCGGGAGATGAACGCGTTCATCTCCCCCAGTTCCCGAACGACGCGCGTCTTGTCCTCGGAACGAAACAGCCCCACCCGGAATTCTCGGGCTTGTCCGGCAGCGGCGGACGGCCCGGCCCGCAGGGCCTTCGCTTTTTTATAGGCGGGCAGGAATTCGCCCGTCCACGCGACGGGCTCCATCGCCGCGATCTGCACGATCTGCCGCGGCGTCGCCTCCACCAAGAATCCGTTTTCGGGCATGTATCCCCGGATCGAAGCGCCGGTTTCTTCCAGCGCCATCTTTCCCTCCTCGCGGACCGCGCCGTTGAATTGCACCAGCCATGGCGCCGTCCCCCGCGAAGTCAGCCGCTGCAGCACCGGCGCGGAACCCGACGCTTTCATCAACTTGGACATTTCTTGCTGCTCCGCGCTCGCCGGGTCCACCATGCCCCAGTCCAACATCAACGGAATGCCCGCGCCCCAAACCGAAAGCGCACAGAATCCGGAAACACAAAATCCTGCGATTTTCTTCATACGTTCGGCCGACGAGAGGGGCCAAGGAATATTAGGAAAAGGTTATGCCTTTCGCCCCTTGAAATGCAACCCCTATCACCAAAATAATCACGGCCGTTCCCCGCCCCCATGCGCAAAAAAAGAGCGGCCTTGCGGCCGCCCTTGGGTTCGTCCGGCGGGACGATCTACTTGCGGATCTTGCGGCGGAGCACCATGGCCAGCGCGCCGAGGCCCAGCAGGCTCATCGTCGCCGGCTCCGGAACCGGAATCGGCTGCCAGGTCTGGCTTTCAAACTGGACGTTTCCCGCGTAGGGGATATCGTGCCCCGGCGTGTACGCCACTTGGGGGTCCCACGCGTTCACATCGCGGGTGACCGTGTCCAGCAAC
>SABN01000326.1 GCA_009928955.1 Opitutia bacterium | reverse complement strand
GCCTCGTGGGCCGCTACGAAGCGCCCGGGGTGAACAGCCTCGGCGAATTGCTGTTGCGGAAGAGCGGGGGCGGGGCGGTGGCGACCTGGGGTCCATCCGGACTCTCGCGCCACGATGCGGCCGCCGATCTCGGCGCGGCCTTTTACCGGGCCGTGTTCCAGGAAGGCTGCGGCACGCTGGGCGGCGCGATCTTGCGGGCGCGGCGCCGCCTGCCCGGCGACCTGTTCTCGGCCGACACCTTGGCGATCTTCAATTTGCTGGGCGATCCGGCCCTGCGCATCGCCGGCAATCGGGACGGCGGCGCGGCGGCCGCGAATTTCGCGCAATGGCGCTGGGAGCGCTTTGCGCCGGCCGAACTCGCCGCGCTCGCCGCCTCGCCCGCCTCGCCGGAGTTGTTCGCCGATTATGCGCTGGGTGGCGCGAAGCCCATTTCGGCCGAACTGCCGGAATTCGGGTTTGCCTTGCCGGAGACCGGCGGAAACGAAGGGTTCGTCCTGCGCTGGAAGCGGCGCATCCGCCGCAACGACGTCGAATACCGCCTCTTCCTGTCGCACGACCTGGAAACTTGGGAAGAAAACTCGCCCGATCTGCAAGAAGTCGCCGCCGAGCCCGATGCCGACGGCGTGATGGAGACGGTCCGCACCCGCGTCAGACGCCCGGGCACGGAACGCACCTACCTGGGCATCAAGGCCAAGAAAAAGTAAGGCCTTGAGGCTGTGGGCACCTCTGCGATACTGGCCGGGAGACGGCGCTGGAACCGTCGGATGGGGTCTCTTGGCGGGGAAAATGGTGTTTGGGCCCCTGTTTTCGCGAATATTTCTCTATTTCCGCTGAATGAAACGGTGGTTGGGCGCGGTCAGTGCCGTTCCGCATTTTAACACAGCCATTTGGAGGCAGTTCGGGAGCCAATCTCAATCATATGAGCCAACTCGAGCATCCCGAATATGTTATGATGGTGTTACTAAATGATGAATATTTCCTTGCGAATAACACAATCCTAACATATATTTACAGTACTTAACATAAACATAATATTCAACGGGCTGTGGCGGGTGGTTGAAAAATGTGGAAAATGACTCAATTGCATTGGAT
>SABN01000325.1 GCA_009928955.1 Opitutia bacterium | reverse complement strand
TCCATTTCCGGCACCCTGCCGGATTTGCCGATGTTCCATTTCCGGCACCCTGCCGGATTTGCCGAAAACATAGTCGGAACACTGGGCACGCACGCGCACGCGCGTTCATAAATCAGGCGATAATCCGGCCATCCCAACGGGAGTGTTCACGCTCTTCCGGGGGGGCGGCGGCGGCCTTCTCCGCCGCCCCCGCTTTTCAGGAGACCACGGAAAAATGCAGCCAGAAACCGCATCGCTCTTCAGCCCGCTCCAGCTCGCCGCCTTCGTCGGCATCGCGGCGTTCCTCCTCTCGATCGCCCGCAACGCGCAGGCCCTCTGGCTCGGCTCCAAGGCCAAGCCGGACAACTCCCAGCTCTCGGAGTCCGTTGTCAGGCTGACCGCCATCGTCGAGCAGCACCAGAGCTCCCTAGAGAAGCTGGAGGCCGACTGCTCCACGTGCAAGCGCCACCAGTCCGGAGAGATCGGCAAGGTTTACAACAAGGTTGACGAGGTGGCCGCGATGGTCAACCGCCTCTGCGGAAAGATCGACATGCTCACCTCCCGCACCGGAAAGGACTGAACCATGAACGAGTATATCTCCCGCGCAATCGTGAAGACCCTCGACGCGTGCGGCCCCAGCCGCTCGCTCACGCTGGACACGCTCTGCACCTACGCCAACGCGCACCTGTCCTCTTACGCCGGGCGCGAGCAGATCCAGGCGCATGTCAACGAGCTGGAGCGCCTCGGCTACGTGCGCCGCGAGGCCCGCCCGCTCGCTCCGGATGTCATCGCCTACTCGATCACCGAAACCGGACACTCCATAGCCCTGACCCTTGTTTAAAATGCAACGAAAATCGGGAGGCCGCGCGCGGCTCCCTCCGGCAAGCGGGAAAACGGGCTGCTGCCGGGAAGCGTATAAGTACGCGCCGCGCGCTGGTTTTTAGAAATGCGCAAAGACCGTCCAGATTCGCCCCTCGCCGCCCTGACCGATGCCCAGCAGGACGAGCTTTTCGCCGTGGTTGACTCAGGCAGCTACGGCCGGGCGCGCGAGTGGGCGCTCGAAACGTTCGGCGTCTCCACCTCCGTCGCGGCGCTCTCCCGCTGGCGCTCCCGCCAGGCGC
>SABN01000324.1 GCA_009928955.1 Opitutia bacterium | reverse complement strand
GCAGCAGATGCAGCAGATGCAGCCGACGGAAGAATAGATCCGGCGTCCAGCTCCGCCGAACGCGGCCGGCCGGCAACGGCCGGCCGTTGGCGCGCCTAGAGCGTATTACTATATAGTATAGCCACACGAGGCGAACCAAGCGGCGGCGTCCTGGGGAGTGACCGCCTGGAAAGCGGCCTCGATGGCGGCATCCAAGGCTTCGGAAGTTCGGGCCTTGGCGGCCCGCAGGAACTCCTTCACCTTGCTCCACATCTTCTCGATGGGGTTCAGATCGGGCGAGTAGGCCGGCAGGTATTCCGCCCGGGCCCCGGCCCGGGCAATCGCGGCGGCGATCGCCTCTCGCCGGTGGGCACCCAGATTGTCCATGACCACGACGTCTCCGGGCCGGAGGGTGGGCACCAGCACCTGCTCCGTGAAAGCCTCAAAGACGTCGCCGTCCGTCGGCGCGTCGATGGTCATGCAAGCCTTGCTTCCGTCCAGGCGGATCGAGGAGATCATGGTCCTCACGGTCCAGCGGCACAGCGGCGCCGAATCATGGGCGCGGTCGCCCCTCGGGGCGCGGCCCCGGAAACGGGTCATGTCGGTCTTGGCCCCCGATTCGTCGATGAACACGAGGCGATCGAGCGCCCAGCCCTTTATCTTCTCGGCCCAGTTCGCCCGCGCTTCCTGGACGTCCGCGCGGTCCTGTTCGCTGGCCCGAAGCGTCTTTTTTTATATGTCATGCCCATCCGCGCCAGCACCCGGTGGATGGCCACCAACGAGCAGTCGAGTCCGAGCAAGTCCCGGAACTCCGCCAAGGTCGTGTCGGGCTGCCGCCGGATCGCCGCCAGCATCTGCTCGCGGTGTTCCGGCGTGAACAGGGGCTTGCGTCCCGCGCGCCAATGCAGGGGCGCGATGTCGCCCAGATGCCGCCGCTGCTGGATCAATTTCTTGACCATGCCCAGCGAAACGCAGAAACGCTTGGCCACCGAGACCCGGGTCTCCTTGCCCGTGTCGTAACAAGCCAAGATCCGTTTGCGCAAGTCGAGGGAGGTTGTTTTCATGCCCCGAACCTACCATGTCCCCGCGAGGATGGCTATACTAAATAGTAATATGCTCTAG
>SABN01000323.1 GCA_009928955.1 Opitutia bacterium | reverse complement strand
GCGGAGGGTGTGCTGTGTTGCCGCAAGGCCCGCCCCTGCAAGAACAGAAGGCGGGCCTCTCACATACTACGCCGCCATTTCCCTGCCGATGTTGGCGAGCGCGTGCGCGACCGCCTGCAGGTCGTCGGCAGCACTCTGCATGACCTTGAGCGCCGTCGTCAGTTGCTCGTCGTCGCCGGCCTCGGGGTCGAACGACTCGTACAGCTCCAGCGCCACGAACTCGGCCAGCGCCAGGCGTTTGCACTTGGCGTAGAGCATGGCCTGCTCGGCCTTGCACTTTGATGGGATGTCGAGTTTTCTGATCTCGTCGAGGAACGTGCACTTGCTCATGCGATTTTCCTTTCTTGTGGGGGTCGGGGTTGGGCTTGGGCCTGAAGGGCCTGCCCGTAGCAGGCGCGGACGGCGTTTGCCACGAGCACGCTGATCGGCACTCGGTTCTCCGCATTTTCGCGGACGCTGTGCAGGACAGCCATGTCCGCACTGTTGATGGCCGAAGCCGGCCACGGGTAGCGGTAGGTGTTGGCGGGGCGGGGCATGTTCGGATCCTTGGTTGGGGTCTGTGAAATAAAAAAGGATTCGCCGCCTTGTGATCGGCAGCGAATCCTTGTGTGTTAAATTATAACGTTGGCGGGGACGGTATTAAGGCCGGGCGGGACTTGGAAGTGGGGGCAACGTACCGGATCGGGGCGGGCGCGTACCGGTTTCGAGGGCTTGAGAACCGGTTCATGGGTGGGCGGAACCGGTTCGCGGGCTTGTTATCGGTACTGGGGCGCGGGATTCGGGTACGGGATGGGGCGGAAACCGGTTCGCGGGCGGTGGTTTCCGGTACGGGCCGGCTTGGAATCGGATGCCCCGCCGCTCATTAAGGGCGACGTGTGACGACCGGTGACGTGCGCCGAGAATGCGGGTTGACATGTTCTGCCATCCTGACTGACAATGCTGATGTGGAGTTTGGAACATATGCTTGTGCGTGCCGGGTTCAGGCCCACACATGGAGGAAGAGGTCGGTCTAGTAAAGGAGCAAATCATGGGCGACAAGAAGGGCAAAAAGGACAAGGCCAAGGGGCAGAAACAGAAAGACGCCAAGCAGGCGAAGGCCGA
>SABN01000148.1 GCA_009928955.1 Opitutia bacterium | reverse complement strand
ATCCCCGTCCCGCCCCCCGCCGACCTCAAGCTCATCCCGCTCGAAGGCCAAGGGCGCCTGACCGAGGTCGAAGGCGAGCTCCGCGCCGCGCCCCTCATCAACGAAGCCCCCACCCGCTACCGCGTCGTCCGCTGGCAGAACAACCGCTGGCAGATCCTGTGCCACGTCTACGGCGAGGCCGCCAAGTTCCGCAGCCTGCAGGACAAGCGCGTCTCCCTCAAGGGCCGCGAATACTGGATCCAAGGCGCCGCCGCCCCCGTCCTCATCCCCGACCAGGTCCAGGAGCTCCTGCCCGCCGCCGAATAGCCCCGCCGCTCCCCGTCCCCGGGAACGGCCGCCTGATCGCCCGCGCGATGAAGCCCCGCTTCACCGCCGTGCGCGGCACGGGAAAGCCGAACCACGACCGCACGTCCGCGGCGAGCCCCACCCCGTGCATGTAGTTGTAGAGGGCCTTCGCCAAGCCTGTTCCGAGCGCCGCGTGGTCCACGCCCGTCGGATCGACGAATTCCACGTCGTTCTTCGCGAACGGCGACGGCGGCAAGGGCAGCAATTCGATCCCGTACTTCTCCGGATTCCGCCCCACGGGTGAATGCACCGTGCAGGCGAACCGATGGAAGAACCCGGACTGAATGCAGCCCGCCTCAACCAGCTGCCGCACGTATTCCAAGGAATCCACCGTCTCTTGCGCCGTCTGCGTCGGAAATCCGTACATCAAATACGCATGGACCAAAATGCCCGCGTCGCTGAACGCCTTCGCCACCCGCGCGACCTGCTCGACCGAGACGCCTTTGTTCATCAGCCGCAGCAGCCGGTCCGACGCCGCCTCCAGCCCGCCCGACACCGCGAGGCACCCGCTCTCCGCCAGCTCCCGGCACAGCTCCGGCGTGAACGCCTTCTCGAAGCGGATGTTGCCCCACCAGGAGATGGCGAGCTTCCGCCGCTTCAGTTCCGCCGCCAGCGCCTTCAGCGCGGCCGGCGGGGCCGCCTCGTCGGTGAAATGGAATCCCGTCTGGCCCGTCGCGGCGATCGCCGCCTCGATGCGGTCGACCAACGCCTCCGCCGGCAGGCTTTCGTGGCGCGCGATGGAGTCCAGCCCCGTGTCGCAGAAGGCGCATTTCCGCCAGTAGCACCCGTGCGCCACCGCCAGCTTGTTCCAGCGCCCGTCCGACCACAGCCGGTGCATGGGATTGAGCATGTCGAGCACCGAAATGTAGCGGTCCAGCGGCAGCCCGTCCCATGTCGGCGTCCCCGTCTCGGCAAAGGGGATGTCCTTCTCGCCGGTGTCGATGAACTGCACCTTCCCCTGCTTCCGCACGAACGTCCGCACCAGCTGCTCGCGCGACCGCTCGCCGCGCAGATGCTCCACCAGCGCCAGCGCCGGCCGCTCGCCGTCGTCCAGCGTCACGAAATCGAAGAAATCGAACGCGCGCGGCTCGGACAGCTCGCGCAGCTCCGTGTTCACGAAGCCGCCGCCCAGCACCGTCGCGATGCGCGGGTCCAGCTCCTTGATCGCCTGCGCGATCCGGAACGCCCCGTGCACGCACCCCGGGAACGGAACGGACACCAGCACCAGGTCCGGCTTGTGCCGGGCCACCGCCTCGCGCACCAGCCCGCGCAAGATTTCCTCCACCCGCGTGGGCTTGGCCGCGAGGGCCGCCGCCAGCGGATCGAAGCTCGGCTGGCTCTTCGCCAGCGACTCCGCATAGCGCGCGAATTCGAAGCGCCCGTCCACTGCGTCGCGGATCACGTCCGCGAGGTCGTTGAGAAACAAGGTCGCCACATGCTTCGCCCGGTCCTGCGCCCCCAGCGCCCCGAACGCCCACGCCAGCGGATCGCCCCCCTCTTCCGCCGTGAAGGCCTCCAGCGCCTGGAACCGGGGGCCTTCCGGCAGGAATCTCCGCCCGCCGATCCGGCGCGCCAGCGTCGGATCGCGTCCCTGCAGGAACGCAACCGCCGCGTCCACGGTCGCCGCAGGGCGATCCCCGTGCGCCAAGAAATGCTTCACGGATTCCGTCCGCTGCCGGGCCGGCGTTTGCTCCGCGCACGTCCGGACGATTTCCAGCCCCGCGCGCGAGAACAGCTTCCGCGCCAGCGCCAGCGCGAAATCCTCCTGCACCGCCTCCACGCCCCGCGACCGCAGGAATCCCGTCAGCCATGCCGTCGCCGGATAGGGCGTGTTCAGCTGCGTCATCGGCGGAATCACCGAGAGCACGCGGATGGAATTCCGCTGTCCGGACGGTTTCATTCGGTCCACCCTACCCCCGCCGCGTGCCGCTCCACAAGACCATTTGCGCGCGCCCGCTTCCGCGAAATCCGATGCCCCCGCTCATCGGAGACCGGCCCCAGCCATCAGGATTTCCGCCGCTTGTTCCGCGCCGCCGCCGGCCAGCGTTTCCGCCGGCGCCGGAGCGTCCTCCACCGCCGCCAGCGCGGCGCCCAGCCGCCCCGCATACAAGTCCGCCGCCGGAACGTGGACATTCTTCAGGTAGCGCTTCAATTCGCGCTCCAGCAGGGGATATTCGATGAAATCTTCGCGCTCCGCGTACACCAGCGGCTTCGCGTTCGCCACGCAGTCGCTCAAAATGCCATAGCCCGGCTTGGTCACCACCACGTCCGAACTGGCCAGCACGTCCGAGAACCCCATCTTCATCCGGTCCACCGCATGGATGTTCTTCCGCCCCGGCCAGTCCAGCGGCTTCACCGTGAAGAACTCGAACCCGTCCAGCGCCTCCACCTCGCGCAGCGCCGCCTCGCTCCAGTCCAGCGTCGTGAACGACAGCAGCCCCCACCGCTTGCCTTCGTCCGCCCCCGTCAGCGCGGCGAGCTCTTTCCGCCGCGCCCGCCCCGGCTTCGCCAACAGCGGAATGTCCACGTGGTGCGGGAAAACCGACATGCTCGGCGAAAACGGCAGCTGCAGCAGCAGTTTCGCCTGCCGATAGCCTTCCGCGAACATCCGGATCACCGGCCGCCAGCGCGGATCGCGCGCGGCGAATGGCGCGTAGATCCAGTCCCACGAGAAATTGCCCACCGCCACCGCCGGAATCCCCGCCGCCGCCGCCGCCTCGATCGGAATCGACGGGATGTCCGCCACCACCAGATCCGCCCCCTCCCCGCGCAGCATCTCCGCCTCGTAGTCGATGAGCTGGCTCCGCTCCTCCACCAGCTCCAGCGCCTCGCCCAGCGTGGCGGCCACGTCCACCCGGATGGAATCCTTCTGCACCATCCCCACGTCGAACGCCCCCGGACGCACCCCCAGCCGCCCGTCGACGAACGGCAGCCGGCTGCGCAGGAAGTTCTCCGGCAAGTCCGTCGTCACCGTGATCTTCAGCCCCGGATGCGCCGCCAGCAGCGCGCCCAGGATGTCGCACGAGCGCACCCCGTGCCCGTAGCCGTGGGCCGTGACATAATAGGCGATGTGCCGGGGCTTCTTCATGCCCCCCCATGCTAGCGCGTCCGCTCCCGCGCGAAAAGCGCGGAATCCGCTCCGCCCGCCCTTTCGCCTTTTCCTTTTTGCTTGGCAAACCCGCCCCGTTCGCGTAAACCTGCCCGACTTTTTTCACCGGAACCAGAAGGATCGTTCACCATGGCATTCACCGCGGCAGATTTGCGCAAGGGGCTCAAGATCGAGATCGAGGGCATCCCCTACGAGGTCACGGAATTCGAGTTCTGCAAGCCCGGCAAGGGCCAGGCCATGTACAAGTGCCGCATCAAGAACATGATCCTCGGCAACACGATGGAAAAGACCTTCCGCGCCGTCGACAAGATCGACCAGCCCAACATCGAGTCCAAGACCCTCTCCTACTCCTATCAGGAAGGCGACCGGTACGTCTTCATGGACAACAAGACCTACGAGCAGGTCGAACTCCACCAGGACGTCCTCGGCGACCAGCGCTTCTTCCTCCTCGCGGATCTCGAATGCGAAGTCCTCTTCTTCAACGGCCGCGCCATGACCGTCACCCTCCCCGCCTTCGTCATCAAGGAAATCAAGGAGACCGAGCCCGGCGCCCGCGGCAACACCGCCACCAACGTCCTCAAGCCCGCCAAGATCGACACCGGCTACGAGGTCGGCGTCCCCATCTTCATCAACCAAGGCGACTTCATCCGCATCGACACCCGCAACGGCAAGTACGTCGAGCGCGTCAAGCAGGCCTGATTTCACCGACCCCCTTGGCTTTCGGCTTTTCAATTTGAATTTTTGATTCTCAATTCTTAATTCTTAATTCTAAATTGAAATCTCGCCCCGCCGATTCCGACGCCCTGCGCGACCTGCGCCGCATCCTCGATCTGCGCGCGAAACTGAGCGATTCCATCCGCCGCTTCTTCCGCGACCGCGGATTCCTCGAGGTCGACACCCCCGTCGTCCTGCCCGCCAACGCGCCCGAAGCGAACATCGACGCCATCCCCGCCGGCGCCGGCTGGCTGCGCACCTCCCCCGAGCTGCACATGAAACGCCTCCTCGCCGCCGGCTATGAACGGATCTTCCAGCTCGGGCCCGTCGCCCGCGAGGGCGAGCACGGCCGCTGGCACCACCCCGAATTCACCCTGCTCGAATGGTACCGCGCCGGCGCCGGCTATCTCGAAATCCTCGCCGACGCCAAGGCGCTCCTCTCCTTCATCGCCCGGGAACTGCGCGGCGCGACGGATTTCACCTGGCAGGGCAAGCCGGTCTCCTTCGCGCAGGAGCTCTGGGAAAAGCAAACCGTCTCGCAGGCCTTCATCGCCCACGCCGGCTGGGACCCCGCGCTGAAATTCGATCCCGACCGCTTCGATCTCGACCTCGTCACCCGCGTCGAGCCCGCCCTGCCCGCCGACCGCCCCGTCGTCCTCATCGACTACCCCGCGCCCCTCGCCGCCCTCGCCCGCCGCAAGCCCGGCGATCCCGCCCGCGCCGAACGCTGGGAGCTCTATCTCGCCGGCATCGAACTCGCCAACGCCTACTCCGAACTGACCGACCCCTCCGAGCAACGCGCCCGCTTCGAACAAGCCAACGCCGCCCGCCAAAAACGCGCCGCGAAACCCTATCCATTGGACGAGGCCTTTCTCGCCGCCCTAGAGCACATGCCCCCCTCCGGCGGCATCGCCCTCGGCGTCGACCGCCTCCTCATGATCCTCGCCGACGCCGACTCCCTCGACGGCGTCCTCCCCTTCCGCCACGGTTGATTCCCGTCTCCCGGCGGCCTATGCTTGCCCCCATGCCGATCCGCCCGCCATCCGGTTCATCCGCCGCCGCAATCCGCCGCCGCCCTCCCCGTGCCCCCTCCACGGCGCCCGCCCTGGACGCCCGGGATCGGCATTTGGGCGAACGCGTCCCCGCGTATGTGGTCGAGAACTCGTCCTTGTTCATCGCCTTCTCCATTCTTCTGGGCGTCTGCGTCCTCTTCCAAATCCTGGTGCAAAACTGGGAAATCGCCGCAGGCTTCTCCGCCCTCATCGTCTTCAACCTGCTGGCGGTCCGCTACGCCCGGCGGCCGGCCTGTCCCCACCTCCCCGCCCGAATCCTTTGCGCGATCTGCTATTCCACCTTGCGAAACCCCTCCACCCGCCGAGTCATCCGGCGGCACGCGCGGCTGCCCCTCCTGTTCGCCTATTCCATTCTGCTGTATTTCGCCCTTCGGCTTCGCTTCCCCGTCGGCCACGACCGGCCGCCGTTCATCGACCCCCGGCGCCTCTATTCCAACACGCACGACGACTGGCTGCGCGAGCATCACTTCTTCCTCGATCCCCCGCCGCCGCCGGACCCTTCCCCCGCCCCCTAGCTTTTTCCCCCGGGCGCCGCGGCAACGCAGGGCCTCTTCCGGCGGCGGCCCCGCGCGCCGATCCCCGCCTGCGCGCCCCCCTTCCGCTC
>SABN01000322.1 GCA_009928955.1 Opitutia bacterium | reverse complement strand
GCCGGCGCCGAGGAACATGTCGTCGCGGATGCCGATGATCTGCGTCAGGAACGAGATCATGTTGGCGGTTTCGCGGACGGTTTCGCCGTGGGCGATCTGGGACTTGCCTTCGTCGAGGTCCTGGACGGCGAGGCCGAGCAGGTTGCTGGCGGAGGCGAAGGAGAAGCGGGTGCGGGTGGAGTTGTCGCGGAAGTTGGAGATGGCCAGGCCGGTGTCGAACACGCGCAGCGAGATGTTCTGTTCGTAGAGCTTCTTGAGGAGCTCGGCGGTTTGGAGCACGAGCTTGAGTTCGTCGACGGACTTGTCCCACGTGAGGAGGAAGTCCTTGCCGGTCAAGCTGGCGTTCAGCTTCTGGATGGATTTGAGCATGTCGAATGCGTTCATGGATTGCCTTTTCATTGTTGAATGCGTTTTTTTATCGGAAGGAATGCTACCCAAGGCGCGGCGGGGGCGCAACATCCGAAAGAGGAAAAAACGGCTGCGGGGTGGAGCGTTTTCGCGGCGCGCGGGCGGCGGCGGCTGGGGGATCAAAGCCGGTCGAGATCGGCGTTTTCGCGCAAGTGGACGAGGGCGGCGATCTTGGGCACGTACATGCGGGTTTCGGCGGGGAGCTTGTCGTGGATGTCGTCGAAGGTCTTGCCGCCGCTTTCGCGCAGGTTCTTGGAAACGCGCCCCTCGCCGCAGTTGTAGGCGGCGAAGGCCAAGGGCCAGTTGCCGAAGCGGTTGCGGAGGATTTTGAGATATTGGGCGGCGGCGCGGGCGTTTTTGAGGGCGTCGAGGCGTTCGTCCTCGGGGGAGAGGCTCAAGCCGAACTGCCGGGCGGTGGCGGGCATGAACTGGTAGAGGCCGGCGGCGCCGACGGGGCTGCGGGCGGCGGGATTGAAGGTGGATTCGGCTTCGGCCTGCCAGACGAGTTCGGGCGGGACGCCTTCGGCCCGGAAGATGCGCTTGAGGTCGGGCAGGAGGGCGGCGGCGCGCGCCGGGGCGGGACGTCCCGCCAATTTGCGCAGCCAGACCTGCTTGTTTTCCACGTAGCGGTTGCGGGCTTGCTCGACGGCGGGGGGCGGCTTGGCCGCGATGACGGGCGGCTCGGCGGGATGGGG
>SABN01000321.1 GCA_009928955.1 Opitutia bacterium | reverse complement strand
CCTCGCCGTCCCCATGATCTCCGGCCGCGGCCTCGGCATCACCGGCGGCACCCTCGACAAGCTCGAGTCCATCCCCGGCTTCAACGTCAACCTCTCCGAGGCCGACTTCATCGCCACCATCCACAAGTGCGGCTTCTCCATGATCGGCCAGACCGGCGAGATCGCCCCGGCCGACAAGAAGCTCTACGCCTTGCGCGACGTCACCGGCACCGTCGCCTCCATCCCGCTCATCACGGCGTCCATCATGTGCAAGAAGATGGCCGAGGGCATCGATTCGCTCGTGCTCGACGTGAAGTGGGGCACCGGCGCCTTCATGCGCACCATCGAAGACGCCACCGCCCTCGCCCAGTCCATGGTCCGCGTCGGCAAGGCCATGAACAAGGGCATGGTCGCGCTCCTCACCGACATGAACCAGCCGCTGGGCCGCACCGCCGGCAACGCGCTGGAAATCATCGAATCCATGGAATGCCTCCAGGGCAAGTACGCGGACGAAGACCTGATGAACATCACGATGGCCCTCACCGCCGAAATGCTCGTGCTGGGCAAGAAGGCCGCCACCGTGGAAGAGGCCACCGGCCTCCTGAAGAAGATCATCGCCTCCGGCGCCGCGTTCGCCAAGTTCAAGGAAATGGCCGCCCGGCACGGGGCCGACGTTGCCGCGCTCGACGATCTCTCCAAGCTGCCGAAGGCCTCCATCGTGATGCCCTACCCGGCCCCGGCCGCAGGATACCTCGCCAAGGTGGATGCCGAATCCATCGGCCGCGCGGTGCTCGTGTTGGGCGGCGGCCGCCAGAAAACCGACGACGTCATCGACTACGGCGTCGGCACCTCCGGCCTCGCCAAGATCGGCGACAAGGTCGACAAGGGCCAGCCGCTCGTCGTGGTGCATGCCAATTCCCCGGAGAAACTCGCGCAAGCCATGGCCTACGTCGAGAAGGCCTTCGAAATCGCCGGCCAGCCCGTCGCCGCGCCTCAACCCATCGTCGCCCGCATCACGGGCTAGAGAACGGATCGCAGCAGGAAAACAGGAAACACAAGAAAACAGGAGCCGGCCGATTTTTCCACACTGTGGAAAAATTCCGGCCGAATTTTCCACACTGTGGA
>SABN01000147.1 GCA_009928955.1 Opitutia bacterium | reverse complement strand
TCGGGACGCGCCGGCCCCCGCCACGCCCATGCCCCGGCCCGTTGCGCCGCAAAGACCGCGCTCGCCGCGGAAACCCCCGGCCCCCGATCATCCGTGGCAACGCTCCTTCCAAACGCATCGCCGGTTTTCCCGCCCCCCTTCCATGGGCTTGGGTGGCCCATTCCAGGGGAGCGGGAAACCGGGTGGCCACGTGGCCACCGCACAAACAACCACAACATGAAAAGGGGACATTTCTAATGAGTCCAGAATGGGGACATTTCTAACGAGTCTTGACACTACGCATCCCCCAATTGACACCCCGACAACTCTTCCCTATTCTCCGAATCAACCCCTTCGGCTTTTCAAGCCGTGGTGGGCCGATGAAACGGTTCGCACAGATAATGATGAAAGAATCCAGACATCATCCAGTCGCAAGATCAGCGGGAAGGAGATATGGACGCAGATTCATACTCAAGGCGCTTCTCTTTGTTGGGTTCCCGGCAGCACCATTTGTACTGGATGCCATGGTTCCTGATATGCGACTTGGGTGGCTTGTTCTGCCTCTGGCTGCGGGGATGATTGTACTCTGGGCACTTTGCTCTCGGCGTCTGCTAGGGTTTTCGGTATGTTGCCCGACATGCGGGCGGAACACAGCTACTATTCAAAGCAATGAAATGAAGGAATCAGTATTGAAATGCTCAAAGTGCGGATGGGAGTCGATGACAGGACATTCATTTGAGGATGCTGGAGCCAACTAGGGTGCGAACAATTGCCTGCTGCCTATCGCCGCTAGTCGCGGCTCAGGCAGAGGCACGACGTTGGGCGAAAGAGAGAAAGGAGCAAGATATGCGCAGGTCTAAGGTATTCACACTCGGAGTTGGTTGGGGGCTGTGGTCAGCGATAATTCTGCCTGCAAGCGCCGTAGAGATCACGGATATTCGCAACGCGGTGATGTTTGAGTGGAACGGCGCGTCGGGTGCCGTCTATAGCGTTCAGGCGGACTACGCTCTCACTGGAGGATGGCAGGAGATAGGTGCAGCCGTGGCTGCTGGCGACACTGTGCGCTGGGCGGACTGGAATAGCGGTTCTGCTGACCATAAGTTCTATCGCCTTCAGGCAATATCCTTGCCACAAGAAATGCGCCTGGTGGCTGGCGGAGGGCAGCCGAGTGGCCCATCTTATGATTTTTATATGGCTCGATTCCTCGTTTCCAACGAAGACTTCGCTCAGTTCCTCAACGACGCAAAGATGAATCAGGGAAATGAACGAGGTACAAACATGTACTTTGGAACGTCCGGCAATGTCTTCATGGATAGTTCCGAAAACAGTAGCGAAAAGCTTTTCAGCATCGACAATCTGGACTCCTTCGGTTGGAACAATGTCCAACCCGGAATCGTTTACACCAACGGAGCATATGTTGCCGTCTCCAGCTATCGCAATCATCCAGTCATAGGTGTGAGTTGGTTCGGAGCCATCAAGTACTGCAACTGGAAAACGATACACGAGGGTCGCGGCTCGTCGCAACGGTGCTTCTCGGAAGGCCCATCGGCAGCAGACTGGCATCCCATTACCCTTTCCAATGCCCAGTGGGCAGACGGATTCGATGATACCGAACGCCTCGCATGGGCAACCAACCCGTCGACACGGTTTGGATATCGACTGCCCACGGACGCCGAATATTACAAAGCTGCCTCCTGGGACGGTACAGACAACACGACTTATGGTTTTGGGAGAAACACACTGGGAAGTAGCGATGCCAACTACCAGAATAGCGGTGACCCTTTCGATTCCACAACTGCGCCTTACACGCAGAACGGAGGGCCAACGACACCCAATGGTTTTTACATTGGCTACAAGTGGTCACGCTCGCGAGGTGGATGGGTCGGCGGAGCGGAGGAGTTCCAGACGAACCCCAATGACAACCAGTACGAGATCTACGATATGAGCGGCAATGTGAACCAATGGATGACAGACTACGCCTCTGGGACATCAGAGCGTTCCCGCCGAGGGGGAAGTTGGTATACGTGGAGCAGTTCGCTATACACCTGGAACGCATACAGCAGCTATCCCTATACCACGCTTCAGTTCATTGGGTTTCGTGTTGTGTCCACCGACAATCCATGACCGCCCATCAAGGCGTTACCTCTACGCGCCGCAAGCGGCGCGAGCCTGAACCCTGACGTCCGCTCGAGGAAACATCGATGGCCTTGGAAGAAGCCCAGACCTTCGCCGCGGAGTGGGTCGCGGCGTGGAATGCGCACGACATCGAGGCGGTGCCGGCGCACTCCATGGACGATTTCACGATGACGACGCCGATGATCCGGAAGCTTCTCGGCATCCCCACCGGCACGCTGCAAGGCCAGCCGGCCGTGGGCGACGACTGGCGCGCCGCGCTCCGGAAGATTCCCGACCTGCCGTTCTCGATCATCGAAACCACCTGCGGCGTGGACACGGTCAGCATCTACTACGACGCCGTCCTCGGCCGCCGCGCCATCGAAACCTTCTTCTTCTACGCCGACGGCAAGGTTTGCAAGGCCCTCGCCGCCACCCACGGCTGACCCGCATGGACGTGGAACTCCAATTCGGCTGCGACGGCGTAGACTGGACGTTCGTGTTCGAAACGCTCAAGCGCGTCGGCATGGCGCATTTCTCCCCCGAACAGCATCGCCAAGCCTTTGAAGCCAGTTCCGCCGCCGTATTCGCTTATTCCGGCAACCGCTTGGTCGGGTTCGCCCGGGCGCTCTCCGATGGCGCGTGCCAGGCGGCGATCTACGACGTGGCGGTCGTTCCCGAGTTCCAGCGGAACGGCTTCGGCGCCCGGTTGGTGCAGGCGCTCCTCGCCCGGCTGGAGCCTTGCAATGTCATTCTCTACGCTGCGCCCGGCAAGGAGGACTTCTATCGGAAGCTTGGCTTCCGCAAGATGAAAACCGGCATGGCGCTCTTCCCGAACGCCGCGGCCCGGGCGCAACAGGGATTCACGGATTGAAAGCGCCGTCCGGCGCACACCCTTCCGTCCCCGGCGCAACCTGTGATTCAAAACCGGACCGAATCTTCAATCAGGCCAAGGGATCATCGAAATCCGTCCAGCATGAACCGGCACTTTCAGCGGCTTTGGATCTGGGCGGGCGTCCTGTGCGCATGGCCTTTCCGCGGCGGCTTTTGACCCGCGTTTCACGGAATCGGCCCGCGCCGATGGAAGATCTTTCATGAACCCATCCTGCGCCCGATTGAAAAGAGCCCGCCACCCGATGCCCGATGCGTCCGACGGGCGCGGCCGGAGAAAGAGTCGATGGCGGCGGGCCGGGCGCGGCCCGGAACCAAGGAAAAGCGGTTGCGCCAGATGCTGGCCGAACTCGCGAACGGCCACGTCTACAGGGACTTGAAGCGCCCCGCCTCGCTCAACTGGAGCGGTTCCATAAATCATGTGTCCGATTCGGGGGAAACCCGACGAGACGTCGGGTCTCCAAAGAATTCCAAATTCCTCCGAATTGGAGCCGGGACAGTCTATCCGCCTGTGGAGGACCCCCGTCCCGATCTTCGGTTGCCATCCGCGGAAAACGCGACGACCTATCTGGAACCGCTCCAATCCCCCGGAGCCCTCACGAATCCAGCGCGGCCCGGATCCGGGTCGCCAGTTCGGTTCCCGAAAAGGGCTTCTGGATGAAATGCACCCCCTCGCGCAACCGCCCG
Organism: Opitutia bacterium; assembly: GCA_009928955.1. Classification (GTDB taxonomy): domain Bacteria; phylum Verrucomicrobiota; class Kiritimatiellia; order CAIQIC01; family Lenti-01; genus Lenti-01. Next base: position 2,200 of record SABN01000147.1, on the reverse strand, counting down.
TTTTCGGCGATGAGGTCGGCCGTGTATCCCGACATGAACAGACACCGGATGTCCGGACGCGTCTTCAGCAATTCCTGCGCCAGATCCCGTCCGTTCATCCCGGGCATCACCACGTCGGTGAGCAGCAGATGGATTTCTCCGGCGTGCTCCCGGGCCAGGCGCAGGGCGACGTCCGGCCCGCTCGCCGCCAGCACCGCATAGCCCTGTTGCTCGATCATCTCTTTCGTCATGCGCAGGATGGAGGCTTCGTCCTCCACCAGCAAAATGGTCTCGTGGCCCCCCTCGCCCGGCGGCGCGGAAACGTCCGCGGAAACCAGCTCCGCCTCGCCCACATGCCGGGGCAGATGGAGGCTGAAGACCGTCCCCGCCCCCGGCTCGCTGCGGACATGGATGAACCCCTTGTTCTGCTTGACGATTCCGTAGATCGTGGGCAGCCCAAGGCCCGTCCCCTTCCCGAGCCCCTTGGTCGTGAAGAACGGCTCGAAGATGTGCCCCAGCGTTTCCCGGTCCATGCCGCTGCCGTTGTCTTCCACCGACAGCCGAACGAATTCCCCCGGCAAAAATCCGGCGCGGCCGGCGCAAGCGGCCTCGTCGAACGCGACGTTTTCCGCCCCGATGACGATCTGGCCGATCCCCGCGATGGAGTCCCGGGCGTTGGCGCACAGGTTGACCAGGATCTGGTCGACCTGAGAGGGATCCACCTTGACCGGCCACAGCCCCTCCTGCGGCCCCCACGAGAGATCGATCCCCTCGCCGAGGAGCCGCTGCAGCATGTGCCGCATGCCGCCAATCGTCTGGTTCAGGTCCAGCACCCGGGGCGCGACGGTCTGCTTGCGCGCAAACGCCAGCAGCTGCCGCGTCAAGTCGGCGGAACGTTGCGCCGCCTTGTGGATTTCCTTCAGGTCATGGCGGATCGGCTGCGACGGGTCCACCTGCTCCAAGGCCATTTCCGCATGCCCGAGAATCACCGTCAGGATGTTGTTGAAATCGTGCGCCACCCCGCCCGCCAACCGCCCCACCGATTCCATCTTCTGGGCGTGCTGGAGGTCGGCTTCGAGCCGGGCCTTCTCCCCCTCCGCCTGCTTGCGCGCGCTGATGTCCTGGTGCGTCCCCATCATCATCAGGGGCTTCCCGTCCTTCGTGTGGGACGTCACCCGCCCCCGGTCCAAAATCCAAACCCAGCTGCCGTCCTTGTGCCGCATGCGCAATTCGAGCTCGTAGTAGTCGAGTTCTCCCCGGAAATGCCGCTCCAGCAATTGATCGCGGACCTTCAGATCGTCCGGATGGGTGAATTTCCTCCAGGTTTCGGCCGTCCCCGGGGAAATCTCCGCCAACGCGTATCCCATGATTTCCGCCCAGCGCGCGTTGACCACGAGACTCCCCGTCTGGACGTTCCACTCCCAAGTTCCGGCGTGGGTCCCGGTCAGGATGCCCGCCAACCGCTCGCGCTCCTCCCGCAAGGTCTTCAGCAGGCGATCCTGCGCCGCCTGGTCCGAAAGGATCTTGCCGATCAACACCGTCGCCAGCGGATAGATCAGCATCACCGGCAAGGAAATGTGCTTCAGCACGGGCAGGGTCATCCCCGCCGGCAGGAAAACCGTCATCGCCAGCATGCCCAGATGCACCAGGAGGCCGAACACCAACAGCTCCGCGGCCGAAAATTCGCCGGACTTCCCTCGGCGGCTTTGATGAAACCCGATCCCGATCCCCGCTGAAACCAGCATCACCATCACGCCCATCCCCGCGCCGGGACCGCCCTGCCAGACACGGAGGGGAACCGTCATGAGGCACGCCACCCCCGCCGCCCCAGGCCCGAAGAACAATCCCCCCAGGCTGATCATCACCGACCGCCCATCGAAAATCAGCCCCGGCCCCATGACGAACGGTCGCAACATGCCGATCATCGCGGCGCTCCCAAACACCACGCCCTGCAGCAGCGCCCCCGGCCGGGTGCCCCGCTTCCACCGCATGTCCACGAACCCGCTGACCACGCTCAGCGCGATCAACAGCGCCAGATTGTAGATCAGATCAATCCAGATCATAGCCGCTCCCGGCGGGAAAGGGGGTCCCTCGCTCTTTTCTCCGGAACATTTTGAGCCCGACGGACAAGAGAGTCAACCTTCCTCCGCCCCGGGGGCCGTTTTGGGGTCCATTTTTCGCCCATCCCCCCCCAAAAAGGAAATAGCCGCCTTGCATGCCC